>NZ_JASLIP010000080.1 GCF_030152825.1 Corynebacterium sp.
GCGCGGTCTGCTTCGGTGACGGGGTCGACTGCGGAAGACTTGGTCTGAGCCACCGGCATCGCCGAACCCATCAGCTCGATGATGGAGCCCGCCACCGCCTCACCATCGGTGCGTTCCCGGCGAGTGCGCAACACCAAGGCAGCGGCGAGTGCCGCGACCTCTTCAGCCGCGGCTTGCAGCTCGTTCACGCTCGCCCCGCCGGGGATTACCGCCGGAGCGTGGTCGGTGGTGGTTTTATCAAGCAACAAGGTCTCGGTCATGCCTCCACAGATACCACTGATGTGTAGCATTCAGACCCATGAGCACCGAGCAGGCCAGTAGCGCCGAATGGGCCGGAATCACCGTGGGAATCGACGTCGGTGGGTCCGCGATCAAAGCAGGCTTCGTCGACACCCGCTCCCACTGCGTCGTCGGGGAAAGATTCACCGTCCCTACTCCCCAACCGGCCACGCCCGAAAGGGTTGCCGGCGCCGCCGCAGCTCTCGCAACGCAGGCACTCGCCCAGGAGGTGGGCGCGGCGCTCACCACGCCTGCTAGCCCAGGCTGGTTCCGTGCGCTGCGGATCGGCGTCGCCATTCCCAGCGTGGTGACCAACCAGGAGGCACGCACCGCAGCGAATATCGCGCCGTCGTGGGTCGGTACCCGTCCCGCTGCGCTTTTCGACGAGGCCCTGCGACAGGCGTTATCGGGTGGCGCATCGGGGTCTTCCGCCCTCCAGGTGGAGTGGTTCTTCCTCAACGACGCCGACGCTGCTGGGATTTCTGAATGTGGCCCGTTTAGCGCCGACGAGGCGGCCGACCCGGAATACAGCCGGCTTTTCCTGACCTTGGGCACTGGGATCGGCTCTGCGCTCTTCCGTGGCGCGAGGCTGTACCCCAATACCGAGCTGGGCCACCTGACGGTGTTGACCGACGACGGTTCCCCCAGTAAAGCGGAGCGTTGGGCCTCGGCCGTGGTGAAGGCCCGCCAAAACCTCACGTTCCCCGAGTGGGCGGGCCGGTTGAGCACAGTACTCAATACCTATGTCGCACTGCTGCGCCCCCAGGAGCTGATCCTCGGTGGCGGGATTTCCGCCGAGGCAGAACGGTGGCTGCCAATGCTTAACCTCGAGGAGCCTTCGGTCCGGGTGAGCATCGCTCGCCACTTCAACAGCGCCGGCGTTATTGGGGCAGGGCTCGCCGCTGCCTGGGACCTGCGCCCCTAGACGGCATGAGCCATAAAGCTTGGCTATAATTGTCGGCCGTTGGGCGCTTGAGCGCCAGAGCCAGCATTTCAGCTGCTCAGAGAAACTGCTCGCCAGTAGAACACCGCCCGGTGGACCGGGTCGGTTGTACGCCACCGACACGAACTCGTTGGTGGACGTATGCTGGCGAGTAGAACTGAATGCGTCGTTTCCTGGTCGCTATCCACCAGGAAACGGCGAGCAAACGTAGTTTGGATAGCGACTGGCAGGAAACCCCCAAGCGGGTGACCTTCCTAAACGTACAGCGCGCTCGTCGGCTCTTCCCGGCGATCACCACCGTACGTTGCAACAATCCCCGACCGAAAGGGCTTCTGTGGCTTCTCAAGACTCGACCACCAGCGGTAATAGCGTCCAGGACGCAAGCGGGACGTCTGGCACTGCTGCACGGAAAGTCGCCAAGAAGACGGCCCGTAAGGCGGTCAACCGCACGGCCCGGAAGGTAACGAGCGCCACCGCCGCGAAGAAGACCACGGTCGCAGCTGCCACCGCAGACACGGCGGCGTCTCCCTCGGAGGAGGCAGCCGAAGAGCCGAAGAAGGTCGCGAAGAAGACCGCAAAGAAGGCGGCCAAGAAGGCTACCCGCAAGGTCGCGAAGAAGACGGCGAAGAAGGCTGCCAAGAAGTCGGCGAAAAAGACAGCCAAGAAGACCGCAAAGAAGGCGACCAAGGCGACGGCTGCTGCGAAGAAGCAGGAGCAGATCGAGGCGAAGAGTAAGGACGCCGAGGTCACCGCCAACGAGGATCCGGAGGACGTCGACGACAAGTTCGACCACGACGTCGAACCGGATCTGGAGGACATCGACGAGGACCTGGATGAGGGCCTCGACGAGGATCTGGACGACGACCTCGAGGATGAGGACGACGCCGACGACGAGGAAGAAGACGAGGACGACGAAGAAGAGGAGTCCTCGACCTCGAAGGACGGTCGCGACGATAGCGTGTGGGACGAGGACGAGTCCGCCGCCCTGCGCCAGGCCCGCCGCGACGCAGCCCTGACCGCTTCGGCGGACTCCGTCCGCGCTTATCTGAAGCAAATCGGTAAGGTCGCGCTGCTGAACGCCGAGCAGGAGGTCTCGCTGGCCAAGCGCATCGAGGCTGGCCTGTACGCGAACTACCGGCTGAAGCAGATCAAGGAGTCCGGCGAACGCCTCTCCCCCATGAACCGTCGCGACCTGCGCGAGATCGACCGCGACGGCCGCAAGGCGAAGAACCACCTGCTGGAGGCGAACCTGCGCCTCGTGGTCTCCCTGGCCAAGCGCTACACCGGCCGTGGCATGGCCTTCCTGGATCTGATCCAGGAGGGCAACCTGGGCCTGATCCGCGCGGTGGAGAAGTTCGACTACTCCAAGGGCTATAAGTTCTCCACCTACGCCACCTGGTGGATCCGCCAGGCGATCACGCGTGCGATGGCCGACCAGGCGCGCACGATTCGCATCCCGGTCCACATGGTGGAGGTCATCAACAAACTCGGCCGCATTCAGCGCGAGCTGCTGCAGGACCTTGGCCGCGAGCCCACCCCGGAGGAACTTGCCCGCGAGATGGACATCACGGTCGACAAGGTGCTGGAGATCCAGCAGTACGCCCGCGAGCCAATCTCCCTGGACCAGACCATCGGCGACGAGGGCGATTCCCAGCTGGGCGACTTCATCGAGGACTCCGAGGCAGTCATCGCGGTGGACGCGGTGTCCTTCACGCTCCTGCAGGATCAGCTGCAGGACGTCCTTCACACCCTCTCCGAGCGTGAGGCCGGCGTGGTGAAGCTCCGCTTCGGCCTGACCGACGGCATGCCGCGCACCCTGGACGAGATCGGCCAGGTTTACGGCGTGACCCGCGAGCGCATCCGACAGATCGAGTCGAAGACGATGTCCAAGCTGCGCCACCCATCCCGCTCCCAGGTTCTGCGGGACTACCTGGACTAACCCACACGCCGTGCCCGCCAATAGCGGGGCCGGAAAAGAAAACAACCGGCGGGAAACCCGGCGGTTGTTTTTATCTCTATCTGTCCCCTAGTTTTCGCGGCGCTCCTTGACGCACTGGGTAAGCTCCTCGTCGCTGAGCCCCTGGCACTGCTCCGGAAACTCGGTGGCCACCTTCGTGGTGATCAGCGCAAGACCCATCGCGAGGATCGCGAGCACGAGCCCCACGATGGGGTAGGTTCGCGCCGTGCCGTGGCGGTTCGCCCGGATGAGGGCAACGATCGCCACGACCAGCGCCATCATCGCCACAAAAATGCCGATTAGCGGGAGCAGGCCAGCCGGGAGGGCAAGCACTCCCAGGATCAGCGCGGCCAGCGACATCCGGCTGGCTACCTGGGGTGCGCGGGCCGGTACGGCCGGCTGGCCACCAGCAGGATTCTTCTTCGCCATCTCGCCTCAACGATCCTTTCTCGGAATTTATCTAATAGCCCTTCCCGGGCTGCGGTGTACCCGGCATGAGGGCACAGCCTACCAGTCGCGCAGGTAGGCGATGCGGTCTCGCAGCTGCTCAGCGGTGCACAGCGCCGTCGGGGGCCCACCGCAGTTGCGGCGAGCCTCGTTGTGGATCGCGCCCTGTGGTCTACCGGTTCGTGCCGCGGTCATGTTCACCAGCGCGTTGAGCTCCTTGCGCAGGGCGGGCAGCTCCTCGCTGGCAACGCGGCGACGGTGCGCCTCCGCGCCGCTCATTCCACCGGCAGCCCCGCCGCTGCGCCGCTCTTCGGCCTCCCGGCGCTTACGCTCCTCGGCTTCGCGGGCGCGTGCCTCGACCTGGTCGGCCTGCCGCTGCTTCAGCAGGGTGCGCATCTGCTCCGCGTCCAGCAGCCCCGGCAGACCCAGGTAATCCTGTTCCTCCGCGGAACCGGCCAGCGTGGTCGTGCCGTAGGTCGAGCCGTCGTAAATCAAGGAGTCCAGCTCGGCCTCCGCGCCGACGGACTCGTAGGTCGTCAGCTCGTCCGGCTCGTTCTCCTCGCGATTGGCCTGGGCCAGCAGTTCATCGTCCCAGCCTTCCTCGTCCTTCTTCGGCGCGCCCAGCACGTGGTTGCGCTGCTTTTCCAGCTTGGACGCCAGATCCAACAGCACCGGCACGCTGGGCAGGAACACGCTGGCGGACTCGCCCTTACGGCGGGAACGGACGAAGCGACCAATCGCCTGCGCGAAGAACAGCGGGGTCGCAGCGCTCGTGGCATAAACACCCACCGCCAGGCGGGGCACGTCCACGCCCTCCGAGACCATGCGCACCGCGACCATCCATTCGTCCTGGCTGGCCGAGAACTCCTTAATGCGGTCGGAGGCACCGACCTCGTCGGAAAGCACGACGGTGACCGGGGTGCTGCTGATCGTCGACAGGATCTTGGCGTAGGCGCGGGCGGTCGTCTTGTCGGTCGCGATGACGAGACCGCCGGCGTCCGGGATGTGGGTACGCAGCTTCAGCAGGCGGGTGTGGGCGGCCTTTAAGACCGCGGGGATCCACTCCCCCTTCGGGTCCAGCGCCGTCCGCCATGCGCGGGCGGTCTGCTCCGGGGTAAGTGTTTCACCCAGCCGGGCTTCGAACTCCTCGCCCGCGCTGGAGCGCCACCGGGCGTGGCCGGAGTAGGCCATGAAAACCACCGGCCGGACCACGCCGTCGCGCAGGGCCTCCGAGTACCCGTAGGTATAGTCCGCACGCGATTCCAGCGCGCCGTCGGTGCCCGGCACCTCGATGTAGTCCACGAAGGGGATTTGCGCATCGTCGGAGCGGAACGGGGTACCGGTCAGCGCCAGTCGACGCTCAGCGTGGGCATAAGCCAAGCGCACGCCGTCTCCCCAGCTCTTCGCGTCACCCGCGTGGTGGATCTCGTCGAGGATCACCAGAGTCTTCTGGGCGGTGGCGACCTGATAGTGCTTGGTGGGCTTCATGCCGACCTGGGCATAGGTCACGGCCACGCCGTCGAAGGCGTTGTTGAATGGCGAGGAGTTGGAAAACTCAGCGTCGAGGGCAATCCCCATGGCAGCGGCGGAGAGCGCCCACTGGACCTTCAGGTGCTCGGTGGGAACCACGATGACGAGTCGCTGGACAACGCGCTTCTCCAGCAACATCGACGCCAGCGTCAGGGCGAAGGTGGTCTTACCGGCACCCGGGGTTGCGACCGCAAGGAAGTCCCGCGGCTGCTGCTCCTGGTAGAGGTCCAGGGCCTCCTGCTGCCAGGCACGGAGGGTTCTTTTCACCTTGGATCGGACCTACTTCTTACGCAGGCTCTGGTAAATTTCCTCGCACTCCGGGCACACCGGGGAACCCGGTTTTGCCTGCTTGGTCACCGGGAAGGTCTCACCGCACAGTGCAACCACCAGCCGGCCCATGACCGCCGACTCCACGATCTGGTCCTTCTTGACGTAGTGGAAAAACTTTGGGGTGTCGTCCTGGGTCTGCTCCCGCTCATCAACCTTCGGACGTTCCAGCGTGCTGGTGCTCGTGGCGCTCACAATCCTCCATCTTGCCCCTGAGGGCTTCCCACAATTGACTCTCGTACTACCGTAGACGGTATGTCAGCAGCAGAGAAACGTGCCGGTCGCGCCCGGGGCAGTTCAGCCACCGGGGTGCGCCGTTTCCGCCGACCTGGCAAGCGGGTAGACCGGATCACCGATGCGAAGAAGTCGCAGCTGGAGGACTGGCACCACCGGCGTCGCCTCTATTTGGGGCTACAGATTGCACGCATCCCGGTGCTTGTCCTGGCCGTGATCCTGCTGTGGGTCACCAACAACCTGATGTTGGGCGCGGTGGTGGCGTTCATCAGTGTTCCGCTGCCCTGGGTCGCGGTCATGCTCGCCAACGAGTCCGGGGAAGCCACCAAGGAGTCGGAAAAGGTTTATAAGCCTGGCCTCGTGCGGGCCAACCGGGCGGCGATGGCCAATTCACAGCTCTCTCAGGCAACGAACCCACAGCGGCAGCTGGAGCCCAGCGAGGTGGACTCCACCGACCGCCACCCCGTCATTGACCACGAGTCCGAGGACTAGCCCGGCCATCACCACGGGGGACGTACAGCTTGCGACTGCCCCAGCGCCCGCGAAGAGATCATTGCTTCAGCGGCGACACGAAGAGCCAGTTCCCAACCACAACCGAGACAAGAAGGCACACCCCGCAGTGACAACCCACCCTTCCAGCATGCAACTGACCTCCCAGCCCGCCCGCGAGGCTCTCGGTGGCCTGCTCGCCGTTGCCCGTGAACGCGGACTCAGCACCACCCTGCTCGAGGGCGTCCTGGGCGAGGCTGGCCTCCGCGCTCTCAACCTCGCCAACCCTGCCGGAGCGCTACGCGCGGTCCGCGCCTATAGCCGGCGCAGCTCCCCCGGCGCCGCGGGTACTGCCCAACTCGTGGAGCTTTTCGTCTTGCGGGAACCGGCTGCCTTGGCGACGTGGCAGGAGCTCATCGGCACAGACCTCACCCGGCGCGCCATCGACGCCCGCCTGATCACCTCTCTGCCCGGTAGTGCGGATGAGCTGCAGTTGCGGGTGGATATCCGCCCGTACTCCTTCCCACACCTGTTCGGTGATGCGGATGGCGATGCATCAGGCCTGGGTGGAGAATTCCTGCTCGCGTCGGATCCGGACGCTGGCCTGTGGCCGCAGGAGCCCACCCCGGACGATCACGTGCCGGGCCTGGGCAACGCTCCCCGGTCGCTGCTTCGGGCCATCCCGCCGGCGGACAATCCGTGGCTGCCCTCCCCACGGCGGATCCTGGACCTGGGTTGCGGTGGCGGGGCGCTGAGCTTGGCCTTGCAATTGGCCTACCCCGAGGCGCAGGTGGTGGGGACGGATATTAGTGGCCGAGCGTTAGACTTCGCCGCGGTCAATGGCACGCAGCTCGACCAGGCACGAGGCGAGTTCTCCACGGCTGAGGCAGCCTCCGCGAGCGGCATCGAGTGGCGGGAGGGGTCCTGGTTCGAGCCCGTGGCGGGTGAGCGCTTCGACCTCATCGTGTCGAATCCGCCTTTTGTGGTCCAGCCCCCGGAGGTCGGGCATGTTTACCGCGATTCTGGGCTGGGCTTGGACCGTGCGACCGAGCTCGTAGTCTCCCATGCTCCTGAGCATCTCTCCCCCGGCGGCACGGCGCATATTCTGTGCTCTTGGGCGGTGTCCGCCGAGGATTCCGTGGCGTCGAAGATGGGGCGTTGGCTGCCGGCGGAGGGGGTGCGTGCCTACGGCCTCGTGCGGGAGTATGTGGACCCGGAGACCTACGTGACGACGTGGCTGAGCGACGAGGGTATTGACCCACGCTCCCCGGCTGGCCGGCGGAAGGCTGGGCAGTGGCTTGACTACCTGGCTGAGAACGGGGTCAGCCATATTGCCTTGGGTTTTGCCCACCTGCGTGCGATTGATGGCTCCACGGAGGTCACCGTCGAGCAGCTGCCCGACACCATGGTGCCGGGTACCCCGCTGGGTGCTGAGGTGGCTGAGTGGTTCATCCGGAGTCAGTGGCTGACCGATGTCTCCGCCGAGGATGTCCTGGGCGAGCGGTTTGCCGTGCGCCCGGGGGTGGCCACCGAGTTGGTACGGCAGGCCGATGCGGAGGCCGGGCAGGGGTTCCGGGAGCTGTGTCTGCGCCTGGCCAGGACGGACGGTCCGGCGTGGACGCATGAGATCGATGCCGCGGTGGAATCCATCCTCGCGGGTCTGAATCCGGAGGGCTTGGCTCTGGAGGATGTGCTGGGTCTCTATGCCGCTGTGACTGGACCTGCCGAGGGCGAGGACCTGGGTGCTGCAGGCGAAGATTATGAGGAAGTCCTGGCGGAGAGAATGCTGGGGATCATCGTCGACCTCGTACGCCACGGCATCGTGGTACCGAGCAGTCTGGTCGACTGGGCAGAAGGTTAAGAGGAGGACCATGAAGGCAGTTATCAGCACGGTGAGCCAGGCCAGCGTCGACGTCCGAGATGAATCCGGTGAGGTCCGTCGGGTCGGTGAGGTCTCCGGTCCGGCGTTGCTTGCCCTCATCGGCAGCGGCAAGGACGACGCCGCCGACGCCTGGGAGACGATGGTGCGCAAGATCGCGGAGCTGCGGTTGTTCCCTGCCTCGGGTGAGCCGTGGGGTGGTCAACGGGATCTGTCGGTTGAGGAGGTGGGCGGTTCCGTGCTGGTGGTCAGCCAGTTCACCCTGATGGGAAAGACGAAGCGGGGTCGGCGCCCCAGCTGGTCGGAGGCGATGCCGGGACCGGCTGCGGAGCCGGTGATTGAAAGCATTGTCCAGGGGCTTCGGGACCGTGGGATCCACGTTGAAACTGGCGAGTTCGGGGCTGATATGCAGGTCAGCTCAGTCAACGAGGGGCCCTATACCGTGTTGGTCGAGTGTTAGGCAGGCGATGCTTGGGGTAGCTAGCCCCGTTTGTGGGGTGTAGGCGTTCTCCGCCCCGACGGTTGGTCTGGGCCTGGGAACAAAACCCGAGCCTCGGCCGTTGGTTGTATTAGCGCCTCAAAAATAGCGCCCCGTCGGATGCCCATCGTGAGCTCAAGAGGAGACCTAACTGCATGAGCAAGTCCACCAGCGGCAGTGATTCCGCCCGCGCGACGTCCGCCAAGGATGATTCTTCGCAGCAGGAGCAGAATACTGACCGCCGTCGGCGCCGAGGCAATAACGAGAACCCTTCGGCCGACCTCGTCCGCGTCTACCTGAACGGCATCGGTAAGACTGCCCTGCTGACCGCTGAGGACGAGGTTGAACTCTCCCAGCGCATTGAGGCCGGGCTGTATGCGGAGCAGCTGCTCAAGAGCGGCGAGCCGTTGACTCGTGCGAAGAAGCGCGATGTGAAGATCCTGGCACGCGAAGGCAAGGCCGCACGTACTCACCTGCTTGAGGCGAATCTGCGCCTCGTGGTCTCGTTGGCCAAGCGCTACACGGGCCGTGGCATGCCACTGCTGGACCTGATCCAGGAGGGCAACCTGGGGCTCATCCGCGCGATGGAGAAGTTCGATTACAAGAAGGGCTTCAAGTTCTCCACTTACGCCACCTGGTGGATCCGCCAGGCGATCACCCGCGGCATGGCGGACCAGTCGCGCACTATTCGCCTGCCGGTGCACCTGGTGGAGCAAGTCAATAAGCTCTCCCGCATCAAGCGCGAGATGTACCAGCACCTGGGCCGTGAGGCGACGTACGAGGAGCTGGCTGCGGAGTCGGGGATCCCGGAGGATCGGATCGAGATGCTGATGAAGCAGTCCCGCGACCCGGTGAGCCTCGACATGCCCGTCGGCACCGACGAGGAAGCCCCGTTGGGCGACTTCATCGAGGACTCCGAGGCAGAGGACGCCGAAGCTGCGGTCGTCGCCAGCCTGCGCCACTCCGACATCCGCTCCGTGCTGGCCACGCTGGAGCAGCGAGAGCAGGATGTCATCACCCTGCGCTATGGCCTCGATGATGGCCTGCCCCGCACATTGGACCAGATCGGCCGTCAGTTCGGTCTCTCCCGTGAGCGCGTGCGCCAGATCGAGCGCGAGGTCATGGCGAAGCTACGGGAGGGCCAGCGCGCGGACAAGCTCCGCGAATACGCCGTATAGTGCGCCACTCCCCAGGACCGGGGATGTATGGTTGAGGCGTTGATTTTTTCGAGGCTTTCATCAGCTCGAAAGGTGAGAAAGGGCGAGTAGGGTGCGAGACCTAGTAGACACCACGGAGATGTACCTCCGGACGATTTACGAGCTCGAGGAAGAGGGCATCCCGCCGCTGCGCGCCCGGATCGCCGAGCGGCTTGAGCAGTCCGGCCCCACGGTGAGCCAGACGGTGGCCCGCATGGAGCGCGATGGTCTGCTCTCCATTGAGAAGGACCGCTCCCTGAAGCTCTCCGACGAGGGCCGGGCACTCGCGACCGCCGTGATGCGCAAGCACCGCCTCGCCGAGCGCCTGCTGACCGACGTGATCGGCCTGCCGTGGGACAAGGTTCACGACGAGGCCTGCCGTTGGGAGCACGTCATGAGTGACGAGGTCGAGCAGCGCCTCGTTGAGGTTCTCGACGAGCACGACACCTCCCCCTTCGGCAACCCCATCCCGGGGCTGAATTTCCTGACCGAACAGGCAGCGGACGATGCGGATTTCGCCCAGACGGCCGTGGCGGAAGACCCGAATTCGGTTCGCGCCGCCGACCTGGCTACCGGCGAGGAGCACGAGGCCGTGGTCGCCAGCTTTAACGAGATCGTCCAGGTCGAGGGCTCCTTGATGAAGCGGCTGCGCCAGGCGGGCATTCTCCCAGGTGTCACTGTCACCGTCATCCCGACTGAGGATCACCTCATTCTGCGTGGCGAGTCCGCCGAGGTCGCTATCCCCAGCGAGCTGGCGCACGCGGTCCGCGTACGCAACGTGTCGGGCGCTTAACCACCTCGACGCCTCCCGGCCCCGCCAGACCTCGCATTCCTCGATTGAAGAAAGCCCCCACAGTGACTGAACACAACGCAATTGAACCTGGCAGCAACGTCCTCGTCACCGGTGGTGCGGGCTACGTGGGCAGCGTGTGCACTGCTGTCCTCGTTGAAAACGGATTCCACGTCACCGTCGTGGATAACCTGAGCACCGGCAATCGGTCCGCGATCCACCCGAAGGCGAACTTCGTGGAAGGCGACATTGCCGATGTGGCCAGCAAGGTTCTGGCGGATGGCGATTTCGCCGCCGTCTTCCACTTCGCCGCGCGATCTCTCGTGGGCGAATCCGTGGAGCAGCCGGATGCCTACTGGCACCACAATGTCGTCACAACCCTCACGCTGCTGGACGCGATGCGCGAAGCAGGCGTGAAGAACATCGTCTTCTCCTCCACCGCTGCATGCTATGGCGAACCGGAACAGGTGCCCATTACGGAGGACATGCCCACGGCCCCGACGAACCCCTACGGTGCCTCGAAGCTGACGATCGACTACATGCTCTCCTCCTACGCCAAGGCCTACGGCCTGGCGGCGACGAGCCTGCGCTATTTCAACGTCGCGGGCGCCTATCAGCAGTTCGGTGAGAACCGTGAGGTGGAGACCCACCTGATCCCGATCGTCCTGCAGGTCGCTCTGGGCCACCGCGAGTCGATCAGCATCTTCGGCTCCGATTGGCCCACCAAGGACGGCACAGCAGTGCGCGACTACATCCACATCAAGGACCTCGCGGATGCCCACGTGCTGGCTGCGACGTCCAATGTGGCCGGCGAGCACCGGATCTTCAACCTTGGTAGCGGTGATGGGTTCAGCGTCCGGGAGGTCATCGACACCTGCCGGGAGGTCACCGGGGCCGAGATCCCGGCGATCGAGGCTCCTCGGCGCGCCGGAGACCCGGCAGTGCTCATCGCCTCGAGCGCGAAGGCTATCGCTGAGCTGGGATGGGAGCCGAAACTCTCGGATCTGAAGACGGTGGTGTCGGACGCTTGGCGGTTTACCTCCGCGCTGGGCGATGCGGCCCACTCCGCTCCCCGCCGCTAAGGTTTCGCGAGCTTACCTCCCTCGGTGTCGAGGTGACGTAGGTGTTCAACGGCATCCCAGTCAAGCACCCGCATGAAGGCCTCCCGAGTGTCGGCCGGGACGTGTTCGTGCGGGTTCTTCCCGTTCAGGACCTCTGTGGCGATTGCGACCTTATCCTTGACGATCTGGAGCGCGAGGCCGGTTTTCAGGGCTATGACGAGCACCTGGTTATCCTTCCATCCTATGGCGCTGGTCGCCTCGCAGACTGCCCGGCGCGCGGTGTGGAATGCGACTACTCCTTCCCCATTCCCGACGAGTACCTGGGTGAGCACGTAGAGCACATTGCTTCTCACGTCGCCGGCTGTGTGGCGCGCAGTTGCGGCGAGAAGTGAGCGGATGACGGGCGAAGGCATGCCTATCGATGCGGTGATGAGGAAAGCCTGGCTGCGCGGGTCGCCGCAGAGTCCGGCGATCGCGCTCAGCAGCGCCAGGTCTGCCATTGCATCCTCCACTGTGGTGAGACCATCGATTATCTCTTCTGTTTTCGCCAACAACTGACGGAGGGCGGCATCCAGGCACTGCGGGTTCGGCTGCCCGGCCAGGGGTGGGTTCTGTTGGTCCAGCCAGCATTCCATGTCCTCGCGAGCTGCGAAGTTCAGGGCATTGGTCACCCCCGCGTGGAGGGCTACTGGGTTGGCGCTTTGTACCGGGATGGTCCCCTCGTCCACCCATAGTTGGGTGTGGAGGTCATATGTCGCCCACTCTTGGTGGTCTGCGATCTCCTGGGCCCAGTGGCTGGTGTGCACGGGAATTCCGGCCAGGGCGAGTTGGGCGCGTGTGTCAGTGAATACGTCGACGGCGCGGGCCGGGGTGCCACCGATAACGAGGATGATCACCTGCGGGCATTGATCCGTCGGCACGGTGTCCGAGATGGGAGCCCCCAATGCGGCACAGAAGGTGTCGAGGGCCTCCTCGGTGCTATCACCGTCCAGGTCGGCTCTCACGACGGGGCCCACCTGAAAGGTGACGGTGGCGTGTGTGGTGCCGCGGTCACCCGGGTTGCTGCCTCGAGGTGGCCCGTCCTTGCTGAACGGTTGGAGTCCGATGAGTACCAAGGAGTCCTGCGGTGTGAAACCGAGCATGGCTGGTAGCCCTGCGAGCAGAGCCCCGGGGTCGGATCCC
The DNA here is from genome assembly GCF_030152825.1 of Corynebacterium sp. Classification (GTDB taxonomy): domain Bacteria; phylum Actinomycetota; class Actinomycetes; order Mycobacteriales; family Mycobacteriaceae; genus Corynebacterium. The sequence continues at coordinate 12,793 of NZ_JASLIP010000080.1, forward strand.
AGGGAGATGTCGCGCTGCCCGGTTGGTGCGGTGTCGCCGCCTTGTAGGCCCCGCAGCCTATTGCCGGGTGTCTGGGACCGCGCGGCGGTGGTCTCGTGGGGAATATTGCGATGGTCGTTGTTGTTGGAATGACGTGAATCGTGTGATCTCATGAACAAAGTGTGCTCGATCACCCGGTCAGCCCCAGCGCAGCAGCGTTGGTCTGCGGAGGAGAACCGCCAGGGCTCTGTGGACACGCCTTGGACTGTGGATAACTTCCCCACGCCGGAGCCCGCCACGTATTTTGGCTGGCCTGAACTCGGTTAATGCCGAGATCCCCGGCCCGCTGCCCCGCAGTCGTTGTAAAGAAAGGGAGCGCAAAGACGATGCCTCAGGACAATTCTTTTAGCCGCCGTCCCCGGAACACCATGTATGAGATGGAATATCCCGTTCCGCTGGAGGCGGATTCGCCGGACGAGGGTATTCCGATGCTGATCGCGCTCCAGGGCTATGCCGATGCGGGCCAGGCCATCGCTGTTAGCGGAAATCACCTCCTGGAGGCTCTGGATAGCTCGGTTGTCGCCAGCTTCAACCTCGATGATCTACTGGATTACCGCGCACGGCGCCCCAGCATCACGATCGACCAGAATCGGATCACCAAGTCCGACAAGCTCAGCCTGGACGTGCGCATCGTCAAGGACGTCAACGACCGGCCGTTCCTGCTGGTCGCCGGCCCAGAGCCGGACCTGAAGTGGGAGGCATTCGGCCACGCCATCATGGAGTTGGCGCAGCGAGCGAATGTCTCCCGGGCGATTTCCTTCTATGCTGCCCCGATGACGGTGCCGCACACCCGCCCGCTGGTGATTTCCGCGCACGCTTCGGACCCCTCCCTGGTGCGGGATTACCACACGTGGGACGCACGGCTGGTGATCCCGGGGGCTGCTGCGCTCGAGACCGAGATGCAGCTGTCTGCCGCGGGATTCGACGCCATTGGGCTCACGGCCCATGTGCCGCATTACATCGCGGGTTCAGAGTACCCAGAGGCAAGCTACGCGCTGCTGAAGGCCTTCGGCGACCTTGCCGACCGCGAACTGCCGTTGAAGGCGCTGGAGAAGGATATGTCGCGCGTACAGCAGCAGCTCGCACAGCAGACGGAGGAGTCCCACGAAATCGCTACCGTCGTTGGGGCCCTCGAGCAGCAGTACGACAAGGAAGTCCGTAGGCTTCGAAAGAAGAAGAGTTCGTTGCTCGAGCCAGGACAGGACATCCCCACTGGCGAGGAGCTGGGCGCCGAGTTCGAGGCATTCCTGGCCCGCATGAATGACGCGGCGGATACCGATTCCGCGGCAGGCGGGGAGGATCCGGCGGATCCCACCGATAGCAACGACCCACACGACGACGATGAAGGAGACTCACAGTAGTGGGAATCGCTGCCCAGCTGGCCGACCTACTCCCCGACCTCGACGAGGTCCCTGAAGGGCTCATTGACGACGCCGTGTTGGCGTCCTTCTTGCGGTGGACGGAAGACCGCGGGATCAGCCTCTACGAGGCGCAGAAGGAGGCAGCCACGGCGCTGGTCGCCCAGGACCACGTCATCCTGGCAACCCCCACGGGGTCCGGGAAGTCCATGGTGGCCCTGGCGGCCCACTTCGTGGCGCTGGCGCGCGGGCAGCGCAGTTTCTACACCGCACCGATCAAGGCCCTGGTCAGCGAGAAGTTCTTCGACCTCTGCGCAACCTTTGGCCCTGAGAATGTGGGCATGATGACCGGTGATGCGACCGTCAATGGTGGTGCCCCCATCATCTGCGCCACCGCCGAGATTCTCGCCAATATCGCGTTGCGCGACGGCAAGGATGCGCAGGTCGACCAGGTGGTCATGGATGAGTTCCACTACTACTCCGAGCCCGACCGTGGCTGGGCTTGGCAGGTTCCCCTCCTGGAACTCCCCCACGCTCAGTTCCTGCTGATGAGCGCCACGCTGGGCGACACCGCGTGGCTGGAGAAGGACCTGACCGGCCGCACCGGCAGGCCCTGCACCCACGTTTCTGGCTCCGTCCGCCCGGTTCCGCTGAGTTTCGACTACGTCTACACCCCGGTGCACGAGACCATCGAGGAGCTGGTCAAGAACGGCAAGACCCCGGTCTACGTCGTGCATTTCACCCAGCGCGAGGCCATCGAGCGCGCCCAGGCGCTGACGAGCCTGAGCCTGGTCAGCGAAGAAAAGAAGAAGGCGATCGCCGAGGCGATCGGGAACTTCAAGTTCACCACTAGCTTCGGCAAGACCCTATCCAAACTGCTACGCCGCGGGATTGGTGTCCACCACGCCGGCCTGCTGCCGAAATACCGGCGCCTGGTGGAGCAGCTCGCCCAGCAGGGCCTGCTGACCGTCATCTGCGGCACCGACACCCTGGGCGTGGGGATCAACGTCCCGATCCGCTCGGTGCTCATGACGGAGCTAGCGAAGTTCGACGGTGAACGACACCGCATCCTGAAGTCGCGGGAGTTCCACCAGATCGCCGGACGAGCAGGACGCGCAGGCTACGACACGGAAGGCACCGTCGTCGTCCAGGCGCCGGAACACGAGATTGAGAACTTCCGGCTCCGCCAGCGCGCTGGGACGGACCCGAAGAAGCTCAAGCGACTGCGCAAGAAGTCCGCGCCACAGGGCCGAACCACCTGGTCCGAGTCCACGTACGAACGCCTGCTCACCGCGGAGCCAGAAGAGCTGGTCAGCCAGTTCACGATGAGTAACTCGATGCTGCTGAACATCGTCGCCCGCAAGGAGTGGACCTTCGCCGCACTCAAGCGCCTGCTCCGCAGCACCCACGAGACACGCGCGAAGCAGAACGCTCATATCCGCACCACGATCGAGCTCTACCGTGGCCTGCTCCGCTCCGAGGTGGTCGAGGAGTTCGCGGCGGACACGCCGTCCGGGAAGGACGCCCGCCTGACCCAGGAGCTGCAGCGGGACTTCGCGCTTAACCAACCGCTGGCCCCGTTCGCGCTGGCTGCCCTAGACCTGCTCGACCCGGAGTCCCCGGAGTTCACCCTGGACGTGATCTCCACTTTCGAGGCGGTTCTCGACGACCCCCGTCAGGTACTCAGCGGCCAGCAACGCGCAGCCCGCGATGAGGAGCTCGCCGCGCTCAAGGCGGAGGGCGTGGACTACACCGAGAGGATGAACATCCTCGAGGACGTCACCTACCCGCAGCCGCTGGCCGACTCCCTCGACAATGCCTTCGACATCTTCTGCGAATCCAACCCCTGGGCGAAGGACTTCGACATCTCCCCCAAGTCGGTCCTGCGGGACATGATCGAAAAGGGCATGACTTTCTCCGACATCATCGCCACCTACCGTTTGGGGCGTTCTGAGGGCGTGGTGCTGCGCTACCTGACCGACGCGTGGCGCACCCTGGATCACTCGGTGCCACAGAGCTACCGCACGGAGGAGCTCGAGGACATCATCGAGTGGCTGGGCGAGCTTATCCGCCAGGTGGACTCCTCCCTGCTGGATGAGTGGGCCACCTTCTCCGACCCGGATGCCCCGCTGACCGAGGAGCAGGTCACGGAGCACGCATTCGGGGTTGCCGATAGTTCCGCGCTCTCGGCCAACAAGCGAGCCCTGCGACGCATGGTGCGCAACCACATGTTCCGCCACGTGGAGCTCTTCGCCTTCGAGAAGGAGGAGCAGCTGGCGGAGCTGGATTCCTACCTGGAGGACGCCCCCGACTGGCCCGCCGCCATGGACGATTACTTCGAGGAGTACGCGGACCTGGGGGTTGACGCCGACGCCCGTTCCAACTCGATGGTGCTCATCGACGAGAACCCGGAGGGTGCGGCCGGCCAGTGGCGGGTGCGCCAGATTCTGGATGACCCGGAGAAGGACCACGGCTGGGCCTTTGAGGGCATGGTGGACCTGGCCGCTACCGACGAGGCCGGCGAGGTGCGCCTAGCCAGCCTGGTTATTCACCAAGGATAGCGGTCAGCTCAGCCCGGGCGGTGTCCTGCACCGCTGCAAAGGACTCAGAGAGGATGCGGCCGAACTCTTTGTAGTCCTCGGTGCGCACGCTGCTGGAGCGGTGGGCGATCCCTACCGTGCGGCCTGCTGCTTTCTCCTCGGGGTGGAAGGTCGCCAGGCCGATGCCCGGGCGCTGGCACTCGCTGGGCACCGCGCTCAGCGGGACGAGGGTCGCGCCCTGCCCGGCGGCGACGAGGTGGACCACGGTGGACAGGCTCGTTGCCCGGGTCACCGCCAGCCGGGGGTCATGGCTCATATTCACCCTGCGGCACAGGTCCATCACCTGGTCCCGCAAACAGTGCCCCTCGTCGAGGAGCAGGAGGTCGAGTTTTTCGAGGTCGGCGACGCGCAGGTCGCGGCGGCCGGCCATCGGGTGGCCTTCTGGGACGACAACCACGAACGCCTCCTCGTAGAGGGGAATCGTGGTCAGCCCGGCGTCCTCAAACGGAAGGCCCAACACCGCGACGTCGATGCGCCCTTGCCGAAGGGCATCCACCAGGTGGTGGGTCTTCTCCTCCACGATCTGGGGGGCATCCCCAGCCTGCGGTTCATCGAGGGCACGCAGGAAATCCGGGAGAATGAAGGGGGCGATCGTCGGGATCATGCCCACGACCAGGGCGCTGCCCAGCCCGCCTTTCACAGAATTGGCGTGATCGACGAGCGCGTCCACGCTCTCGAGCGTGGCATGGGCGAAGGGCAGCAGCGACCGCCCCATCGGGGTCACGATGACTTTCCGGGTTGAGCGCTCGATCAGCTGCACGCCGAGCCCCTGCTCCAGGGTCGCGAGAGCCTGCGAGAGCGAGGGCTGGGAAATGCCCAGGTGCGCCGCCGCGGTGCCGAAGTGGCCGTGCTCTGCGATCGTCGCGAAGGACCGGACCTGTGCGATGGTCGGCCGATACTCTTTGTGGGTCACTGCTACCTATCAATGTTTCAACAATGCTGAAGCCTTATCTTACGCGAGCTGGCCGGGTGATTTTAGCCAAAAGCTATGAATGGCTCCCGGCTACAGCGGACAGTCACAGAGTTGTTAAGCTGGAGCCCTAATGAGCAGGGAAAATAGCGATAAGAGCACGCAAAAATCAGCGCAACAGCCGTCGCGGCACGCCAGAAACGGGCGTCACCGCAACCGCGGGGGCAAGCCGCGCCGCCGGGAACGCAGCGGCCGACAGCGCCGGGAGCGAACGGCCGGCGTCAATCTGCCGCAGCAGGACCGGGTCTTCCCTCAGATCCACTTCCCTAGCGAGCTGCCCGTCTCGGAGCGACAGGCGGATATCGAAAAGGCTATCGCTGAAAACCAGGTCGTCATCATTGCCGGCGAGACCGGCTCCGGTAAGACCACCCAGATTCCGAAGATGTGTCTGAACCTGGGTCGCGGCAAGCGGCAGCGCATCGGGCACACCCAGCCTCGGCGCATCGCCGCCCGCAGCGTGGCGGACCGCATCGCCGAGGAGCTCGGCTCGAGTACGGATAAGCCGGATTCCCTGGTCGGCTACAAGATCCGCTTCGACGATAAAACCAGCGAGAACACCGCGGTCAAGCTCATGACGGACGGTGTTTTGCTCAACGAGATCCAGCGCGACCGGCTACTCCGCGAATACGACACGATCATCATCGATGAGGCGCACGAACGCAGCCTGAACATCGACTTCCTGCTGGGGTACCTGAAAAACCTGTTGCCAAAGCGCCCGGATCTGAAGCTGATCATCACCTCCGCGACGATCGACCCCGAAAGCTTCGCGAAGCACTTCGCCAGCGCCGACGGCACACCCGCACCGATCGTCGAGGTCTCGGGCCGCACCTACCCGGTGGAGATCCTGTACCGCCCGCTGGAGCGAAGCTATACCGACCCGAACAGCGGCGAGATCACCACCCACGTGACGGACCCGTTGGACGGGCTGATCGAGGCTGTCGACGAGCTGTGGAGCTTCGGCAGCGGCGACATCCTGTGCTTCTTCTCCGGGGAACGCGAGATCCGCGACGCCGCCGAGGCGCTGGATAAGCATCTAAACCGCGACCGGCGCGGGGCACGCGTAGACATCCTCCCCCTGTTTGGGCGACTGTCGAATGCGGAACAGCACCGCGTGTTCAACCCGGGACAGCGTCGCCGGATCGTGTTGGCCACGAATATCGCCGAGACTTCCCTGACCGTACCGGGCATCCGCTTCGTTGTGGATACCGGTTATGCGCGTATCTCCCGCTACTCCAATCGCACGAAAGTGCAGCGCTTGCCGGTGGAGGAGATCAGCCAGGCCTCCGCGAAGCAGCGTTCGGGCCGTTGTGGCCGTGTCGCCGACGGTATTGCGATCCGGCTGTATTCGGAAGAAAACTTCGAGGCCCGACCGGAGTTCACCGATCCCGAGATTCTGCGCACCCACCTGGCCAGCGTCATCCTGGCGATGCTCGCTCTAGGCCTCGGTGATATCCAGAAGTTCCCCTTCCTGCAGGCCCCGGACTCTCGCGCGGTGCGCGACGGCGTGGCCCTGCTCAGCGAGCTGGGCGCGATCTCCGGCGGTGACCGGCACACGTTGACGGGCGTGGGACGGGACATGTCCCGCATCCCGACCGACCCGCGCTTGGCGCGCATGATGGTCGCCGCCCACCGCCTGAACATCCTGGACCAGGTCACCGTCATCGTCGCTGCGCTGTCCATCCAGGACGTCCGGGAACGGCCGTTGGAGAAGCAGCAACAGGCCGATGAGCTCCACGCCCGTTTCAAGGCGAACTCGGACTTCATCTCCACCCTGAAGCTGTGGAGCTATCTGCAACAGCAGCGCGCCGAGCTCAGCGGTAACCAGTTCCGCAAGCTCTGCCAGCGGGAGTTCATCCACTACTTGCGCGTCCTGGAGTGGGCCGATCTGGTTCGTCAGCTGCTCAACATAGCCAAGGAGCTGCGCTGGTCCGTGCCGAATATTCAGCATGTCAGGCAGCTGACCTTCGACGGTGAGCCAATCGCCGAAGATGATGTCCACCGCGCGCTGCTGGCCGGGCTGATCAGCCACATCGGCATGCGGGAGGGCGAGAGCCGCCAGTTCACCGGCCCGCGCAATTCGCACTTTGTGGTGCACCCGAGCTCCCATGTGGCGAAGAAACCACCGCAGTGGATCATGGCTGCGGAGCTGGTCGAGACATCCCGGATCTTCGCCCGGACGGTGGGGCCGATCCGCCCGGAGTGGGTGGAGTCAATCGCGCCCCACATGGTGAAGTACACCCATTCGGAGCCACACTGGTCCTCGAAGCGAGGTGCGGCGATGGTCTACGAAAAGGCGCTCCTGCTTGGACTCCCCATCGTCACGGAGCGTCGCGTCAACCTGGGCCGTATTGACCCGGAGCTGGCGCGGGATATGTTCATCCGCAAGGCGCTGGTCGAGGGCGACTGGGAGACTCGCCATAAGTTCTACCGCCACAATCAGGAGCTTCTTGAGCAGGCCGAGAAGCTGGAGGATAAGGCCCGGCGCCGGGACATCGTGATCGACGATGATGCCCTGTTTTCTTTTTACGACGTCCGCCTGCCCGCAGACATCATCTCCAGTAGGCATTTTGATTCCTGGTGGAAGAAGGCACGCCACAAGAAGCCGGATCTTCTGGACTTTTCGCTTGACGCGCTCATCGATTCGCACGAAGGGGCCGCGGAGGCCAACGAGTTCCCGGACACCTGGCGGCAGGGCAGCATGGAGTTCGACCTGGAGTATGTCTTCGACCCCACCGATCCGCGCGACGGCATCACCATGCAGGTTCCACTCCCCCTGCTGGCGAACGTCGACCCCGAAATCACGCAGTGGTTGGTTCCAGGCATGCGCCACGAGCTAGCGGTAGCGCTTATCCGTTCCCTGCCAAAGGCGATCCGCAAGTCGATGGTCCCGGCAACGGATTTCGCAGCACGGGCGCTGGAGGCCATGACGCCCTACGACGGGGCGATCGACGAGTCGCTGGCCGATGCGCTGCGCTCGCTGGGCGGTCGGGGCATCTACGCCACCGACTTCGACTGGGCCAAGGTGCCTGACCACCTGCGCATGAATTTTGCGGTTATTGACCGCCGCGCCAATGTGGTGCGCACCGGCCGGGATATCGTCGCACTCCAGCGGGAACTGGCCGGTGATGTCCGCCAGGCAATTGCGGCGGCGAGTGCTCGGTCTCTGCGTGGTGGCCAGGGTTCTACGGCTGCCAGCCCGCTGGATGCCAAGGTGCACCAGAAGGGTGCGGGCGCAGCTGGCAAGAAGGGCCGTGGCGCTGGCGGGAAGCAGAAGGCGGCTCAGGGCGGGGCCGGTGTGGGTGGCGTGCTGCAGCACGCTGACGAGTGGTCGGCCGAGAGCATCGGCGATATCCCTGAGTCCATCGAGACTGTCGTCGACGGCCAAGCTGTCAATGCGTTCCCCGCATTGGTTGCCAGCTTCTCCGCTGGCAAGACGGGTCACCGCAGCACGCGTTTCGAGCTCAAGGCCTTCCCCACCGAGCAGGCGGCGAAGGCTCAGCAGTTCTCGACGGTGCTCGGGCTGATGGCCGAGGCCACCCCGATTTCCGCTGGGCAGATGCTCACGGGGCTGCCGTTACGCCAGCGCGTGGCGCTGGAGAACTATCCGAACGGTGGTATTGAGGCGTTGGTGGACGATGCGCGCACGGCGGCGTGCCGCCAGCTTCTGGAGAAGATTGGCCCGGTGATCAGAACCCCTGACGAGTGCGAACGGGCTTGCCAGACGGCCCGCCAGCAGGCTCCTGGTCTGGTGCGCCAGATCCTGGTTGCATTCGCCCCTGCTGCATTAGCCATCCAGGACATCTCCGCGGAGCTGGAACAGTGGGATGGTCCCGCGATTGCGGAGATGAAAAAGCAGGTGCAGTTGTACGCCGCGGACCACAGTCTGGTGACGTGGGGGATTCAGCGCCTCCGGCACGTCCCCCGGTACGTCGAGGCTATGAAGGAGAGGCTGGCACTGCTGGAGCGGGATCCTGATCGCGAGGCGGAATTGGCGGAGGAACTGGCGGATGCGATGAAGGTCTACCAGCAGACGGTGGATCGTCTGCCCAGCGCCCGGCAGGCCTCGCCCCAGGTCAAGGATCTGCGTTGGCTGATCGAAGAGCTCATGGTGGCTCTGTTTGCCCAGCATTTGGGCACTGCACGCAGCGCATCACTGCAGCGGGTCCGCAAGGCTGCCGGACAGATCCGTTAGCCCATGGTGGGCCGGCAGCGTGAGCGCCGAGCGGCGCTATGGGCTCGGTTTTAGTTACCCGGGTGCGGAGAGTTGCCCTGGTGCTGGCTGCGCAGCAATGCGATCTCTGCCTCGAAGTCCTCGGAGGAGCTGAAGGACTTATACACGGAGGCGAAGCGGAGGTAGGCGACTTCGTCGAGCCGGCGCAGCGGTGGCAGGATCGCCAGGCCAATGTCGTGGGCGTTGACCTGGGATCCGTAGTCCGCACGAACGCTCTGCTCAACCTCGTGGGCGAGCAGCTTGAGGTCGTCGTCTGACACATCGCGTCCCTGGCAGGCTTGCCTTACACCCTTGATGACCTTCTCGCGGCTGAATTCCTCCGTCACCCCGTTGCGCTTCGTTACGAGAAGGACCGAGCGCTCCATGGTGGTGAACCGGGTGAGGCATTGCAGGCACTCCCGGCGGCGGCGGATGGCAATTCCGCCTTCGACAACTCGGGAGTCTACAACACGGGAATCTTCACAACGACAACTTGGGCATAGCACGCCACTAGTTTATGCCCCGCACGCAGAAAAAGCGCCACGGCGTGATTCCACAGTTCCCCCAATTCGATCGCCACGGCACTACTGCGCCCAGCCGAGCGGAGGATGGCTAGTCCGCCGCCTCGGCTGACGCGATCTCAGACACGGTCGCGGTGGTGGCAGGAGCCTGTTCTTCGCTACCTTGGCCCATCGCCAACGGGGACAGACCGAGGGTGAGCACCAATGCAATTCCGCTCAACAGCACTCCACCCCGGGAGGTGGCCACCCGGTTGGCAATATCCATGCCACGGCGAAGTGCGGAGGCCTGCGAGGTCACGACCCGCTGGGAACGAGCATTCGTTACTGGGTGAGCGAAGCGACGCTGCTGCACGAAGTTCGGAGTGAAGGCCCGCCCCTCCCCATGGGTGTTCGAACGTACATTCTTTCCGGCGCCAGGTGAAGCGCCCCCGGAAAGCGACTCGGAACCTTCGAACAGGACCCGCTCAGTTGGAATAGCGGCGCGTCGACCGGCGCGAGACGCAGCCGCAGGGACGTGGGAAATGCTCTTAACGAGAGTCATAGTAGATTCCTTCCTCGTTCGAACTCCGATCATCAGCGCTGATCTTTCCGATGAATCACCGGTAACCAGCCGTTGGATAGGAGTGAATCATCCGCTGGGGACAGCGCCCCAACGCCGCCTCACGTGTATCGAACGGGTGTTCTAGGCGGCTACATTGAAAATATAGCACGCACGTTCGAAGAAAGTCGAGCGTTTTAGTCCAAATATCGAACATGCAGGTGATAGAGTGGGTGCCAGCGCGGTCGAGGCCCCCTCGAACGCGGGAGCACAAGTTTTCAATCACATGCCAGGTGGCACACGCAGCTGACTGCCGCCCGGGCCGCAAGGAGAGTTCACCGTGACGACGTCCCCCGAGTCCCCCCGCCGGCGCCCAGGCCGACCCAAGAAGAGTGCTGCAGATGCGAAGGTTAAGGGCAACCTGAGCTCCCGCCAACGCCGCATCCTGGAGGTCATCAAGGACTCCACGGTTCTCCGGGGCTATCCCCCAAGCATTCGTGAAATCGCAGATGCAGTCGGCCTCCAATCCACCTCCTCGGTGTCCTACCAGCTCAAGCAACTTGAAGAGAAGGGCTACCTGCGCCGTGAGGACAACAAGCCTCGCGCATTCGATGTTCGTGGCTACGAGGACCACGCGAACCCCGGCCTCGTGAAGCCTGTGCCACGGAAGCAGCCCAAGACCACCCCTGCTCGTGTCTCCGACGACCGCCCCGCAGCGACGTACGTGCCCGTCGTCGGTCAAATCGCCGCGGGCAATCCGATTCTGGCGGAGCAGAACGTCGAAGCGCAGTTCCCACTCCCCGCCGAGCTGGTTGGTACTTCCGACGAGCTTTTCCTCCTGCAGGTGGTCGGCGAGTCCATGCGCGATGCGGGCATCTACGACTCCGACTGGGTTGTAGTCCGCTCGCAGCCGACCGCAGATCAGGGTGACTTCGTCGCCGCCATGATCGACGGGGAGGCCACGGTCAAGGAACTGCACCACGATGAGGACGGTGTGTGGCTGCTCCCCCACAACGACCTTTTCGAACCAATCGCCGGCAATGAAGCGCAGATCCTCGGTAAAGTCTCCGCGGTCCTGCGCAAGATCTAACCCAAGTTTTTGGATTAAGTGGGTAACTAAGCGTGCTTTCAGCTCAGCGTCGTCGACAAATCACCTCGCTTGCCGCCGTGCAGGGCAAGGTCACCGTCACCGAACTCGCGGCCCAGTTCGGGGTCACGGCCGAAACCATCCGCCGGGACTTATCCCAGCTCACGGCCGAGGGCAAGCTCTACCGGGTCCACGGCGGGGCCGTTCCGGCACGGCAATTCCAGACCGACTACGTCCCCCTGGAGACGCGGAAACACTCCGCCGCGCTCGCCAAGCAGGCGATCGGCAGGGCCGCAGTGCAGTTCGTCCCCCTCGACGGCGGAACCATCTTCCTGGACTCCGGAACCACCACCGCGATGATCGCTGAGGCAATCGTCGAGCATGCCGAGAGCATCGACAAAAACTACTCCCTGTCCGTCGTGACGAACTCGCCGCACAATGCGCTGCTGCTCTCCACCGACCCCCGCATCAAGGTGCAGCTGCTGGGCGGCAAGATTCGCGCCCAATCGCAGGCGGTGGTGGGAGCTGTTGCCCTCCAGACATTGGCGCTGCTGCACGCTGATGTGGCCTTCATCGGCACCGATGCCTTCACCCTCACCCACGGGCTGTCCACCCACGACGCGGCCGAGGCCGCCATTAAGCGCGCGATGATCGCCTATTCGGACAAGGTAGTCACCCTGTGCGATTCGACGAAGTTCGGCCTGGACTACATCGTGAGCTTCGCCGAACCGGAGAAGATCGATGTGGTCATCACCGATAGCTCCGCCCCTGAGGGCTTCATCGCCCAGCTCAACGACACTGGCATCCAAACGGTGGTCGTCGACCAGCAGGGGTAGCTGCCGAGCTCCCGCCCCCACGAACCGGGCTGGCAGCTCCCCCCTGCTGCGCCCAGGCCCAGCATTCCCCGGGGGGGCAGCCGCCCCGTCTCCAACGCCAGGACTAACCGCAGCCCCCTCAAAGGACTTAGCGCCTCGTGATGTAGCGTCCCTCGCCGAAGTTGTCGTAGAGGTAGCGCAGCACCGGGTAGCCCAGGATGATGCCCACCGAGCCCCAAGCAATGCCCTCCGTCGGGATGGAGCCCACGTTCAGAGTCAGGTTGCCGATGCCGACGATCATCGCCACCGCAGCAGCGGTGAGGTTCACCGGGTCCGTCAGGGAGACCTCGTTATCCATCCAAATGCGCACCCCGAGCAGGCCGATCATGCCGTAGAGAACGAGCGTTGCCCCGCCCAACACGCCCACTGGGATGGTAAGAATCGCGGCGCCAAACTTCGGGATGAAGGCCAGCACGATCGCTGTTGCGGCGGCCACCCAGTACGCGGCCGAAGAGTAAACCTTCGTCGCTGCCATCACACCGATGTTCTCCGCATAAGTGGTGGTACCGGAGCCACCACCGGATCCAGCGAGCACGGTGGACATGCCGTCGGCCATCAACGCCTTGCCCGCAAGATCGTCGAGGTTACGGTTCGTCATCGTCGACACGGCCTTCACGTGGCCGACGTTCTCGGCGATGAGGACGACCACCACTGGCAACGTGATCGTCACGGCGGTCACCGTGAATTCCGGAGTCTCGAAGTGAGGGAAGCCGATCCACGCGGCCTCACCCACGTGCTGCCGCGCCTCCTCCGAGACACCACCCGAAAGGAAGGCGAAGCCCCAACCGGTCAGCACGCCCAAAAGAATTCCGAGTCGAGCCACCATCCCGCGACCCATCACCGTGAACAGGAGGATCCCCAGCAGCGTCACGCCGGCGATCAGTGGCTGCTCCTGGACGTTACCCGTCGAGGTGGGAGCGAGGTTCAACCCAATCAGGGCCACGATCGCACCAGTCACGGCCGGCGGCATCACGGCATCCAGCACCTGCCGACCGGCGAGCTGAACCACGAGGCCGACCACGAACAGCAGCGCACCAGTGGCGACAATCCCGCCGAGCTGTGCCGCGAAGCCCTCCGCCTGGGTTGCCGCCAGCGGGGCCAAGAAGGCGAAGGAGGAACCGAGGTAGGACGGCAGTCGGTTGCGGGTCACCAACAGGAAGAGGATCGTCCCGAGTCCGGAGAACAGCAGGGTGGTGTTCACCGGGAAACCCGTGATCGTCGGCACCAGGAGGGTCGCACCGAACATCGCGATGACATGCTGCATGCCCACGCCGATGGTGCGCGGCCACGAGAGGCGCTCCTCAGGCTTAACGACCCCGCCCAATTCAATATCGCGGCCGTTGCCGTGCAAATCCCAGCCGAAAAACGAGCCGCGGTGCTCCGTCTTCTCTCCGGGCCCCGCCGTGCCCGGCTCCGAACTACCTGATGCGTTGTTTCGCGCGCTTAGCGCCCCATTGTCCTTAGTCACGGCCATAACACTACTGCAGCTAAGGAGGGTTCAGTGCGTCAGCTCCGCGTCCCGCGCGCGACGGGCGGATTAACTGGTCGCGGCGCCGTCGACGTCCAGATCGTCGTGCTCTCGGTCAGTCACGCGGAAGGCGTCCAGTTCCCGGGCGAGCTTCTTCGGGACGCGAGCGGTGAGGACGGTGCCGGTGGCGTCGTATTCCTCCTGTGTGACGGTACCCAGGTCGTGAATGCGGGAGACGACGTCGCCCCGGTCGAACGGGACCGCAAACACTCCCTTCTCGTCCAGTGAGTTTAAGAAGAGCTCGAGCCTGGTCTCCAGCTCGTCGATGCCCTCCCCGGTGTGCGCGGAGACGAACACCACGTCGTTGAGCTTGTGGCGCAGCTCGGCAAGAACCAGCGGATCCGCCTTGTCGATCTTGTTGACCACCATGATCTCTTGCGGGGCGTCCTGGCCACTCTCGGCGACGATCTCGCTGATCACCGTGTTCACCGAACGGATCTGCTCGAGTGGGAAGGGGTCGGAGCCGTCAACGACGTGCAGAACGACGTCCGCGGCCATGACCTCCTCCAGCGTGGAGCGGAAGGCTTCGACCAGCTGCGTCGGCAGGTGGCGGACGAAGCCCACGGTGTCGCTGAAAATCACGCTGCGCCCATCGGCGAGTTCCGCCCTGCGGGTCGTGGGGTCCAGGGTGGCGAACAGCGCGTCCTCGACGAGCACACCCGCCCCAGTCAGCGCATTAATCAGCGAGGACTTTCCTGCGTTGGTGTACCCGGCGATTGCGACCTGGGGAACCGCAGAGGCGTCGCGGCGGTGGCGCTTGGTATCGCGGGAGGTCTTCATCGCCGCGATTTCCTTGCGCAGGCGGGCCATCTCGGCGCGCAACCGGCGACGGTCGGCCTCGATCTTCGTCTCACCCGGGCCACGCAGACCAACGCCACCATTGGAGCCAGCCCGGCCACCGGTCTGTCGCGACAGCGAAGTACCCCAGCCACGAACCCGGTTGATGAGGTACTCCATCTGAGCCAGGGAGACCTGCGCCTTACCCTCGCGAGACTTCGCGTGCTGCGCGAAGATATCGAGAATCAGCATGGTGCGGTCGATGACCTTCGCGTTCAGCGCGTTCTCCAGGGCAATCATCTGGCCCGGACTCAGCTCACCATCGCAGATCACGGTATCCGCGCCCGTGGACTGGATGATCTCCGCGAGCTCGCTGACTTTGCCGCGGCCGATATAGGTGCCCGGGTCCGGCTTATCGCGCTTCTGATAGACCGTCTCCAGGACCTCGGAGCCAGCGGTCTCGGCGAGGGCGACCAGCTCCTCCAGGCTCGCTTCGATCTGCGCGATTGTTCCCTCGGTCCACACCCCCACGAGGATGACCTTCTCCAGGCGAAGCTGGCGGTACTCGACCTCAGTAATCTCGGACTGATCGTCCGTGTAGCTGCTGACCCCTCTGGTCAGCCGCCGGAGGCTGGAACGCGCCTCCAGATCGAGCTCACCGATGGTCGGACTCTGCTGAGATTCGAGTTCGAAATCCTCGCCTTCCGACGAGTCTGAAAAAAGATCGACAACATTATCTGAATTTGAAGCCATTGCCTTCCAGTTCTACACTGTCACCTGCATAAAAGAAAGTAAATAGCGGGCTTATCCGGGGCGTAAACCCCGGCGGTGTCCCCACTCGCTCATGCTCCCTTCACCGGCTGTGGGCCCGGACGCCGAGCACGTGTCAACCCCGCTATCCCGCTCCCCGATTTTTAAGGCGTTGGTTTCCCATGGCTACTGCATCCCAGAAGGCGATTCCCGAGCTCAGCAGCGTTGGATTGGCCTATCCCCAGTGGCAGGATGCCCTCGAGGCCGCTTATGCCTCCGGCCAGCTTTCCGTCATCGGGGAGGTATCGGGTGGCCAGGTCCTCCAGTACGCGGACGCTTCCGGGGCGACGCTGACGATCCTCGCTGCCCCGCCGTATGGGTCCTTCGTGGGTCTGCACCCGGCAGGCCAGCTGTCGACGACGGGGCACGTGACGATGGTTAACGACCTCATCGGGATTGTGGACATCGTCGCTGATAGCCCGATGCTGCAGGTCAGTGGCGCTAGCGCCCCGGTCATCGCCTCCTTCACCGCGACGGTTGGGCAGGGCCCCATGATCGCGGAGCAGGAGCCGCTGGAGTATCAACCGCTCTCGATTTCCGCCTTGGCCACGGATGTTCGCATCTTCCCGGACGCGGTCACCTTCGCTGAGTCCGGCGGTACCGAGGTCGGCTCCGTGACTTCCCGGGGCCTATCCGAGCTCAACAACGGCTCTGCTTCCCCGCACGCGCAGGCCACGGTCGCGGTCGAAGTCACCGAGGCAGAGCTGAAGACGAACGAGCTCAACGGCCAGCAGTTTTGGGCGCTGACCTGCCGCCACCCGTTCGAGTTTTCGCTCGCGGTCGCCGCGGATCACCCCGACCTTCCGACGGATGCCACGCGCCCGCCGTTCGCCACACCTGGAACCATCGTCAGCGGGGACGTCCAGTTCGCCGTCAGCATTAACGATCCTGGTGCCTGCAGTCCCGGTGGCTGCGGCAGCGGAGACTGTGGCTGCGGCGGGCACTAGCTCCGGCTGAACTCCCCCAGCTCGTCGATGACTTGCCCGGCGAGCAGGCCGGGGTCGGCGAGGGTCGCATCCAACCAGTGAATCCGCGGGTCACGGCGGAACCAACTGCGCTGACGGCGGGCATAGCGGCGGGTGCCAACCACCGTATCCTCCCGAGCCTGCTCCATGCTGCACTCACCTGCCAGCGCGCTTAAGACCTGGGCGTAGCCAATGGCCTTGCCGGCGGTGGAATCCCGACGCAGCCCAGCTGCCGCCAGGTCCTCGACCTCACCGACGAGGCCGGCGGCAAACATCCGGTCGACGCGCGCCTCCAGCCGGGGGTTGAGCCAGTTCCCCGGGGCGTTGAGCCCGAAGATCCTCGTGCCCCACCGGGTGGGGGCATTCTTTGGTGGTTGCGAGGCCGCGAAGGGCTTGCCCGTAAGTTCGATGACCTCCAAGGCGCGGACAATGCGGCGCGGGTCCTTTTCCTCAATGATGGCCGCCGCCTCGGGGTCCTTGGCGCGCAGAACCCCGTGTAGTGCTTCCACCCCGATGCGATCCTGTTTGGCCATCCACTTCGCCCGCACCGCCGGGTCAGTTGGCGGGAACTGCCAGTCGTCGACAAGCGCCTGCAGGTACATCATCGAGCCACCGACGATGATCGGACGGGCACCGCGGGCCTGGATCTGTTCCACCTTCTCCCCCGCCATCGCGCGGTACGCAGCCACGCTGGCAGTGTCGTCGACGTCCAAACAGTCGAAGAGGTGGTGTGGGAACTCGGCGCGCTCTGCGAGCGATATCTTCGCGGTGCCGATATCCATGCCGCGGTACATCTGCATCGAATCGCCGTTGATAATCTCCACCGGCTGATCCAGTCTGCGCGCGAGTTCGAGGGAAAGCTCGGATTTACCGGAGCCCGTGGGCCCCACGATCAATAGTGGACGCAGGCTGTCCGCTGCGGTTACCCCGGCGAGTGCGGTGAGCGGCGAATCTGTTTGAGGGTTATCCATGGCTATCACCGCCAAATCTTAGTCTCCGGATGCCTTAAAGCCTCAGTTAGGCGCGGTCTTGGCCCGGGCATCTGCCATAATGAGTCCGCAACGAGTATTTCCGCTCGCGGAGCCGGTGAGTGACGTGCAAAGGAAGAAAGCATGATCGACAAGCAGCAGAGTTCCCAGCCCCAGACCGGGGCTGCCCGCCCGAAGCCGGGCCCACGCCCAGGCCCGGGTGCCATGCCCAAAAAGGTGAAGCCCACCCCGGGGATGAAGACGCAAGCTCCTGTGTCAGTACACCCGGTCACGTCCAATCCAGCGGACTTCGGGCGAGTCGGGGCCGACGGTGCGGTGTGGCTGCGCCGCGAAGGCCATGAGGACCGCGTTGTCGGGCAGTGGCAGGCTGGGGCTCCCGAGGAGGGTCTCAAGCACTTCGGGGCGAAATTCGATGACCTCGCCACACAGGTCGCCACGCTCGAGACACGACTGAGCACTCAGCCGGAGCAGTCGGCATCGATCAAGTCCTCTGCCAGCGAACTGCTCGATGGGCTGGATCACGCGGAGGTCGTGGGTGACCTCAATGCTCTGCAGGTCAAGCTAGAAGCGTTGCTGCGGGACTGCGATAAGGCGCAGCAGGACGTCGCGCAGGCCAAGGCGGAGCGCAAGGACCGGGCCCTCCGGGGCAAGAGGGCGCTTGCAGAGGAGGCTGAGAAGCTGGGCGAAAGCTCCACGGAGTGGAAGGCAGCTGGAGACCGATTCCGCTCGATGGTCGACGAGTGGCGAGGCTTCCGTGGCCTTGACCAGAAGACCGACGACGAGCTGTGGGAGCGTTTCTCCCGGGCTCGCGAGCAGTTCAACAAGCGTCGCGGGGCTCACTTCGCAGACCTCGATAAGCAGCGTGAGGTGGCACGCCGAAAGAAGGAAGAGCTCATCGTCGCCGCGGAGGAGCTGCAGCACTCCACCCGCTGGGCGGAAACGTCGGCAGCCTACCGCGATCTGATGGACCAGTGGAAGGCCGCCGGGCACGCCCCACGCAAAGTTGACGACGAGCTGTGGGAGCGCTTCCGCGCTGCGCGCGAGGTATTCTTCAACGCCCGCGAGGCGGATCAGGATGCCCGCGACGAAGAGTTCGAAGAGAATGCGACCAAGAAGCAGCAGCTGCTCGACGAATACTCCTCCCTGATCGACCCCAAGGCCCACCTCGAGAACGCCCAGCGCCTGCTGCGGGAGCTGCAGGAGAAGTGGGACGAGATCGGCTTCGTGCCGCGGGCTAAGATCCGCGAATTCGAGGACAAGATCGGGGCGATCGAGAAGCGCGTCACGGACGCGGTTGAGGAGAAGTGGCGCCAGACCGATCCGGAGCTGCAGGCTCGGGTCGACCAGTTCTTCGCCAAGGCGAAGGATCTGCAGCAGCAGGCCAATGAGGCCAAGGAGGCTGCGAAGGATAAGCTGGCCGCAACACTGCAGGAGCAGGCCGATCAGTGGTGGCAGTGGGCGGAGACCGCGCAGGCCTCCACCAAGTCCGAATCCGAGGAAAACTAAAAGAGGGGGCTCGTAGCCCCCCTTAGCCCTAGCTCTGTGTCAAGAGCTAGGGCTTGTCTTTAGCCTTCTTGGCCCTCGGTGTTCTTATCGGCGTCGGTTTTCTGGCGGCGCTGCTTAGCGCGAGCGCGGCGATCGTCGACGATGTCCTCGAGCTCGGCCTTGGGCCATTCCTCGACGCCCGTGCGTAGGCGCTGCTGGGCGGCCTGAGCCTCCGCAGAACGGTGTGCCTCCTCGCGGCGGGCGGCCGCGAGCGCGCGCTGCAATGGATTACGGCGGAACAGCACCCACGTGATCATGACAAACAAGATCGTCATGCCGATCGCACCAATGACCAGGCCATAAGAAGGTGGGCCGGCCGGGTCGGTGACCGGGCGGGATTGGCGCATCCAGATCGCGAACACGCTATACCACCAGCCCACGCCTGCAAAAGCCCAGTTGACCCACGCAACCAGCCAGGATCGCGAGACGATCGTTCCGATGGTCAGCATGATGCCGCCCAGGACGGCGAGGGTGGCGTACACCCGTTCCGGCATGGTGATTTGGAACTTCTGTGCGGTCGGCGAGTTGAAGAGCACATCGATGCCCAGCACGTCCCGGGAGTGCGGCAGGAAGAGGGAGACGAGCACCAACATCAGGCCGAGGGCCATGAACGGCAGCTGCTGGCGGTAGTCGACCATCTTCGCAGCCTTCTCCTCGGCAGCGGTGAGGTCGCCCCGGTAGGCGGCAAGCGGATCCTTGCTCTGCTTGTCCTCGGTGGCGCCGGCTACGCCGGGCTTGCTTTCCTGCGGCGCATCGGCGGAGTTCGCGTCGTTCTTTTTAGTCACAGCCACACCCTTCGTGGACGTTGTTGGGCGCCGCGGTTGCATCAGCCTGGGGCTTAATACCAATGGTTGGCACGCCGAGGCTCACCCCGATCGGCGCGGTGGTCGGGGTCTGGCCAGCACCCGACATGTCGCCGGCCTTGGTCAACCGGTGGTTGACGAGTGGGCCGTCCGCAATGAGGAAGAACGGACGGGCGTCGGTAATCGTGACTTCCACTATATCCCCAGGACGAACGTCCTCGCTTGGGGTGAAGTGCACGAGCCGACCGTCCCGAGCACGGCCCGACATGCGGTGGCGCTGGGCGTCCTTGCGGCCACCGGTCTCCTGGACCAGCAGTTCCTGGGTCGTTCCCACCAGCTCCTGGTTATCTTCGGCCTGGATGCGCTCCTGCAGCGCGACGAGTCGCTCGTAGCGCTCCTGCACGACGGCCTTGGGAATCTGGTCTGGCATGGTGGCTGCCGGGGTGCCGGGGCGTGGCGAGTACTGGAAGGTAAATGCGCTGGAGAAGCGCGCCTTCTCGACGACGTCGAGGGTCGCCTGGAAGTCCTCTTCCGTTTCGCCGGGGAATCCCACGATGATGTCGGTCGTGATAGCCGCCCGTGGAATGCGTTCGCGGACCTTGTCCAGGATCCCCAGGAATTTCTTCGAGCGGTAGGAGCGACGCATCTCCTTGAGGATGCGGTCGGAGCCAGACTGCAGGGGCATGTGCAGCTGGGGGCAGACGTTGGGTGTCTCGGCCATCGCATCGATGACGTCGTCGGTGAATTCAGCAGGGTGCGGGCTGGTGAAGCGCAGCCTCTCGAGACCTTCGATCTCGCCGCAGGCGCGCAGCAGTTTGGCGAATGCGCCCCGGTCTCGTGGTAGGTTCTCGTCGGCGAAGTTCACGCCGTAGGCGTTGACGTTCTGCCCCAGGAGGGTGACCTCCTGCACGCCCTGGTCCACCAGCGCCTGAACCTCAGCGAGGATCTCCCCCGGCCGGC
The DNA here is from genome assembly GCF_030152825.1 of Corynebacterium sp. Lineage (GTDB taxonomy): Bacteria > Actinomycetota > Actinomycetes > Mycobacteriales > Mycobacteriaceae > Corynebacterium. The sequence goes on from NZ_JASLIP010000080.1 coordinate 33,368, forward strand.
GGTCCTGCTCCTTGCCTCGCAGAGAGGGCACGATGCAGAAGGTGCAGGTGTTATTGCAGCCTACGGAGACCGATACCCAACCCGAGTAAGCGGATTCCCGCTTTGCCGGGAGCACGGAGGGGAATTCCTCGAGGGAGTCGAAGATCTCGACCTCTGCCCGCTGGTTGTGGGCGGAACGCTCCAGCAGAGTGGGCAGCGAGCCGATGTTGTGGGTGCCGAAGACGACGTCCACCCAGGGGGCGCGGTCGACCACCGCGTCCTTGTCCTTCTGCGCCATGCAACCGCCAACGGCGATCTGCATGCCGGGGTTGCGATCCTTCATGGGCTTGACCATGGCGAGCGTTCCGTAGAGCCGGTTGTCCGCGTTCTCCCGTACCGCGCAGGTATTGAAGACGAGGACGTCTGGTTCCTCACCGTCGGCTACAGGCTGGTAGCCCGAGTCCTCCAGGAGCCCGGAGAGGCGCTCGGAATCGTGAACGTTCATCTGGCAGCCGAAGGTGCGGACCTCGTAGGTGCGCTGTTCGGGCTGCTCAGATGCGGAAGTTTTCTTCTCCATAGCGTGAGTCACGTGTGCAGATCCTACCCCCAGGGCGGGGGCGAACACGAACCGTGTCACGCCCGCCACAGCCCCGCCCGCCGGCACCCCGCGCTAACTGGATTTGAGCTCGGCGAGCTGCTGATCCAACGCCTCACGGGCGTATGCCAGGCTGGTGCCCGCGGGAAAACCGCGGCGGGCAGCGACCCCCACCACTCGCTTGAGGATTTTATTGTATTCCGCGCGATCAGCAGGCACCGCCCGAATACTCGCAGCCTTCTTATCGATCAGTCCACGCATGATCGCGTCCTGATCCTCCTCGTCGACGAGCTCCACAGCAGCCTCGATGTGCTGCTCGGCGACTCCCTTATCCCGCAGCTCGCGGCGCAGCACAGCGACAGACTTCTTTTGATTCCTGCTTCTTTGCTCGACCCAGAGCCGCGCGAACTCGCCGTCATCAAGCATGCCGTTGCGCTGGCAGCGGTCGAGGACTTCCCTGACGAGTTCCGGGGCATAGTCCTGCTTGAGTAGCCGCTCCTCGAGCTCCGCCACCGAGCGTGGGCGATGGTTGATGAGGCTTTGCGCCCGATTGATCACCGGGGCGAGAGCCTCCTCCTTCTCCCGATCGACGAGTTGGCTACCGCTCCCCTGCGTCCAGGACTCAATTGCCCGCCGCAGCGCGGCAATCTTTTGCTCCCGGCTCTCCGTGGCGTCCCCGGCTGTAACCCAATGGTCGGCTGCGTCGCCTTCGGTCACAGCGGGGCCTAGTTCTCCGGCTCGACGTCTGGGTCATCGAAGTTGGGAACCACGTCGATGGGCTTATCCTCATCGGCGATGGGCTCGTCCTTCGCCTTGGCGTAGGGGCCAACCTTGAGCTCCTGCATGATGCGATCCTCTAGCTGCTCGGCCAGCTCGGGGTTGGACTTCAGGAACTCGCGGGCTTTTTCCTTGCCCTGGCCGAGCTGTTCGCCCTCATAGGTGAACCAGGACCCCGACTTCTTGATGATTCCGGCGTCCACGCCGAGGTCGAGGATCGAGCCCTCCCGAGAGATGCCCTCGCCATAGAGGATGTCGAATTCCGCGATCTTGAACGGTGGCGAAACCTTGTTCTTGACGATCTTCAACCGGGTGCGGTTACCCACGACATCCTGGCCGTCCTTCAGTGCCTGGATGCGGCGGATGTCGCAGCGAACGGAGGCGTAGAACTTCAGGGCCTTACCACCGGTGGTGGTCTCCGGGGAGCCGAACATCACGCCGATCTTCTCACGCAGCTGGTTAATAAAGATCGCGGTAGTGCCGGTCTGGTACAGCGCGCTGGTCATCTTGCGCAGCGCCTGGCTCATGAGTCGAGCTTGGAGACCCACGTGAGAATCTCCCATTTCGCCGTCGATCTCCGCCTTGGGGGTCAGTGCTGCAACGGAGTCGATGACCACCACGTCGATCGCGCCAGAACGCACCAGCATGTCCGCAATCTCGAGCGCCTGCTCGCCCGTGTCGGGCTGGGAGACCAGCAGCGCATCCGTATCCACGCCCAGAGCCTTGGCATACTCCGGGTCCAGCGCGTGCTCGGCGTCGATGAAGGCTGCAATGCCGCCGCCCTTCTGGGCTTCAGCAATGGCGTGCAGTGCAACGGTGGTCTTACCCGAGGACTCCGGCCCGTAAATCTCTACGACACGGCCGCGCGGGAATCCTCCGATACCCAGGGCGACGTTGATGGCAATATTGCCCGAGGGGATTGCGCTGATCGGTGGACGATTCTCATCGCCCAGGCGCATAATCGCCCCCTTACCGAAATCCTTCTCGATCTGAGCCATCGCCAGATCGAGCGCCTTGGAGCGATCCTTCTGTGCCGCCGTGGTGGCCTTCTTCTTTGGTGCCATGACACCCTCCTCGTTTTCGCGTCTGTATTTTCGTTCTGGTCTTTATCAATTCAAGCCGCCAACGTGGCGTCACCTCGTCGCGCGTCCGCGTGACTAGGCCGAAAGCTGTAGCCTCCGCCTGGGGCTAGTTCTATCACCCGCAGCGGACAGCGCTCTCGCCCACCTGGGCTCGCTGTGGGCAGCGATCGTGGCTATCCACAGGGGCGGAGAAGTGCTGGCACGTTGTTCGGATTTAGTTATAGAACATCGGGCAGACACGCACCGCGCCACCCACTACCTCGAACCACACTACACGAACCTTTGTTCGATTTATTCGAACGGCGCGCCGCGAGCTTTTAACGTTTGTCCGCCCCCTAACACCACCAGTAAGCGGCGCGAATGAGACAAAGCCTTTTCCGCTCTTAGGGCTCAGTCATCTTCCCCGAGCATCCGCTCTTCGGGAACCTCGAAGTCGCGACACAGCTCCCACCACACATTTCGTGGCTCTTCACCAGCCTCGATCGCCTCCTCGGCGGTCTTCCCCAGCCGCGACAGCACATGGCTTTCCACGATCCAGCTCCCATAGGTGGCGCCAAACTCACCCGCGATCAGCCGGTCAAACTCGGTTCTCCTCATGCCCGGACGGTAGCACAGAAATAGTTGAACAAAACGGGAAGTTTTGTTCAATGACTTGTTAATATGTCCAACGATGAAAACTCTTAATGTCCGCGATATCGGCGCGATCGTCGCATTCGCCGCCCTGACCATCGCGCTAGGCGCAGTAACCATTCCAGCCGGCTTCACCGGTGTGCCAATCGTCCTCCAGAACATGGGCGTGATCCTCACCGCTATGATTCTCGGCTGCCTCCGTGGCGGACTGTCCATCAGCCTATTCGTCGGCGTCGGCCTAGTGGGCGTTCCGAATCTCGCTGGCTGGAGCCCGACGATTTCCGCGATTTCCGGGCCAACCATCGGCTACATCGTGGGCTATATCTTCGCAGCCTTCATCGTCGGTGCAATCTCTCAAGCAATCCTCGGCCAGAAGAACCATGCTACTCAACCCGAGCAGAGCTGGGTTTCCATCGTCCGGTTGACCCTCGCGGGTGTGATCGGCATGGCCGTGATGTACCTTTTCGGTTCCGTCGGGCTGATGTTCCGGCTCGGCCTGGACTTCCCTGGCGCCCTGGTGTCCAACACGCCGTTTATCCTCCCGGACCTGATTAAGTGCGTCGCCGCGGCTGTCATCACCTTCGGTGTCTTCCGCGCGGTACCTCACCTGGTTCCGGCCGCGAACCCGCGCTCCCGCGACTAGTTCCCTTCTCCCCTATGCCTCTCATCGAGTTCTGCGACCTCACCTTGCGGGGTATCGGCTGCTCCCCCGACGCCCCGCCCATTCTCGATTCGATCAGCCTCCGGCTCTCCGAACACCGCATCGGCATCATCGGCGCCAACGGCTCCGGCAAGTCCTCGCTGGTGCGGTGCATCAACGGGCTTAACATTCCCGACGAGGGCGAAGTCACCGTCGATGGACTCTCCACCGCCAAGCGCGCCGGGGAGATCCGCCGCCAGGTGGGCTTCCTGTTCTCCAACGCGGATAACCAGATCATCATGCCCACCGTTGCTGAGGACGTCGGATTCTCCCTGCGCGGCAAGAAGATGAGCCGCCAGGACAAGCGCGCCGCGGTGACCGAGATCCTCGAGCAGCTGGAGCTGGCGGGCAAGGAAGAGCAGTCACCCCACACCCTCTCAGGCGGAGAAAAACAGCTCCTTGCGCTGGCGTCGATCCTCGTGATGAGCCCACGTCTCATCATCGCCGACGAGCCAACCACTCTGCTCGATCTGCGCAACCGCCAACGTATCGCGCACACGCTGGCTGCCTTGAAGCAGCAGCTGATCGTGGTGTCGCACGACCTGGAGCTCTTCGAAGGCTTCGATCGGGTCATTTGGATCGACGATGGTCGCATTCGGGCCGATAGTGCCGACGATGATTCCGTCACCACTGTGCTCTCGAACTACCGGACGTGCATGCTGTGAGACTGCCCCGCATCAATACCGCAGCTCCGGTCCTGTACATCCCGACGGGCTCGGTCATTCATAGGCTTCCCGCCGGAGCCAAGCTCACGGGTCTCATTGCTTTCCTCGTTCTCGCCGCCATCTTCGCCAAGACTCTGGTGGCTGGCGCAGGCTGTGTTGTGGCCGCAGTTGTCGCTTACGCGCTGGCGAGGATCCCCTGGCGCACCGCGCTACGCCAGCTCACCCCGATTCTCATCATTCTGCTGGCTTTCGGCGCGTTGACGTGGTGGCGCAGCGGTCTGAACGAAGCCCTGGTGCGTTTCCTAGTGCTGTGGGCCTCGGTCTCCGTAGCAATCCTGTTGACCATGACCACCAAGGTCTCCGACCTCCAGCGCGCCGTGGAACGGGCACTCGCCCCGGCTGCCACCATCGGCCTGCCGGTGGACAAGATCTCCCTGGCCATCAGCCTGACGATCCACATGATCCCCCTCCAGCTGCGCACCATCAACGAGGTCGTAGAAGCACAACAGGCCCGTGGCGGAAAGTTTTCCGCCCGGGCCTTGGGCATCCCCCTGGTGATCCGCACCCTGCTTCGCGGCCGGGAAGTCGGCGAGGCGCTGCAGGCGCGCGGGGTGGGCGACTAAGCGCCCACGAGGAAGGGCTTAGTTGCCTTCGCGCAGCTGACGCATGCGCTCGGCTACGGCGTCCGCATTTGGCTGCGCCTGCTGGTCGGCAGACTGTGCAGTGCCAGCCGACCCGGAAGTGCTGGCGTCGATGGACTTCTGAGCCGAACCGCTGATCTGCCCCTGCTCCTTGCGCATCTCCGAGCGGATCTGCTCCAGGCGGGAGTGCCCCGCGAGCTGGGTGCTGGCCTGGTTGATGTCCGCCATGCGCCCCTGCACCGAGTTCTGGGCGAGCTCCGCCTGCCCCAGCGCACGTGCGTAGCGGCCCTCGATCTTCTCCCGCACCTGGTCAAGGTTCGGCGAGGAACCGGACACGGCCTGGTTCATCGACTGCAGGGATTCCGCGACCTTCTCCTGCATCTTCGCCTGCTCCAGCTGGCTGAGCAGCTTGGTGCGCTCGGCCACCTTCTGCTGCAGCTGCATGGCATTGCGCTCAACCGCCTGCTTGGCCTGGTTGGCCTGCTGCAGCGACTGGTCGTGGAGGCCCTTGAGGTCCTCCACGGACTGCTCCGCTGTCACCAACTGGGCAGCGAAGGCCTCAGCGGCGTTGTTGTACTCCGCAGCCTTGGCCGCGTCGCCATTGTTCTGTGCATCGTCCGCCAGCTTCAACGCCTGGCGAGTGTTGTCCTGGAGCTTCTCCACCTCAGCGAGCTGACGGTTGAGCTTCATCTCCAGCTGGCGCTGGTTACCGATGACCGCTGCTGCCTGCTGAGACAGCGCCTGGTGCTGGCGCTGAGCTTCCTGGATGGCCTGCTCGATCTGGATCTTCGGATCCGCATTCTCTTCAATCTTGGAGTCGAAGAGAGCCATGAGGTACTTCCACGCCTTAGTGAAGGGATTTGCCATGCGGACTGCACTCCTTGGGGATAACTATCGACAAAAGTTTTGCCCGCCCCGTGGGAGACGAGCCTCATCTGCGCTAATTTTAGCAGCATCTGCGCTGCCAATAGTGCTTAGTTCACGCGCGCCATCGACGAAGCCAGCTCTGCCGCTGCCGCGTCAAGGGTCATCATGGACGCCGCTTCGAGGATCGCCGAAGCGACGCTGATTCCCATGGCGTGGCACACGCTCGCGAGCAGCTCGGAGGAAACTTCCTTGCGCCCCCGCTCCAGCTCCGAAAGATAACCGGGGCTGACGTTGGCGAGCTTAGCCAGCTCGCGGAGGGTGAATCCTGTCTGCCGACGCGTATCCCGCAGCGTCGCGCCGAGAGCTTCGCGCAGCAGCGGCTCGTCGCTGGGCGCCATCGGCATGGAGGCATCCCAGTTCTGCTCCAACACGTGTTCCGCGCTGAAGCCATCCAGCTTGTCCGCCGAGTGGGGTCGCTGAGCGCTCCCGCGGGAAGCCTCTGGACTGCGCGAGGGGGAATCTAGCAGCAAAATATTTTCTACCATCACTACCTCTAACGATCCTGGCGGACTATTTGTTCCCGTCGCCGGCGATCCCGAGGATCATCTCCAGCGCACCATTCACAGCGAGCTGCCGGATCACGGCGCGTTGCCGCGTTCCGAGATCCAGGGTACGTACCATCGTTCCACCGGCCCCCGCGGGCGCTGACAACCCGATATGAACCTCACCGACCGAATGTCCGTCCTGCCCATCCGGCCCCGCCACGCCGGTCAGCCCGATGCCAATGCTCGCCCCGCAACGCTGCGCCGCACCCTTGGACAGCTGGACCGCCACGGCGGGATCGACGGGGCCGCGCTTGTGCAGCAGCTCCCGGTCCACCCCCGCCAGCGTGGCTTTGAGATCTGTCGCGTACACCACCAGCCCACCGCGCAACACGGCTGAGGCCCCCGGAGTATCGGCGATACATGCGGCGAGCATCCCCGCAGTGAGGGATTCAGCGGTGGCCAGCGTCCAGCCCCGTTCCCGACACGCGTCAATCACCTGGGCGGACAGCTTCGCTGCCTCCGCGCGGAGTTCCTCCAGCGAGCCGATGTCAACCTGCTGCACGATCCTGCCCAGCCCTCTCGACTAGTTCTGTTTCCGGGAGTCCACCAGGTACTGCAGTCCAGTCACCACGGTGACCGCGACAGCCAGGGCCATGACCCCGTGCCCGATCCAGGCGACGGCACCTGCCAGCGGCATGATGTACAGCGCGACGGCGAGCGTCTGCAGCACGGTTTTAAGCTTCCCACCCTTGGACGCCGGGACCACCAGCCCGCGCCGGGCGAGAACCAGCCGCCACAGCGTGATGCCGAGTTCGCGGACAACGATGACCGCAGTCACCGTCCACCACAGCTCACCCAGCAGGTTGAGGCTGATGAAGGCCGCGAGCATCAGCAACTTGTCAGCGATCGGATCGGCAAGCTTTCCGAAGTCCGTGATCACCTCATACTTGCGCGCGAGGTGCCCGTCCAGCTGGTCGGTCACCATCAGCAGCAAGAAGACGACGAGCGCCCACCAACGGTCCGCCCGAGCAGCGGCGTCGTCCTGCCACGCCGCTGTGCCTGCGATCGCCCACAGGAAGATGGGGATCAGCAGGATGCGAATGGTCGTGAGGACGTTTGGCACGTTAAAGCGACGCACAAAACGACCAAATGCGCTCAGCGTATCTGGTTGCGTGTTCCGCTCCACTGTTGTCTCCACGCTGGTAATTCTACCTACCTGCGGGATCTTTACCGAAACCGGCATCGTCGGCATGTGTCGGTGCTGGTGCCTCGATCTCCGCGTGCTGCTTCTCCTGGGCCTTCTTCCCCACCGTGAGGCTCAGCACCGTCGTGATGGCCAGCGTCAACACGATGAAGATCAAGGAGAACTCGACCGACACCTCCGGGACGGAAACGTTGCCGCCACCGTTGATGAACGGCAGGTTATTTTCGTGCAGCGCGTGCAGCACCAGCTTCACGCCGATGAAGGCGAGGATGATGGACAGCCCGTAGGAAAGGTAGACCAGCTTCTCCAGCAGCCCGTCCAGCAGGAAGAACAGCTGTCGCAGCCCCATCAGAGCCAGTGCATTGGCGGTGAAGACAATGTAGGGCTCGCTGGTGATGCCGTAGATCGCGGGGATCGAATCCAGCGCGAAGAGCACATCGATGAAGCCGATGGCCAGCAGCGCGACGAACAGCGGGGTTACCACGAGGCGCCCCTTGCCGGAAGACTTCTTCTTTCCTTCGACGTCGCCGGTCGCACCGTCCTCCCGAACGAAGAGGCGGTCCGAGTGAAACTTGTCCGTCACCGGCACTGCCTTGCGCAGGATCCGGATGATCTTCATGTCGTTGAGG
>NZ_JASLIP010000100.1 GCF_030152825.1 Corynebacterium sp.
AGCCCAGCTGAGTCCAGAGGGCGAACACGCCACCGAACCCAATCGAGCCGACCGCCAGCGGGGCGATGAAGCGCTGCGCCTCCTCGCGCAGCACGCCCGCGGTCTTGAGCCGGATGAAGGTCAGCCCGTGCAGCGCGAAGACGCACACCAGCGCCGCCGCGCCCACCAGCGCATAAGGGTGGAATAGGGGGTAGACGTGGGCGGCGTTCTCCGGGATGCCGCTCACCAGGTTGGCCACTGCCACGCCCCACACGATCGGCGAGATCCAGGAGCCGGCGATGATCCCGGCATCACACCAGGCGCGCCACTTCGCGGAGTTGACCTTCGTGCGCCACTCCAGGCCCACGATGCGCACGATCAGTCCCAGGAGGATGAGGAATAGCGGCAGGTAGAAGCCGCTAAACATGTCCGCATACCAGGCGGGGAACGCCGCGAAGAGCGCACCACCCGCGGTGATAAGCCAGACCTCGTTGCCGTCCCAGACGGGCCCGATGGTGCGGATCATGGCGCTACGGCGGGCCTCGTCGCGGCCCAGGAAGGGCAGGAGCAGACCCACGCCGAAGCCGAAGCCCTCCAGCATGAAGTAGCCCGCGAAGAGGAAGACGATGAGGCCAAACCACAGGGTAGGCAGGTCGATACTCATGATTCCTTCCCTTCAGCGCCGCGCGCGAAGCTCACCGTTCCCGCAGTCTGCAGCTGCTTTTCTTCATCATCTTCCGTGGTTTCGGACGCCACCGCCTCCGGGCCGGATTCGGCCGGCGGACCGTCGAGAACCACGCGGCGAATCAGCCAGAACCACACCACCGCGAGGATGCCGTAGATCAGGGTGAAGCCCACCAGGGTCACGATGACCACCCACGGCTCGTGCCCAGAGACCCCGTGGTCGACAAGCATGCGGATCGACTCGGTGCGTGGATCACCCACCGATTCCGGATTTGGGTGGATCACCCACGGCTGGCGACCAATCTCGGTGAAGATCCAGCCCGCGGAGTTCGCGAGGAAGGGGAAGGGGATCGCCGCCAGGCAGCCCCAGGAGAAGATGGTCGCCCACTTGCCCTTCGGCAGGCGCCCCTTGCGGGTAAATAGCCAGGCGAAGAAAGCTAGCGCGAGGGAGCCCACCATCAGCCCGATCATGGCGCGGAAGGACCAGTAGGTCACGAAGAGGTTCGGGGAGTAGTTCCCCGGCCCGTATAGTGCCTCCGCCTTTTCCTGTAGATCCATCACGCCTTGCAGGGTCACGCCCGAGAACTTGCCCTCCGCGAGGAAAGGCAGCACGAACGGTGCCTTGAGCACGTGGATGACCGATTCGCAGTTATTGTGCGTACCGATCGTGAGGATCGAGAAGGATGGGTCGGTTTCCGTGTGGCACAGGGACTCGGCCGAGGCCATCTTCATCGGCTGCTGAACGAACATCAGCTTGGCCTGAATATCGCCGGTAATGAACAGCCCGATCGAGGACAGGATGGTGGTCCACAGGCCCACCTTCATCGCCGGTCGGTGCATGCTGTGCCGGTTGTCGTCGCTGGTTGCGGCTGTTTTTTCAGATGACGGCGCCGCTGCCTTGGACGGTGCGGTGTCCGTCGCGGCCGTGTCGGTTCCCGCCGCCGACGCCTCGGCTGCCGGGGCGTTGTCCAGGGCCAGGCCATCCTGGGTTGTGGTGGCCGCCTTTGCCTTGGATCTGGCGTCCTTAATCAACCACCAACCAGACACTCCGAGGACGAACGTGCCCGCGGTGAGAAAGGAACCAGCCACGGCGTGGGGGAAGGCCGCCAGCGCGGTGGGGTTGGTCAGCAGTGCGACGATGTCCGTGAGCTCCGCGCGTCCGGTCTCGGGGTTGAACTCCGCGCCCACCGGGTGCTGCATGAAGGAGTTCGCGACGATAATGAAGTACGCCGAGAGGTTGACCGCTAGTGCCACTGCCCAGATGGAGAGCGTGTGCAGCCAGGTGGGGATCCGGCCCCAACCGAAGATCCAGATCCCCAAGAAGACGGACTCCATGAAGAAGGCGACCAGGCCTTCGAGGGCGAGCGGGCCGCCGAAGACGTCCCCGACCATGCGCGAGTATTCCGACCAGTTCATGCCGAACTGGAACTCTTGGACGATGCCGGTGGCTACGCCCATGGCGAAGTTCACGAGCAGAACCACACCGAAGAAGCGGGTGGCGCGGTACCAATGAGGCTTCTTCGTGACAGCCCAGAAAGTCTGCATGAGCGCCACGAGCGGCGCCAGCCCAATGGTCAGCGGGACAAAAATAAAGTGATAAACCGTGGTGATGCCGAATTGCCAGCGGGACAAGGCCACGGTGTCTAAACCACCGGCCGTATCCACGCCGGCGGCAAGGAGAGAAAACTCCATTTACGCCTCCGACGTATTTCCGGCACCCTTCGGCGCCGGCCTAGGTGAGTGGTGTAGCCGCTGGTGAGGCCGCACTGGGCCCACGAGCGGCTGTATGTGAGTGGTCGGGCGCGGAGGCGAGTTAGTTCCCGTGAGGATAATAAAGGCTTCCTGCCAAACCTGTGCCCGGCTGATTGAGAGCAGCCGAGACGGTAAAGTTGGGCACCGCACAATGTAAGGACAAAGGATTGATGGCATGACCTACCCCAATAACAACGAAGGCCAGTACAACCAGGGCTATGGCCAGCAAGGCTACGGCCAGGGTTATGGCCAACAGGGTTATGGCGAGGGCTACGGCCAGGAGCAGTACAACCAGGGTTACTACGAGGCCCAGCCTTCCCAGGAGGGCCTGATCGCAGGCCGTTTCCAGACGAAGAAGGTCATCAGCAACCTGGTACTGCTCGCGCTGCTCGGCGCCGTCGTGACCTTCGCCGTCGTCTTCCTCGTCGACCTGCTGGTCTCCCAGATCGCGGGTTACGGCGCCGGTGGCGTGTCCTCCGCCGTGCTTGCAGCCGTCCTCGCCGGCCTGATCGGCATCGGCGCGGGCCTGCTGTACATCCCGGTCTCCGGCACGGGCAATGAGCACCTCTTCGGCATCGCAGTGATTGCCTTGGCGGTGGTGGCTGCGGTGCTGTGGGTGATTCTCGGCGGACTGCTCGACGGCGACTGGACGACGCTGGTCACGCTCGCGGGCATCGTCTGCACCGCCACGATCGCCTACGCCACCCCGAGCCGCATCGAGTCCGCCGCCATCTACTAAAAAGGCTCGGAGCGGTGAGGGCGGTCCGAGTGGCATAGCTAGCGCGAAAGCCGCCGACCACAGGTGTCACCGTGGTCGGCGGCTTTTATTGTCGACGCTAGGGCGGTTCCCCGCCCAGTGGCGGTTGGTTCGCCGGGCCTAGTCCAGGAATTTCTCCGCCACGCCCAGTTCCAGCAGCTCCTCGCGGGTCGCGGCCTCGCGCTCAAGCACCTCGCTGACCACCATGCGCATCTGCTCATTCGGGTCAGGGATGCGACGCTGGCGGCTCATCAGGGAGGTCAGCACACTCGGCTGCTGCTTGAAGCAGTGCCACAGCACCGCGTTGGCCAGGGACTCCAGCACCAGGCCGCGGGCTTCGGTGGCGTGCTTCGGCTCCGGTGCGCGCTTGAGGTGGGCAAGCTTGCCCGAACGGCGCGGACGGACGTGCAGATCCTGCTGGCCGATGCCGGCCACGGAGCCGTCCTTGTTGTAAATCACCGAGGTATAAGGGACGTTGCAGTAACCGTCCTCGGCGACGACCTCCTTCATCCAGGCGAGCAGCTCGTCGGTGACCTCGACGTCGAGGTAGGCGCCGCGACGTCCCGGGGAGAGGTACTGGAAGGTGCCGGTGCGGGTCCAGGCCTCGTAGTCCGAGCCTAGGCGGCCCATGACCAGCGTGCCGAAGAGCACGTCCGTCATGGAAAACAGCGTGCCGCCGAAGCCCGCGCCGTGCATATTGCGGTTCCACCAGCGCAGATTCAGCTCCAGGCGGCCGGCAGACCAGTCATC
>NZ_JASLIP010000029.1 GCF_030152825.1 Corynebacterium sp.
CCGCCGGTGCGGGTGGGCCGGAGGCAGAACAAGCCGAGGAACTGCCGCTGCCAGAGCCGGAGTTCGACCCTGAGTTCGATGCAGTTCCGCCCCCGGAGGATGCCCCGCCCGCGGGCTACGAGGAGCTGGTCGCGCTCATGAACGAGGCCGCGTCCCAACCGGGTGCGCAGGACGAACATGTCCCCGCGCAGTCGACGGGCCAGCAGGCGCCGAACCAGCCACAGCCGGGGCAGACACAATTTTCGCAGGCACAGCGCACCGAGGACGTCGACGACTTCCTGGGAGCCGCAAGCGGCGGAAACCGACGTCCTGAAACAACAGTGGCGAGCCCCTTCGACCGGCGCCACGCCCCGGACAACCGCGAGCAGCTGCTCGCCGGGCTCAACCCGCAGCAGAAGGAAGCCGTGCAGCACACCGGCAGCCCACTGCTCATCGTCGCGGGCGCGGGATCCGGCAAGACCAGCGTGCTGACCCGCCGCATCGCCTGGCTGCTGTCCACCGGTGTCGCGCCCTGGCAGATCCTCGCGATCACCTTCACCAATAAGGCTGCGGCGGAGATGCGCGAGCGCGTCGCCGACCTCGTTGGTCCCGCCGCCGAGCGGATGTGGGTGTCCACCTTCCACTCCATGTGCGTGCGCATCCTTCGCAGCAACGCTCACCTCGTGGCGGGGCTGAACACCAACTTCACGATCTACGACTCGGATGACTCCAAGCGACTGATCACCATGGTGATCAAGGATCACAACCTGGACGTCAAGGAGTTCGCGCCCCGCGGCGTGCTGTCCACCATCAGCAACTGGAAGAACGAGCTCATCGGGCCTGCCGCTGCGAAGGCTGAGGCAGACGCGGACAGTAACTTCCATAAGCAGACTGTCGCCTCCCTGTACGCGGACTACCAAAAGCGACTCCGGGCGGCGAACGCCGTGGACTTCGACGACCTGATCGGCGAGGTCGTCGGCATCCTGCGCAACAACCCGCAGGTCGCCGAACACTATCGCCGCCGCTTCCGCCACGTGCTCGTCGACGAGTACCAGGACACCAACCACGCGCAATACGTGTTGGTCTCCACCCTCGTTGGTGAGGAGGGCAGCGGTGGTGGTGAGCTCGCCGTGGTGGGTGATGCGGACCAGTCCATCTACGCCTTCCGCGGCGCGACGATCCGCAATATCGAGGAATTCGAGCGTGACTACCCGAATGCTCACACCATCCTCCTGGAGCAGAACTACCGCTCCACGCAGACCATCCTCTCCGCGGCGAATGCCGTGATCGACCGCAATACCGAGCGGCGCCCCAAGAAGCTGTGGACCGACCTCGGTCAGGGCGAGAAGATCGCAGGCTATGTGGCTGATAACGAGCACGACGAGGCCCGCTTCATCGCAGGCGAGATCGACCGGCTCGTCGACGAGGGCGTGGCCTACGGGGACATCTCCATCATGTACCGCACCAACAACGCCTCCCGCGCGTTGGAGGACGTGCTCATGCGCTCCGGGCTGCCCTACAAGGTCGTGGGCGGCACCCGCTTCTACGAGCGCAAGGAGATCCGCGACATCGTCTCCTACCTCAAGGTTCTCGATAACCCAGAGGACACGGTCGCGCTGCGCCGCATCATCAACACCCCGCGGCGCGGCATCGGCGACCGGGCGCTCGCGCAGGTCACCGTCCACGCCGAAGCGCAGGGCGTGAGCTTCGCGCAGGGACTGCGCGAGGCCGCCGAGGATAAGGTCGCCCGGCTCGGCGGGCGTGGTCGCAATGCCATCGCGGGCTTCCTCAGCATGATGGACGGCTTGCGAAAGACGGTTGAGGATGCGGAGCTGCGAGCCTCCGACGGCAGCCCGCTGGGCCTGCCGGACCTGGGGGCGATCATCGCCGCGATCGTGGAACAGAGCGGCTACCGAGCCGAGCTGGAGAAATCCAACGACCCGCAGGACCAGACCCGGCTGGATAACGTCAACGAGCTGATCAGCGTGGGCCACGAGTTCAGCCAGGAGGCCGCGCACCAGAAGGCCTACGAGGAGATGCCCGCCGGCAAGGCGGTGCAGGCCGAGGTGCAGCTCACACAGGACGTCGCCGACGCGATGCTCGACGAGGGCGAGGCCCCGCTGGGCAGCGTGCAGGCCTTCCTGGAGCGGGTCAGCCTGGTCGCCGACGCCGACCAGATCCCAGAGGAGGGTGCTGGCCAGATCACGCTGATGACCCTGCACACCGCCAAGGGGCTGGAGTTCCCGGTGGTCTTCCTCACCGGCTGGGAGGACGGCCAGTTCCCTCACATGCGTGCGCTCAGCGACCCCACCGAGCTCGCCGAAGAGCGTCGCCTGGCGTACGTGGGCATTACCCGCGCGAAAAAGAAGCTCTACATCTGCCGCGCGATCACCCGCTCCGGCTGGGGTGCACCGGTGAACAACCCGCCCTCGCGCTTCCTCTCCGAGGTGCCCGAGGAACTGGTGGAGTGGCTCCGCGAGGAACCGGATTGGGCCGGCTCCTGGGGCAGTGGTGGCTATGCCGATGGCTCCAGCTTCGGCGGTGGCTCTGGTTACTCGGGAGGCTGGGGCCGCTCGGGTGGCTGGGGCTCCGGTGGTTCCGGCAGCTACGGCAGTCGTGGCGGCGGTTTCGACGGTGGCCGCACCTTTGGTGCAGGTCGCGCGGGTTCCGGCTTCAGTTCTGCAGGAGGCAGCTCTCGTAGCGGTTCGGGTAGCGGCAACTCCACCGGCTTCCGGCCGGGTAAGCCCGCGGGCGCGAAGGCTAAGAAGAAGGCCACCGACCGAAGCGGCAAGCCTCTGGAGCTGGCCGTGGGCGACCGGGTTAACCACGATAAGTACGGCCTTGGCACCGTCAAGAGCGTCGATGGGGCGGGCAGCCACACCACCGTCATGATCGATTTCGGCAGCCGTGGTACCGTGCGGCTCATGCTCTTCGGCGGTGTGCCGATGGAGAAGCTCTAGGGCAGGGGCGGCACCGCCCCCCCTGGAGCGTGCTCTATAACAAACCCAGTGCGGTCGCTATAAGAAGAACAGCTCCCACCCGTGAAGGGTGGGAGCTGTTGTCATTTTAGCGTCGGCTTAGAGCTCGATGCCGAGGTCACGCAGCCACGGCACCGGGTCGATCGGGCCGGAGCCGTTCGGGTGGATCTCGAAGTGCAGGTGCGGGCCGGTGGAGAAACCCTCGTTACCCATGCCGGCGATCTTCTGGCCGGCGGTCACGCGGTCACCGACGGAGACGTCGATGGTGGCGATGTGGCCGTAGACGGTGATGTCACCATTATCGTGCTTGACTCGCACCCAGTTGCCGAAGCCGGAGGCCGGACCAGCGTCGATGACGGTGCCGTCCTTGACTGCGCGGATCGCTGTGCCGATGGCGTTAGCGATGTCCGCGCCATTGTGGTTGGTGCCCCAGCGAGCGCCGAAACCAGAGGTGAAGGAACCCTCGGCCGGCTTAGCGGCCTGCGGGGCGCGGGACGCAGCGTCAGCGGCAGCGCGCTGCTTCGCGAACTCCAGAGCGGAGGAGAGCTGTGCGGACAGGTCCGCGGTGGTCTCCTGCAGCTGCGGGACCTCCAGGATGCGCGGGGCATCAGCCGCGGAGCTGCCCTCGGCCTCCTGGGCCAGGAAGGAGGAGTCAGCCGCCAGCTCGATGGTGCCATCAGCTGGGGTAGCGGAGTTTGCCTGCTGAGCGCCAGCGGTTGCGCCTGCGGCGCCAGCCGTGGATACGGCACCCGTTGCAACGGCGACCAATGCGAGACGGCGCTTGGCGCTGTTATCTACCTTGCGGTGCTGGCCAACGCGCCGGGTGCTGGAGGTCTTCTGCACGTTCCTTGCCCTTTCAAGCTCTGGAGAATGTGATCTACTCGCTGGTTTTTCGTAACCAGATCGTTATGAACGAGAGTTACTCTATTGTTTCCTTCGATATCTTTCAACCAATATTGCGAGAACATAACAATAAGTGAACGCTGTGGCTGGTGTGATTAACGGGGAGATGACGGGGAAGTGGAGCGAAAGCGCAGCTCAAAGTGCCTTTTAGTGGGTTAATGCGGCGTGATTTCGCCGGCGTTTCGGTGGGGTACACCCAAAAAGGGTGGGGAAAGTCACATTTTTCCGCCGATATTCCTGATCCGTTCCCCCCTGGATTCGACCAGGGCAGCAGTCACGCGAGGCTCACCCTGTCTTTGCCTGGAAACGCCGGAAAGTGCCGTGAATATCACAGAGGGGGTAGTGGCAGGCACAATAGACACTGTGAGTAGACAAGCCGACAACCCCCGTTCCAGACCGCGCCGCAGTGCTGCCCGCCAGGCGGGCCGCCGCCCAGCCGGCCCCAGCCGGCGCCCGCCGGCGCGTCCGTCGTCTATTCAGGCCGCTCCGGCCGGGCGCTCCGCGGCAGGTCAAAGCTCTCAGGACCGTTTCCACCGTTCGGAACGCGGCGAACGTACCGTCCCACGTACCGGCCAGCGACAGCAGCCGGGCAGGGGAGCGGGGCTGAAGCACCGTTGGGAGTTGTGGCGCCCCCACATCAAGCGTTTCCTTCCCTCCCTGCTGGCCAACCACGGGGTTACTATCGCGATCGCCCTGACCTTCGCGGTGATCGTGGGAATTGGCGCGAAATTTTCGATGGTTCCCAGCGTCCTCGCCAGCGTCTGGATGGTGGCGAACGCCGCCCCGCTGAAAATGCAGGGCGTGGAGCTGGGCTTCGTCCCACTGCTCCCCGCGATTGCCGTGATCATCGGCCACTCCCGCCGCATTACGAAGGCACTGGGGGATAAGGTCAGCGTCCGGGGCTTAAGGGTATTCGCAGCTCTCGGTATTGCTCTGCCGATGGTGCTGACCTTCATCGCTTGGCTCATGCTCCTGGATGCAGGTCGCGTCTTCGACGTCCAGGCGCCGCACCTGGGTCGAGCGCTGCTGAACACCTTCCTTGTTAACGGACTGGCCGTGGCTATCGGCATGCGGGGGCGCATCTGGCGGGCCCTGCTGATGCGCCGCCACTGGCCGACCTGGCCCGTGGAATCCGTCCGCCTGGGCCGGAACTTTCTGGGCTGGATGTGTGTAGCCGGCCTGTTGGGCATCGTGATCGCCCTGATCGGCAACTGGTCCGCCGCCACAGCGGCTTACGAGATCGCGCCGGGCTTCTGGCCAGGCGTGGGGATGACCCTCCTGGCGCTGCTCTACCTGCCGAATATCGTCATCGGGGCGGCAGCCGTCCTGCTGGGCGGGGAGTACAACCTTGGCTTTGGCCTGTTCAGCCTGTTCAATATCACCAACGTGGAGCTGCCCCCGCTGCCGATCCTGGCCGCCGCCCCGAACGCGCCCATCCCGGGTGGGCCGTTCCTGCTGGCGATCCCAGCGATCGTCGCCGTGGCCACCGTCTACCGCTTCGTGCGCCAGCGCAGCTACGTGGAGTCCCCGGTCTTCACGGGCCTGGGAGCCGGAGTCGCTGCCTTGGTGCTCACCTTCATCGGTGCGTGGTTGGCACGAGGCGTACTGGGCACCGTTGGGAACACCGGGCCGCTGCCGTGGCTCGCCGCCGTGGAGGCGGGGGGCTGGTTGCTGCTGCCCGCGACGGTGCTTATGTGGTTCCTTGCCCGCGCCGGTGACGCGGTGACCGAGGCCGTCCCGGCTGACGAGGTCGCTTCTGACGAGGACACCGAGTACGAGTACGAGGACGCTTCCGATGACGGGGATGCTGCCGAAACCGACATCGACGATGACGAGGACGTGCAGGGCGAAGGCGCCGCTTCCGACGACGGGGATCCTGCCGCGGAAGACGCCGCCGAGAACGCTGACGTCGAGGACGAGACCGTCACCGAAGAAGAAAACGACGAGACCGACAACGCGGACCTCGATGACCAGGCCGACGTCGACGGCGAGATCGAGGAGAACGAGAAGAACGAGGAGAACTAATGAGTCAGAATTTCCACACCACACTGCCCGCGCCCCAGGGCCGGCCGCTGCGCATCGTTGCGCTGGCCTCCGGCTCCGGCACGCTCGTCCAGGCCCTCATTGACAACCTGGACCCCGCGAAGGTCGAGCTACTCGCCATCGGTGCGGACCGCGACTGCACCGCACTCGAGCGCGCCGAGAAGGCAGGCCTGCCGAGCTTCAAGGTGGAGTACATCCCGAAGGTCACCGACCGTGAGCAGTGGAACCGCGACCTCATCGCCGCACTCGAAAGCTGGGACGCCGACCTCATCGTCTCCGCCGGGTTCATGCGCATCATCGGCGCCGAGGTCGTGGACCGCTTCCCAGGCCGCATCATCAACACCCACCCCGCGCTGCTGCCTTCCTTCCCGGGCGCGCAGGCGGTCGTGGATGCCATCGAATACGGCGTGAAAGTCACCGGATCGACCGTTCACGTGGTGGACGCCGGGGTTGATTCCGGCCCGATCGTGGCGCAGGAAGCGGTAAACGTGCACCCAAGCGATAAAGTGGAAGCGTTGCACGAAAAAATTAAGCACGTGGAGCGGCGTTTGATCGTGCAGGTCCTGCACGAGATCGCAGGAAACGGACTCACCATCGAGGGACGAAAGGCCCAGATCAGCAGCAATGACTGAACTTTCGAATTCTAAGAACCCAGCGCAGGCAACCGGCGAGCGCACGCCTATCCGCCGCGCCCTGGTCAGCGTGTACGACAAGACCGGCCTGGAGGAGCTCGCGCAGGGCTTGCACGCCGCCGGGGTGGAGATTGTCTCCACCGGCTCGACCGCGAAGAAGATCGCTGATGCCGGCGTGCCCGTCATCGAGGTGGAACAGCTCACCGGCTTCCCGGAGGTCCTCGAGGGCCGCGTGAAGACCCTGCACCCGCGCGTGCACTCCGGCATCCTCGCCGACACCCGCAAGCAGGACCACCTCGACCAGCTCAAGGAGCTGGAGATCGAGCCCTTCGAGCTGGTGGTCGTGAACCTCTACCCGTTCACCCAGACCGTCGCCTCCGGGGCTTCCTACGACGAGGTCATCGAGCAGATCGACATCGGCGGCCCGTCGATGGTGCGCGCCGCCGCGAAGAACCACGCCTCCGTCGGTGTGGTCGTGGACCCGACCAGCTACGACGAGGTCGTTGCCGCCGCGAAGGAGGGTGGCTTCACCCTCGCGCAGCGCACCGAGCTGGCCATGAAGGCCTTCCAGCACACCGCCTCCTACGACGTCGCGGTGGCCAGCTGGCTGACCGCCCAGGTCGGCGAGGACGACGAGCAGTTCCCGGCGTGGTCCGGCGCCTCCTATGAGAAGGCCCACGACCTGCGCTACGGCGAGAACCCGCACCAGAAGGCCGCGGTCTACACCGCGCCGGGCGAGGAGCCGGGCCTGGCACAGGCTGAGCAGTTCCACGGCAAGGAGATGTCCTACAACAACTACACGGACGCCGACGCCGCGTGGCGCGCCGCCTGGGATCACGAGCGCCCGGCCGTCGCGATCATCAAGCACGCCAACCCGTGCGGCATCGCCGTCTCCGAGGAGTCCATCGCCGCCGCCCACCGTGCTGCGCACGCCTGCGACCCGATGTCTGCCTTCGGTGGCGTCATCGCCGTCAACCGTCCCGTCAGCGTGGAGATGGCCAAGCAGGTCGCGGAGATCTTCACTGAGGTCATCGTCGCCCCGGACTATGAGGACGGCGCGATCGAGATCCTGAGCCAGAAGAAGAACATCCGCATCCTTAAGGCCGCTGCCCCGACGCGCGCGACCATCGAGTCCCGCCCGATCTCCG
The DNA here is from genome assembly GCF_030152825.1 of Corynebacterium sp. GTDB lineage: Bacteria > Actinomycetota > Actinomycetes > Mycobacteriales > Mycobacteriaceae > Corynebacterium. Next base: position 7,684 of record NZ_JASLIP010000029.1, read on the forward strand.
GCGGTCTGCTGCTGCAGGAGCGCGACGTCATCGACGCCAAGGGCGACGCCCCGGCCAACTGGACCCTGGCTGCCGGCGAGCCGGCCGACGAGGCCACCCTCGCCGAGCTGGAGTTCGCGTGGCGCTCTGTGCGTGCCGTGAAGTCCAACGCCATCCTGCTCGCCGCCGACGGTGCGACCGTGGGCGTGGGCATGGGGCAGGTCAACCGCGTGGACGCCGCGAAGCTCGCCGTCGAGCGCGCCAACACCCTCTCCGACGGTGCCGAGCGCGCCAAGGGTGCGGTTGCCGCATCCGACGCCTTCTTCCCGTTCGCCGATGGCTTCGAGGTGCTCGCCAACGCTGGCGTGCGCGCCGTGGTCCAGCCGGGTGGTTCCGTCCGCGACGCTGAGGTCATCGAGGCCGCGACGAAGGCCGGCGTGACGATGTACCTCACCGGGGAGCGCCACTTCTCGCACTAACAGCAAGAGTGTGCACGCTTAGTGAGGGGGCCGAGCAGCGGAGACGCTGCCCGCCCCTTTTTCTATCTCTCAGGAGCCAGACGCAGCGGGGCCAAATATGAGATGATGATCACATCATAAATAGCTCGCCCAGCCGACAACGGGAGGTTTTTACCCCATGCCACTGAACCCGCAGCCACAGGACGTCGTCATCGTCGGCGCCGCCCGCACCCCGCAAGGCCGCCTGCTCGGCGCGCTGTCCCGCAAGACTGCCGTCGACCTCGGCGCCGCCACCATCTCCGCAGTACTCGAGAGGTCCGGCGTGGGCACCGAGCCGGTGGACTACGTCCTCATGGGCCAGGTCGTGCAGGCCGCCGCAGGCCAGAACCCCGCCAAGCAGGCCGCCGTCGCTGCTGGCCTGGGGATGCACGTCCCGGCCATGACCATCAACAAGGTCTGCCTCTCCGGCCTGGATGCCGTCATCAGCGCCGCACGCATGATCAAGGCCGGGGACGCCACCGTCGTCGTCGCCGGTGGTCAGGAGTCCATGTCCAACGCCCCGCACCTCGCCACCGGTGTGCGCTCGGGCAAGGGCTTCGGTGGGCTGAAGCTGGACGACGCCCTCGAGCGCGATGGGCTCACCGACCCGGTCCAGGGCACCGCCATGGGTGTGGAGACCGACGCGAACGCCGAGGCCGCCGGCCTGAACCGCGAGGAGCAGGACCACATCGCCGCGCTGTCCCACCAGCGTGCCGAGCGTGCGACCACCGATGGCACCTTCTCTGAGGAGATCGTCCCCATCGAGATCGCCACCCGCAAGGAGACCATCACCGTCTCCCAGGACGAGGGCGTGCGCCCGGGCACCACCGAGGAGGGCCTGGCCAAGCTGCGCCCGGCTTTCCGCAAGGAGGGAACCATCACCGCCGGTTCCTCGTCCCAGATCTCCGACGGCGCGGCTGCCGTCGTGCTCACCACCCGCGAGAACGCCGAGGCCAAGGGTTGGAACATCCTGGCTACCGTCGGCGCTGCGGGGCAGACCGCAGGACCGGACACCTCGCTGCTCTCCCAGCCTTCCCAGGCCGTGAAGGCCGCCCTGGCCAAGGCCGGCTGGGAGACCGGGGACCTGGACTTCCTGGAGATCAACGAGGCCTTCGGTGCCGTCGTCGCACAGTCCCTGAAGGACCTGGACTACCCGCTGGAGAAGACCAACATCCACGGCGGCGGCATCTCGCTGGGCCACCCGATTGGCTGCTCCGGTGCCCGCGTGCTCGTCACCGCAGCCCACGAGCTCAACCGCCGCGGCAGCGGCAAGGCCGCGGTCTCCCTGTGCGGTGGTGGCGGCCAGGGCGATGCGCTGCTGATCTGGAAGTAACGCCTTGAGGGGGGTGGGTTGGCTTCGGCCAGCCCAGGGGAGGGGGCGACCCAGCTAACCCAAGCTAGCCCAGGAAGAGCACGATCCCTGCCATGATCGGCAGGGAGATCGCCGTGGACACCACGCCAGTGTCACGGGCCAGCACCTGCTGGGTCTGGAAGCGCTGCGCGTAGGTGAATACGTTCTGCCCCGTGGGCAGCGCCCCCATCAGTACCATCGCCAGCAGCAGCTCCCCGCTCGCGCCGAAGACCAGCGTGCCGACGAGGAAAGCCAGCGTGGGGTGCAGAACCGTCTTCAGCAGGGAGGCCACCAGCACCGACTTGCGCGGGCTGCTCCCCGGCTGCAGCACCTTGACCTCTGCCATGGACATACCGAAGACCACCAGTGCCACGGCGACCATGGACTGGGCGATCAGATCGATCGGGTCCGCGATCAGCGCCGGCAGCTCAAAGCCGAATTGAGTGTTCATCCAGGCCAGGATCATGCCGACAAAAGCCGAAATCAGCAGGGGGGACTTGAACAGCGCCGAGGCCACCGCCGGCGCCAGCCGGGTACGCGACGTGTCCGACTGCGCGCCCGAGCCGCGCTCCTCGGCGATATCCAGCAGCAGCACCGCGGTGGGAGCGTAGAGACCCACCTGGAAGAGGATCACCGGCAGCGTCAGCGTCGGGTCGTCCAGCAGGTAGGTGGCCAGCGGGATACCCAGGTTGGAGCCATTGCAGTAGCTGGCTGCCAGCATGCCGATGAGGGACTCCTTGGCACTGCGCCGGGCAATCCAATAGAAGAGCGCGAAGCTCGTGAATCCGGTCAGCAGGCTGCTGATCGCCACCACCGCGAGGTTGGGCCCGAAGATCTGCCCGAGGTCCGCGTGGCTCATGAAACGCAGTAGCGTGGCGGGCAGCGCGATCCAGAACACGTACATGTTCAGCGGATAGAGCGCCTTGGGGCCCAGCAGCTGCTTGCGGCCAATAGCGTAGCCGAGTCCGATGATGAGGACGACGACGCCGAAGCCGGTAAGCACATTGAGCATGGCTTCCATTGAACCACCCGCCCGTCCCGGGCCGACCGCGAGGGGTGGGGCCAACCAAGGGGAGCCGGGTGAGCGGCTGGAGGGCGGGCAGAAGAAAACCCCGCCGGGCTACTGCCACGGCGGGGCTCAGAGGGGAGTGGTGCTTAGAGCGCCTTCACCACGTAGGCCTTGGCCCACTTATCGGTGTGGGACTGGTTGTACGGGTCGCGGGAGATACCGACGCCGTAGACAATCATGTAGATGAAGCCGAGGAAGGGCAGGATGCTCAGCAGGCCCTGGATGAGGTAGAAGCTATTGCGCTTCAGGGACTGAACAAAAGTAAGCTGCCGGCCCTCGAAGTCCACGACTCGCTGACCGGTGGCCAGCTTGCCCAGGGAGCCCTTCATGCCACTGGACTCCATCGCCGCGCGGTACACGAACCACAGCACGAAGGAGAACAGCGAGGCGATGCCAATGCCCGTCGGCATGTCGGCATTGATGCCGTTGGCGGTGTTAAGGAGCCAATCGAGGACCTCCTGCGTGGAGGACAACATCAGGAATATTGGTGCGCTGGCAACGTTGACCACGATTCCGTCGATGATGAGGCTCAGCAGGCGAATCCACGGGCCCGGACGCGACGGCGCGAGGGGAGCGGTGCCCGCCGAGGCCTCGTAGTCCGGCATGCTGGGGAAACCGCCAGCGGCAGCGGAGCGATCATCGCCCATCGGCACGCCGTAGCTATCCGCCCCGTAGCCCTGGCTACCCGGGGAGTCGTTAAACGCGTCCCCCGCATCGGGATGGTTGTATCCGCTACCGTAAGGCCCACCGCCAGAAGCGTCCCCGTCGTGTCGATTATTCGGAGTCGAGCCACCGTAGCCACCGTTGTCCGGGGTTCCTCCGTCATAGGGATTCTTGTCATAGGGGTTCGTCATCACAGGGCCTTTCGTCCATCGTTCAGCCCCCGCGTCGGTGTATGCGTGAAGGGCATTGTCCCCGAATATAGTTCCGCACTATCCGGAGTGCACGGCTGCACCCCTCGGAAATGCCTGGGAACCGTGCGGAAACGCGAGAAGTTTACGCCCGCGTTCCCCCGGGTCTAAAGTGAAAAGGCGTAAAACAGCCACGCAACGGTGCTCTACAAGCCGGTGCACCCAGCGATGCTGAGGCTTTGAAAGGAACAAGCTACGCCCATGACCCACCGCATCGGTTTCGACCGCGAGAAGTACATCCAGCTCCAGTCCGAGCACATCAACGAGCGGCGCGAGCAGATCGGTGGGAAGCTCTACCTCGAAATGGGCGGCAAGCTCTTCGACGACTACCACGCCTCCCGCGTCCTGCCCGGCTTCACGCCGGATAACAAGATCGCGATGCTGGAGAACATCAAGGAAGACGTCGAGATCGTCGTCTGCCTCAACGCTCGCGACCTGGAGCGTGGCAAGGTCCGCGCCGACCTCTCCATCCCCTACGAGGAGGACGCCCTCCGCCTCGTCGACGTCTTCCGTGACCGCGGTTTCCTGGTCAACAACGTGGTGCTGACCCAGCTGGAGGACAGCAATCACATGGCCGTCGCCTTCGCCGAGCGCCTGGAGCGCCTGGGGCTTTCCGTCGCGCGCCACCGGGTGATCCCCGGCTACCCGACGAACACTGAACTCGTGGTCTCCGACGGTGGCTTCGGCCTCAACGACTACGTGGAAACCTCCCGCGACCTCGTCGTCGTCACCGCGCCGGGACCAGGTTCCGGCAAGCTCGCCACCTGCCTCTCGCAGGTCTACCACGAGTTCCGCCGCGGGGTGCCCGCCGGCTACGCGAAGTTCGAGACCTTCCCGATCTGGAACCTCCCGCTGGAGCACCCGGTCAACCTCGCCTACGAGGCCGCGACCGCGGACCTGGACGACATCAACGTCATCGACCCCTTCCACCTGCAGGCCTATGGCAAGCAGGCGACCAGCTACAACCGCGACGTCGAGGTCTTCCCACTGCTGAAAACCCTGCTGGAGAAGCTCTACGAGCACTCGCCGTACCAGTCGCCCACGGACATGGGCGTGAACATGGTGGGCAAGTGTATCTCAGACGACGAGCTGTGCCGCGAAGCCGCGAAGCAGGAGATCGTGCGCCGCTACTACAAGGCCCTCGTCGAAGAGCGCCGGGAGGATACGGACGATACCGTCTCCTCGCGCGTGGCGATCGTCATGAGCAAGGTCGGTGCGAGCATCAAGGACCGCCGCGTCGTGGCCGCCGCCAACGAGGTGGAGGAGCGCACCGGCCAGCCGGGCAGCGCCCTGGAGCTGGCGGACGGCACCATCATCACCGGCAAGACCAGCGAGCTGCTGGGCTGCTCCGCGGCGATGCTGCTCAATGCGCTGAAGCACCTCGCGGGCCTGGACGACGAGATCCACCTGCTCTCGCCAAAGTCCATCGAGCCGATCCAGACGCTCAAAGTCGACCACCTGGGGTCTCAGAACCCGCGCCTGCATACCGACGAGGTGCTCATCGCGCTCTCCGTCTCCGCCGCCGAGTCCGAGGACGCCCGAGCAGCGCTGAAGCAGCTGAAGAACCTCGCGGGCTGCGACGTCCACACCACCACCATCCTGGGGTCGGTGGACGAGGGGATCTTCCGCAACCTCGGGGTGCTGGTGACCTCCGAGCCGAAGTACTGGCGAAAGGCCCTCTACCGTAAGCGCTAAGCGCTAGCTGATGCTGATGCCCCGGGGGGAGTGGCCGCAATCTTCCCGTACCGGGCTGTTGGCCGCCACCCAGTGCGCAGCATGGTTTAAGCCAAATTTCTTGGCACTGCAAAAAGAAGACCCGCCCTGGCGTTACGCCAGGGCGGGTCTTCTTTGTCTACGTAACGTCTACCTGCCGGTTCTTAACGGCTGTTGAAAGGCAGGAGAGCCATCTCGCGGGCGTTCTTGATCGCGGTAGCAACCTCACGCTGCTGCTGCGGGGTCAGGCCCGTGACGCGGCGAGAGCGGATCTTGCCACGGTCGGAGATGAACTTACGCAGGAGAGCGTAGTTCTTGTAGTCAACCTGCTCGATGCCTTCGGCCTTGAGCGGGTTCTTCTTGGGGCGGCGGGACTGCTCCATCCGCGCCCGCTTCATGTTGTTGCGCTTCATTTAAAGAGCCTCCCTAATTACCAGCTGGACTTACGAACGCCCGGCAGCTCACCGCGGTGAGCCATCTCGCGGACGCGGACACGGGACAGGCCGAACTTGCGGAGGTAGCCACGTGGGCGACCGTCGGCGGCGTCACGGTTGCGGACGCGAACAGGGGAGGCGTCGCGCGGCTGACGGTTCAGCTCGAATTGTGCCTCGATGCGATCCTCATCGCTGGTGTTCGGGTTCTTGATGATCTTCTTGAGCTCAGCGCGACGCTCCGCATAGCGGGCGACGATTTCCTTGCGCTGCTCGTTCTTCGCGATCATGGACTTCTTAGCCATAAATTATCGCTCCTCGCGGAATTCGACGTGCTTGCGGGCAACCGGGTCGTACTTCTTCAGAGTGATGCGATCCGGGTTGTTGCGCTTGTTCTTACGGGTGACATAGGTGTAACCGGTGCCAGCCGTGGACTTGAGCTTGATGATTGGACGAATATCATTACGAGCCATTTTTAGATCTTCTCCCCACGAGCGCGAATCTTGGCAACGACGGACTCGATGCCATCACGGTCAATGGTCTTTAGGCCCTTCGGAGAGACCGTCAACGTGATCGTGCGGCCCTCAGAAGGCAGGTAGAACTTGCGACGCTGAACATTCGGGTTCCAGCGGCGGCTCGTGTGTCGGTGAGAGTGGGAAACCTGCTTGCCGAAACCCGGCTTGCGGCCCGTCACCTGGCAATATGCCGACATGGGTTTTCTCCTTCCACCATGCACAACACAACGAAAATGCAGGCTCCCCGGTGGGTAGACAGTCCGCTGGGAAGCACGAAATACGCTGTATGCACGGTGATGACGTTTACATAGACAACAGCAGAGGACAATTATACAGCTCAGGTGGAAAAGCGCCTAATCTTGTCCAGTCGGGACTGGCGCTTGTGCGGTGCCCGGTCAATTATGTCCACCGGTCGAAATGCGATAGACTTTTGCGGTCGTACGTGCTGCCACCGTGGCATCTCGAACGTGAAGACAATGTTTCGCCCCGACTCGGGCACGACCCGCGCTGTCATGTGCGGGACCGACCCGATGTGATCAACCTAAGGGAAGAAGTATGAAGAAGGATATCCACCCGGATTACCACCCAGTGGTATTCAAGGACTCTGCTACCGGTAAGCAGTTCCTGACCCGCTCCACCGCCACCTCTGACCGCACGGTCGAGTGGGAGGATGGCAACGAGTACCCGCTGATCGTCGTCGACATCACCAGCGAGTCCCACCCGTTCTGGACCGGCGCACAGCGCGTCATGGACACCGCAGGTCGCGTCGAGAAGTTCCAGCGCCGCTACGGTGGCATGGCTCGCCGCAAGAAGAAGACCCAGTAAGGCTCGAGGAGGGTAGAAGAAAATGGCAGTACCAAAGTTTAAGAAGTCCCGCGCCAACACCCGCGCCCGCCGTTCCCAGTGGAAGGCGGATAACGTCGATCTTCAGACTCAGAAGATCAACGGCCAGGAGGTGCAGATCCCTCGCCGCCTGGTGAAGGCTGCTCAGCTCGGCCTGATCGACCTGGACTAGTTCCGCTCAGCCGGTTTTACCGGCCCAACGCCCGCACCTGGATCGCAGGGTGCGGGCGTTTTTCTGCCGCCCCACCACCGGGGAAGTGCCCGAAACTTGCATTCGAGATGCAGAAAACTCCTAACCTGTGGGTGCGATCAACCTAAACAGGCGCTGAGTTTTAACACAAAGCCGCGCCGAGAGGGCACAATAGCTATATGAAGATTCTCGTTGTGGACGATGACCCGGCTGTACGCGAGTCGCTGCGCCGTTCCCTGATTTTCAATGGGTACGCCGTCCTGCTCGCCGCGGACGGGGAGGAAGCGCTGGATAAAGTTCAGTCCGAGCGTCCCGACATGGCGATCCTCGACGTCATGATGCCGAAGCTCGACGGGCTCGAAGTGTGCCGCGAGCTGCGTTCCCAGGGAGATGACATCCCAATCCTCCTGCTCACCGCACGCGATTCTGTTTCGGAGCGCGTGGCCGGACTGGATGCCGGCGCGGATGACTACCTCACCAAGCCCTTCGCTCTCGAGGAGCTCCTGGCTCGCACCCGTTCCCTCGTCCGCCGTGCCGCGCGCCCGGCGGCGGTGGACACCCAGCAGGTCGAGATTCTGAAGTTCGAGGACCTCGAACTGGATCCCGCGACCCGCGACGTCACGCGTGGTGGCCGTCAGATTAGCCTTACCCGCACCGAGTTCGCCCTGCTGGAGCTGCTGCTGCGCAACCCCCGCAAGGTGCTCTCTCGCACGACGATCCTCGAGGACGTGTGGGGCTATGACTTCCCGACCTCCGGCAACGCCCTGGAGGTCTACATCGGCTACCTGCGTCGCAAGACCGAGGCCGATGGCGAGCCGCGCCTGATCCAGACGGTTCGAGGCGTGGGCTACGTCTTGCGCGAAACTGCTCCATGAGTTTGAGGAGGCTCTCCCCGGAACCCCGGGGTCGTGTCTCCCACTCGGCGACGGGGGAGCGCACCGCTGGCGAGATCGTCGACCACGGCATGCCCCTCGAGCAGGAGGGGGTCGCAGATCTGACCGAACGCTCCCGGTGGCGCCGCTTTTTGGACGGCACCCTGGGCAGCATCAAACGACGGTTGACCGTCCTGGCCTCCCTGGTCATCATCTTCTCGATCGCTACCGTTACCTTCGCGGCCTACGCCACGGTGTCCCAGATTTTGTGGCGCACTAGCGATAGCCTGCTGCGGTCCCAGGCGCAGAGCATCATCGAGATGCCCGCCGAAGAAGCGCCGGGAGGCACCCCGGGGGAGCACTATCGCCCGACCTTCGAAAAGATCTCCGACACCTTAAGTTTGATGGTTATTCCGGAGTCCAATACCGGCATCTCCGCGCCTGTCGCGAAGTTCGAGCACGTCCTGGAAGACGCCGAGATTGAGGTCATCCAGGGCGCTCGACCGCACTCCTACCGCTCCGACGGTGACGACCGCTACTTTGCAGTCGCCGCGCCCGACGGCCGCGTCGTCGTCCTCGTTTCGGATACCTCGTCGACGCACCGGGCGCTGGATTCGCTGGCGCTCATCCTGACCATGATCGGTATTTGCGGGGCGCTCGGCGCGATCGTGCTGGTCACCGCCGTGGTGAGCACGGGGCTGCGACCCATCGACCGCCTCCGGCGGGCCACGGACCGAGTGACGGAGACGGATGAGCTTCGTCAACTCGTTGTTTTCTCCAATGATGAGGTAGGCACCCTCACCCAGTCCTTCAACAACATGATGCTGGCCCTGCAGACCTCCCGAGAAAAGCAGAAGGAGCTCGTGGCAGATGCCTCGCACGAGCTGAAGACGCCGCTGACCTCCCTGCGGACCAATATCGAGCTGTTGCTACTCGCGACGCGCGAAGACTCCCCGGGCATTTCGGAGGCGGACCGCCGGGAGATCGAACGTGATGTGCTCAGCCAGTTGGACGAGATGAGCGCCCTGATTAAGGACCTGGTGGACCTCGCCCGTGAAGATGGTCCCGTCCTCAGCGACCAGGAGGTCGACCTCAACGACTGCATTCGCGTTGGCGTGGCGAAGGTGCAGCGGCGCCGCCCAGACGTCACCTTTGAGATCCACGCCGAACCCTGGGTCACCCAGGGCGACCCGACCAGCCTGAAGCGCGCGCTGCTAAACCTGCTGGACAACGCAGCTAAGTGGTCTCCGCAGGGCGGCACCGTGCGCGTGTGGATGCAACCCATCCCATCGGCGGCCTCGGGCCTTCCTGCCGGGGCGCAGGGCGGCGGGGGGTACGAGGAGGCTGTGGAAATTCGAGTCGCAGACTCGGGGCCGGGCATCCCAGCCAAGGACCGGGCAAAGGTCTTCGATCGCTTCTACCGCTCGATTAGTTCTCGCTCGATGCCGGGCTCTGGCCTGGGGCTCTCCATCGTGAAGCAGGCCGTTGTGAATCACGGCGGGGCGATCATCGCCGATGAATCTGACGACGGTGGCGCGCTGATGCGGGTTGTGCTACCCGCTCGCCGTGGAACTCCCAGCGAAAGATAGGGCTGCGTCCCAGTATTTTTTAGAAGGGAAGTGGAGGATGGTTCCTATGGATAAAAATGGTGAAAATCTGAATAGCGGTAACGGTGTCGGCGGCAATGGCGCCAGCGGTGGCGGGGGAGAGCACTACCCGCAGGCGTCGGACTTTGGGCCATTCGGGCACAACGGCCACACCCGCCGCGGCGAGGCCGGGGCGCAGTACGGCCCCGGGGGCTGGGCAGGCGAGGCTCAGGACAATCAGCATGCCCAATGGGGCCAGTCGCACACCGGTTATACCCAGACCCACCAGACCCAGCCGCACCAGGTTCAAGCCCACCAGGGCGCGCAGCCGCCGCAGCACCCTCAGGCGCTGCCGCACGAGCCGGGCTACCCACCCCAGGCAGGGGCCGGCGAGCCGGGCGAGAATTCGCTGAACGCGCCACCGAAGGAGAAGAAGCGCTGGTCCACCGGCGCGGTCGCGGCCCTCATGGTGGGGGCGGTGGTTCTCGCCTCCGGCACGACCTTCGCCCTCTCCACGATGCAGGGGACCAACAGCATCCGCTCCGTCAACACTCTCGACTCCGCGCCCACCGGCAATGAGGACACCAGCAGCAGCCGACTGGAGGAATCCGGAACCATCGCCCAGGTCGCGGATAAAGTCACCCGCTCGGTGGTGCAGATCCAGGTGCAGACCGCCCGCGGCGGGGAGGAGGGTTCCGGATCCATCTTCACCAACGACGGCATGATCCTCACCAATAATCACGTCGTCGGTGCCGCCGCCAAGGGTGACGCGAAAATGCAGGTGATCACCGCCGACGGTCGCGTGCTGCCAGCTAAGTTCATCGCCGCTGACCCGCAGACCGATATCGCCGTCATCAAGGCGGAGGGCGCCGATAACCTGCAGCCCATGGCAATGGGGGACTCCAACGCCATCAACGTCGGCGAGACGGTCGCCGCGATCGGCTCCCCGCTGGGCCTGAATTCCACCGTGACCTCCGGCATTGTCTCCGCCAAGGACCGTCCCGTCCAGGCAGCCGGCGAGGACGGCGGCGAGGGCTCCCTCATCGACGCCATCCAGACCGACGCCGCCATCAACCCCGGAAACTCCGGCGGTGCGCTCGTGAACCTCAAGGGCGAGCTCGTGGGCATCCCCACCGTCATCGCCACCCTGGGTGGAGGAGGCACCTCCGGCTCCATCGGCCTAGGCTTCGCCATCCCGTCCAACCAGGCGGTGCGTATCGCCAAGCAGTTGATCGATAACGGCAAGGCCACCCACCCGATGATCGGCGCGCAGATCAACACCGCCAGCCGCTACGTGGGAGCCGAGGTCATGGAAGTTAACCCCGGCAGCCCTGCAGAAAAGGCTGGTTTGGAGAAGGGGGACGTGGTGCGCAAGGTCGACGACCGCCTCATCGACACCGGCGTCGGGCTCATCGCCGCCATCCGTTCCCACGAGGTCGGGGACACCGTGAAGCTCACCGTCCTGCCTGGGGGACGCGGGCCGGAAAAGCAGCTCGACGTCACCCTCGGCACCGAGGCCGAAACCCAGGAGTAGACACGCACGGGGGAGGGTTGAAAATAAATCCCCATTAGGGGTTTGAAAAATCCTCTCCCGCGTTAAAGTTAAAGCGACCCACCCGCCGTGAAGGAGTAAAAGCGTTGACGCTAAACCGGAATGAAGCCCACGAGCTCGGTGCCCGAAACCCGATCGTGGACGACATCGACCACAGTCAGCTAGACCGGCTGGATGCCGCCATTCCGGAGCCAGACGATAGCTTCCTCCACAGTCTCGACCAGAGCCTCGACGCGCAGGCCGCCGCCAAGCGTGCCGCAGCCGAAGCCGTCCCCACCCGCCACGCGCTCGTCGTGCTGATCGGCGAGGATCGCGCTGGCCAGGGCGGCAGCGGGGAGCTCGTTGCCGAACTGCTCGCAGAGGACCGCTTCATCGTCGACGCTGTGGTCAACGTCGCCGAGCGCAAGAGCGAGATCCGGCACGCCATCGAAACCGGCGTGGTCGGTGGCGCGGACCTCGTCATCACCATCGGTGGCACCGGCTTCGGCCCTCGCGACCGTGCCCCTGAGGCCACCCGCAAGCTGCTGGATCGCCGCATCCCGGGTATCGCGGAGGCGATCCGCAGCTCCGGGCTGGCCGCAAATAACAAGGACGCCGCCCTCTCCCGCGGCCTCGCCGGCATCTCCGGGTCCACCGTGGTCGTCAACATCGCTGGCAGCCGCGGCGCGATCCGAGACGGAATGGCCACGCTCGGCCCGCTCGTCAACCACGTGCTTGACGAGCTCGGCGTCTAAATGGCCCGTCGCGTACCACGCGGGCTCGCCAGCCTAGGTAAGGCCCGCAGCGCCCGGAACGTAGCCGGGAGGGTGAAGGACCCCAAGCCCGCAGGCCGGGGCGTCGAAAAAGAAAAGAACCCGGCCGAGCACGGCGGGTTCGATAAAGACTTCTGGATAGAACAACGCCCGCCCCACTGGGGGCGGGTGAAGAACTAGTTCGACGGGCGTCGAGCCGGAACGCAGCTGAGCGAATCGCTCAGCGGGAATTACTCAGCGTGACGGCCGGTCGGGTCATCGTCGTTAGCGACGGAAGGGTCGACCTTCTTGGTGGACACACCGTTCTGCTGCTGCAGCAGGTCGCGGATCTCGGCCAGCAGCTCAGTCTCGGTTGCAGCTGCCTCCTCGGTGGAGATGCCCTTGCGGCGAGCATTCATCTCAGCCAGCTTGTTCATCGGCATGATGAGGATGAAGTAGACGACGGCCGCGATGATCAGGAAGTTGATCGCGGCGGTGATCACAGCGCCGACGTCGACGAAGGTGGCCGGGTTGCCCTCGCGGATGTGGAAGCCCAGGCCGAACTCCGGGGAGCCTCCCAGCGCAGCGATCAGCGGGTTGACGATCTTGTCAGTGAAAGCAGTGACGATTGCGGTGAACGCGGAACCGACAACGACGGCTACCGCGAGCTCGACCACGTTGCCACGCATCAGGAAGTCCTTGAAACCGGACAGCATAAATAATCCCCTTCTTAAAGGTAAAAAGACTGGTTTTATTATACTGATGAGCTGGGGAAATGATAGACCCCGTTTTGGCTGATGCCAGCCGACACGGCGAGGTCATGTGGGGCCGCGGGAACGCAAACACCCAGCTCGGAGTCGTCCACCACGGCCCAGATTGCTTGCAACCGGGGTGCAGGGCCAGGTCGGTCGCCCCTCGGTGTCGTGACGGGATGCACAGCCGGCGCCCCGGTGGGGGCGTCCTTGGCGCTCGATCTTCCCGGGTTTTCGGGCGCGATCGAGGCATCGCCCGCCACGAAGTCCGCCAGCGTGCGGTCGTAGAATCCGCCCCCCTGGCCCAGCCGGGTGCCGTCGGAACCCAGGGAGAGAGCGGGGAGGACGGCGACGTCCGCGGCATCGACCAGCTCGCCCAGGTTTTCGCCCGAGGGCTCCAGGATCCCCATCGAGTTCGCCACCAGGTCTGCCGTGCCAGTGAACGTGCACCACTCCAGCCGGCGTGGGTTGTGCTGAACGACCGGCAGGATCACCTCATAGCCCGCGTTCCGCAGTGCCTCCGGCAGGTCGGCCCCTCCGGGCTCGCCCGGCAGCGCGCAGAACGCTGCCACCACCGGCCGGGAGTCGGGGAATCGCTGCCCCAGGGCTGCGACCAGGTGGCGCTGGATGGCGCGGTCGCGCTGGGCGCGCTCGGCTGCCGGAAGCTGCTTGCGCGTATAACGAACCTCGGCGCGCAGGGCGGCCTTTGCGGCGCGGGTTTCCTCGGGATTATGGGGCATGATCTCCTTCGCTGCTCCTGCTCTTTGCTTCGGTGGGTTGGCGGTGCCTGGATTCCCAACAGATCTTTTCCTGCCCGCACCGGGTGTAAGTCCAGCACTTTGGCCCAGCTGGGCGGTACGATGCACCTCATGACTTCCAATGAGCTTCGCACAGTTGTTGTCCCCGCCGCAGGACTGGGGACGCGCTTCCTGCCTGCGACGAAGACGGTGCCCAAGGAACTGCTCCCCGTGGTCGACACGCCCGGGATCGAGCTTATCGCCGAGGAGGCCGCCCAGGCTGGTGCTGAACGGCTGGCGATCATCACCGCCCCGAAGAAGCAGGGCATCATGGCGCACTTCCGCACCGATGCTGAGCTCGAGGCCACCCTCGAAGCCCGCGGTAAGGAGGAACAGCTCGCGAAGGTCCGCGCCACCGACGGCCTGATCGACGTCGCCGCCATCGAGCAGCCGGAGCCGCTCGGCCTCGGCCACGCCATCGGCCTGGCCGAATCCCACCTCGCCGAAGATGAGGAATGCTTCGCCGTCATGCTCCCGGACGACCTCGTCCTGCCCTACGGGATCATGGAGACCATGCTGGAGGTGCGCCAGCGCTACGGCGGCTCCGTCCTGTGCGCGGTCGAGGTGCCGGAGGAGGACGTCTCCAAGTACGGCGTTTTCGATATCGCCGCCGACTCCGATGACCCGCAGGTCAAGAAGGTCAACGGCATGGTCGAGAAGCCGGACCTCGAAGACGCCCCGTCGAACTTCGCGGCCACCGGCCGCTACCTGCTGGACCGGCAGGTCTTCGAGGCCCTGTCCCGCACCAAGCCGGGCAAGGGCGGCGAGATTCAGATCACCGATGCCATCGAGCTGATGATCTCCGAGGGGCACCCGGTGCACATCGTCGTCCACCAGGGCAAGCGCCACGACCTCGGCAACCCGGGCGGCTACATCCGCGCCTGTGTGGACATGGCCCTCGAGGATGAGACCTACGGCGAGTCCCTGAAGCAGTGGCTCGAGCAGCGACTCGGGGAGTAGCCCCATGCGCAGCGTTGAGGAACAGCTAGCGATCATCTCCGCGGCGGCGGTCACGCCGGAACCGGTGCGCATCTCCATCTCGGAGGCGCTCGGCCTGCGCTGCGCGGAGCAGATCGAGGGGGACCGGGCGGTACCCGGCTTCAACCAGGCCGCCATCGACGGCTACGCGGTGCGCGCCGTGGATATCCGCGAACCCGCCGACGGTGAGCTGCCCACCCTCCCGGTCGTCGGTGAGGTCACCGCAGGTTCGAGCCGTCCCGTGCGGCTGCAGCCGCGCCAGACCGTGCGCGTCCACGCCGGAGCGCCGATCCCGACCCTCGCTGACGCCGTCCTCCCGCTCGATTGGGTGGAGGTCGACGGCCGCCACGTGGAACCGCTGCGCACCGTGAACTCGGGGGAGTTCGTCCACCGCCTAGGTTCCGACGTTCAGCCGGGCGACGTCGTTGTCGAGCAGGGGGCGGTGCTCGGTGCGGCCCAGGTGGGCCTGCTCGCAGCCATTGGCCGCTCCAAGGTGCTGGTCTACCCGCGCCCGCGGCTGAGCGTGCTCGCCTTCGGCCCCGAGCTCGTCGACATCGACCGCGACCCGGGCCTGGGGCAGGTCCACGACGCCAACTCCTACGCCCTGGCCGCCGCCGCCAAGGAGGCGGGCGCTGAAGCGCACCGCATGGGCATACTCGCGGGCGAGCCCCGCCGCATCAGGGAGGTCCTCGAAGCCCAGCTGATGCGCAGTGAGGTGCTCGTCATCACCGGCGCGATCGGTGGGGAAGGCAGCGACCAGCTGCGCGAGATCCTGGGCGAGCTTGGGTCGGTGGAAACCACCCGCATCGCGATGCACCCGGGGTCCATCCTTGGCTTCGGTGCCCTCGGCGCCGACCAGGTGCCGACCTTCCTTCTTCCCGCCAACCCCTCCGCCGCGCTCGTGGCCTTCGAGGTGCTGGTCCGCCCGCTGATCCAGATCATCCGCGGCCAGCGCCAGGCCACCCGCCGGGTGGTGCGGGCCCGCACCATTGCCGCGATCGACTCGGCGCCGCGCCGCCGCGGCTTCATCCGCGGCCAGCTGATGCGCGACCGGGAAACCCGCGAGTTCCTCGTGGACCCGCTGGGCGCGGTCGGTGGCGGGGAACCAACCCACCTGCTCGGCAGCTACGGGCAGGCCAACTGCCTGATCACCGTGCCTGCGGAAGAGACGCACGTCGCGCCGGGCCAGTTCGTCGACGTCCTCTTCCTGACCAACCGCTCCTAACCGCGGGAAACTCACCGGGGAGCGGCGGACGTGGAGCTCGATAGACGCCTGGCCAGAGGCAACGGGGGGCGGTGGCGCGTGCCTACCGTCTGGCTGCCACCAGCAAACCAACGGCCGGGCGCCGTGCCCGACTCCGCCGCGGAGCTGCCGGTGCGGCTGCGGGAGCTGCGCCGCTCCGACGGTGCGGCCTGGCGTGCCTTCCGCATCGCCGATGAACACCTCCTGCGCCCCGTCGAGCCGACCGTGGCGACTTCCTGGGAGGAGGCGCACTCGCCGAAAATGTGGCGCCAAACCTATCGCGGCCTGAAGTTCGCGGAGCGTCAAGGGATAGCGATGTCGCTGGCGATCGAGGCAGCCGGCGAGTTCGCGGGCCAGCTCACGCTCGGCAACATGCAATACGGCACGATCGGTAACTGCTGGATCGGCTACTGGGTGCATTCCCGCTGGCAGGGCCGTGGGGTGGCCACCGCCGCCGTCGCCTTGGGCACCGACCTGGCGATGCTGGGGCTCGGCCTGCACCGGGTGGAGGCGACCGTCATGGAAGACAATCCCGCCTCCCGCCGCGTGCTGGAGAACACCGGCTACCGGGTGGAGGGGCGCCTGCAGCGCAACCTGCACATCGACGGGCGGTGGACGGACCACCTGCTGGTCGCCCAGACGATCGAGGAGCTCGGCCCCGGGATCACCCATCGGCTCGCCTCCCAGGGACGTTTCCGGGTCGACTAGGCCTCAGGCAAAACTTCCGCGTTTTGGCTCGCCACGCGGCGTGGCAGGAAGCGAAGCGCCCAGGTTGCCGATACCTTGGAAGGTATTGCTGCTGGCCTCGCCGCCATCCTCCGGCAGGGCTAGTTCATCCGCTGGGTACACCCCAGAGGTCCAAACCGCTGTCTAGCTTTTAGGAGCATAAGTGTCCGGCTCCCTTCTGTTGATCCTCGCAGTATGGCTGCTGCTGATGGCGCCGCTGTTGCTGCGCAAGCAGTCCCCGGTGCGCCGCACGTCGCGGGGCATGTCCGAGACCCGAATTCTGCACGAAGGCGGTGCCAAGCGTTCCCGCCGTCCGCGCCGTCTGTTGCCCGCCGAGGGGCACTACATGTCCTCGGATGAGGACGTGGACGCGGACATCGATTTCGTCGAGGCGGAACCGGAGTACGTCCTTTTCGAAGAGGACGCCGTCGCCCGCGACGAGGAGCGTTCCGCCGAACATGCCGACATCGCCGACGGCGTGGAGACGGTGGACGCAGAGGTCGACGAGGACCACGCCGACGTCACCGAGGCTGCCGCGGACGAGACCGCCAACCTGGAGACCCTGGAGGGCGAGCTCGTCGACGCCGACGCCGAGGATCTGGACGGCGAGGAGCACGTGGCGGACGCCCAGCGCCGCACCGTCCCGGCCGAGGCGCCGGCCATGAGCACCGAGTCCGTCACCGTTGACGCGGAGCTGGCCGCCGACGCGGCAGACACAATGGTGCACGAGGATGAAGCCCACGAGGACGCCGGTGCGGACACGCCGGCGACCCTGCGCGTGGCCGAGGCTGAGCAGGCGGACACTGCGGACGCAGACACCGAGGACGCATCGGAGGAGCAGCCCGCGCTGCGTAACATCCCGACCGCCTACTTCCGCGGCGGTGACCTGCACGTGGACGCAGGAGTCTGCGAGGAGGACGAGGCCGCTGAGGCCGAGTCGCCGCTGGCAGAGGCCGAGGAGGAGAGCTTCGAGCTGTCCGAGGAGGACATGGAGTTCATCGCCTCCCGCCGAGGCCGCGGAGTCTACGACCCGGTCGCATCCCAGCAGCTCTACAACCGCCGCCTGCAGCGCCGCAAGCAGGTGCTCGGCGTGCTCGCCGGCCTGACCGCGATTGCGCTGATCGCCAGCCTTATCGTCGGTGGCAAGCTGTGGATTGCTTTCCTCGTCACCGCCGCGCTGACCGGCGTGTACCTGTTCAACCTGCGCCGCCAGGCGATCGAGGAGGCCAAGCTGCGCCGCCGCCGTCTCGCACGGATGCGCCGCGCCCGCCTGGGTGTGCGCAACCTGGAGGACGCCGAGCTCGGCGTCCCGGACCGGCTGCTGCGGCCGGGCGCGATCGTCGTCGAAACGGACGAAGCAGATCCGGAACTTGAAAACCTGGCCTACGCCAACGGCGGGGACTTCTTCGACGACTACCCGGGCGAGGACGCGGACCTGGACTACTGGGACGGTCCGCACGACCGCACCCACATCCGCGCGGTCTAAGGCGCACGCGCAGACCGCGACGGATAATCAACGATGCTGGAACACCCGGTTGCCCGCGACGGTGCCTTGCTGCTGATCCGCGCCGTGCTGGGCACCATCTTCATCGCCCACGGCTGGCAGAAACTCTTCATCCAGAAGGTTGGGGGAGACTCCGGGGTGATCGCGGACTTTTCCCACCAGGGGATCCCGCAGCCCGAGCTCTCCGCCTGGCTGGCCACCGGGCTGGAGCTCATCGGGGGAGCGCTTCTGGTCGTGGGCCTGCTGGCGCCGCTGATGGCTGGCCTGCTGATCCTGCACATGATCGCCGCGATGTACCTGGTGCACTGGTCTCAGGGGCTCTTCGCCGCCGATAACGGTATCGAGCTGCCGCTGGTGCTGTGCGCGGGGCTCGTGGCGATCGTGGTCTTCGGATCCGGGCGGGCCAGCCTGGACCAGGCATTCTCCCGCTTCGGGTGAGCGGGGTAAAGGGGGCTACTGCCGCCTCTGCTTGGCAGAGCGCGGCTTTTAGGGGAGCATAAGGTCTGTGGAATGCGCAGAAGTTCGGGCAGCGCTCTCGGCGCGGCTAGACGGCGAGGACGCCGCGGTGCCGGGAGAGATCGTGGACGCCCACGTGGCCCAGTGTGAGGAGTGCCAGGCGTGGTACGCGCAGG
>NZ_JASLIP010000060.1 GCF_030152825.1 Corynebacterium sp.
GCCCAGCGACATTGCCCCGAGTGCAAACAGTGACATGGTCAGAATCGCAGCGGGCCTTTTTTCGACGGCCCCACCCACGGCGTTGAAAACCCTGTGCTCGGTGGTGTCTCCGACGCGGGGGCTTCGTGGCCAAAAAATCCAGCGACCGAACCACAACAGGGCCCCGGGGAGGACAAAGGTGCCAAAAACGAAGGCTACGACGATGCCGAAGGATGCCGCGACCCCTAGGGACCTGGTCGTTGGGGTGTGAGAAGCAAGCAGGCACAGGACGCCAAGGACCACGGTGGCCGCGGAGGCCACGGTGGTGGTCACGGTCGGCCGCCAGGCGCGTGCCATTGCGGTAAAGCGGTCATCGGTTCGTGTGAGCTCATCTCGGTATCGGGAGATCAGCAGGAGCGCATAGTTTGTGCCTGCACCGAAGACCAGGACGGACAGAATTCCACCTGTCGATTCATCCCATTGCATTCCCAATGCGCCCAGGATACGTGGGTAGGTCTGGGCGACGAGGCGGTCTGCCAATCCAATGACGGTAAGGGGGATGAGCCACAGGAAGGGCGAGCGGTACGTAAAGACAAGGAGGATCGCAACGATGGCCGCGGTGACGGCGAGAAGTTTGAAATTCGCTCCTGAAAACACGCCTGCTAGATCAGCGCGGATGGCAGCAGGGCCGGTTACAGAGGAGGAAATATCGTCTGGAAGATTGGCGCTCGCTCTATCCCGCAGGTCTCCGATCGCCCCCTCGCTATCGGAAGCGGTTCCGTCTGCGACATCGAGCGGTACTAATGCTGCGGTGCCGTCATCATTGGGGATGAAGGGGCCACCAAGGTCTTTGGCTTTGGCTGCTAGCGCTGCCCGGTTGCTCCCGATATCGCCGGTGAACAGGACCAGCGCCGTTGAGGTAGAACCGCCTTGCTGATCGGATGCCGCTTCGCGTTCTGCGGCAACACGGGTCGAATCAAATCCATCGGGCAGCGTTCGGGTCTGTGAGTCGGGGACCTCGATAGAGCCGAGTGATAATAACGCGCCACTGATCGCGATGAGCGCGAGCGCAAGCCAGCGGAAGCGGCGGGCCAAAGAAGAAGTCATATACGCACACTAGTTACTCATCACTGGCGCTGCGGGATGCCAGCGGACCAGAGGGCGGCAGCGATGAGAAAAGGCTGACCGAACAGCCGAGCGAAGCGGCGCCCGTCGGTGTTCAAGCCGAAGGCATCGTTGCGCTCGGCGTACTGGGCGATATTCCCGGGGAAAATCGCGGTATAAAAGGCGGCTAGCGCGATTCCCGTGCGCTTGTGTTGCTTCGGGAGGCCAAGGAGCGCGGCTCCGAACCCGAGTTCGGCCACACCGGACGCGAGGACGACGAAGTCCTTGTTCATCGGGAACCAGTTGGGAACCTGGGCCTGGAAGTCCTTCCTCGCGAAGGTGAGGTGGCTGGCCCCGGCGATCGACATGATGCCACCTAGTGCAAGGCGGGTGACCTTCTGGGATGTGGTGGGTGTGGACATGAGGGACTCCTCGGGGAAATTGGAGAATTGTCCCCCCAAGCTATACGCCCTTTGGCCGAAACTCGCTGCCCACAGCGGTGCTAGATCGGGAGGATGCGGGTGATCGTTCCCAGCTCCGTCAGCTCCATGGCAGCATCGGCCCGGCCCGGGGCTTCGCCCTGCGGCGGGCGGTAGGCCAGCGGGGCGCCGACCTCGGCCCGGGTGAGCACCCGCCAGCGCAGGAACTCGTGGGCCACCTCGCGCCGGGTGATGTGGGTGAGCCACAGTTGCCGGCCCACGAGCGCGGTGACTCCCGAATCGAAGCTCAGTATGTACTCCCGGTCGCCTAGCTGGCTGTGCTGCAGGCCCCCTAGCGAGCGCATGCCTTCCGGTTGAGCTAGCAGATCCAGCACCGTGATGCGGCGCACCAGGCCCAAGCGGTGCTCGGAGCCCTGCGCGCTGCGCAGCCGGAACGGCTCTCCGGGTCGGCAGCGCAACACAGTCTCGTACTCCCACATCACCGGCTGCATCAGGGAAGCCGAAGCATCGGCCGAGCCGTGCTGGTTCCGCCGTCCCCCGCGGCGGAACCCGCCGGACCGACCACCACGGCTGGATGCGGCGGGGCGGGCGTGCGGAGCGGGGAATCGCGCCGGGCGAATCACGGCCCAGCCACCGCCGATCGTGGCGATCCGCTCGGGGGCGCCGGCGTTTGCCTCCAGCTCGACGCGTGCCAGCTGCTGGGCCTCGGGGGTGGCCCCGCCGCGTGGAGGTGTGCCTGGGTCCCCAGTGCTTGCAGTATCGTTTGCGGCCGCAGCGCCGTCCCTAGAAGCACTCCCATCGCCGCCCCCATTGTCATCTCCAGCGCCACCCCGGCCTGGTTCGAAAGCCCACGGATGCACAGCTAGCTCAGCATGCAGGGCCGCGAGCAGCTCCTCATCCGAAGAATTACGGGCCACCCCCAGCGGTTCCAGGCGGGCAAAAAGCTCCGCGAAGGAAAGCTCCGGTTGTGCCTCCCACGCCTGCTGCAACAACCGCATCACCCCGGGAATCCGAGTGGGATCTTTCATCAATACCTCTTAATCACCGAGCGTTCAGGGGAGACGTCCTAAAAATATTGGTGGTCGAACAGGAACCTATCCGACACACGGTGCCCGGGAAATTTTCATTAATCCTGAACATAACCGACAATGAGGGTGAAAACCGGCAGCACAACAACCGGCTACCGGTTGACCCACCTCACGAACACGGCCTAGCCACGTCGCTAGCCCAGATAAGAATGCGGGAGCTGATGAGCGCACCCAAGAATTGCGATTCGGAGAATACCGTGGTCGAACGCGATGCACAGGACACCGGCACCACGGCCACCGCAACCACCTCGGCAGCATCCGCCTCGGAGCAGAAGGTCGACGCCGACCTCATCACCGAGCGTGCCGAGCAGGAGCAGAAGGCCCGGCGCCGCGCCGTCGTCGGCCTGTTCGTGGGCGTTCTGCTCGCCATCCTCGTCTACGCAATCTTCCCGGCCGATGCCGCGGACGTCGTGAACAAGGCGCACCCGGATGCGGAGAAGGGACCCTTCGACGCCGACGCGCTGCGCATCACCGCCGCGATCGCCGTCCTGATGGGCGCCTGGTGGATGACCGAGGCCCTGCCGCTGGCAGCCACCGCCCTGGTGCCGCTCGTGGCCTTTCCGATCCTGGGTGTGGTGCCGTTTAAGGAGGTCTCGCCCTCCTACGCCAACCCCACGATCTTCCTTTTCATGGGCGGATTCATCCTCGCGCTCGGCATGCAACGCTGGAACCTGCACCGCCGTCTCGCGCTGCGCGTCGTGACCCTGGTGGGTACGAAGCCGAAGCAGATGGTGCTGGGCTTCATGATCGCCACCGGTTTCATGTCCATGTGGGTCTCCAACACCGCGACCGCCGTGGTCATGCTGCCGATCGGTATGTCCGTGCTGGGGCTGACCGCCGACATGGTGGGTGGCTTCTCGAAGCAGAAGAAATTCTCCACCGCGCTGATGCTGGGTATCGCCTACTCCGCCTCCATCGGCTCGCTGGGCACCATCATCGGTACCCCGCCGAACACCCTGATGGTCGCCTACCTGCAGGAATCCCACGACATCCACATCGGTTTCGGCCAGTGGATGCTGGTCGGTGTGCCGTTGGCTGCGGTGTTCATGGTGCTGGCCTGGCTCGTGCTGATCACCGTGTTTAAGCCGGAGATGGATCAGATTCCGGGTGGCCGCGAGCTCATCCAGGATGAGCTGGAGAAGATGGGTTCGATGTCCCGAGCGGAGAAGACCGCCGGGTCCATCTTCCTGCTCGCCGCCCTGGCGTGGGTCTTCGTCCCGGTCATCTCTGACTGGGCTGGTTGGGAACACAATATTGACGACGCCACCATCGCCATCACCGCCGCGATCCTGATGTACATGCTGCCGGCCGATGGTTCCGGTAGCCGCGTCATGGACTGGGAGCACACCAAGGAAGTTCCGTGGGGTGTGTTGCTGCTCTTCGGTGGTGGCCTGGCGCTGAGCTCTATGTTCGACAAGTCCGGCCTTTCCTTGTGGATTGGTGAGGTCGCCCGCAGCCTGGGTGGTCTGCCGATCGTCCTGCTGATCGCCGCGACGGCCACCGTCATCCTGGTGCTGACGGAGTTCACGTCGAATACGGCGACGGCTGCGGCCTTCCTCCCGATCATGGGTGGCGTGGCCGTCGGTACGGGACTGACCGCCGGCAACGACATGAACGTGCTGCTGCTGACGATCCCGGTCGCCCTGGCTGCTACCTCCGCGTTTATGCTGCCGGTCGCGACGCCGCCGAACGCCATCGCCTATGGCTCTGGTTACGTCCGTATCGGCGACATGGTGCGCGGTGGCCTGTGGCTGAACCTGGTGGGCATCGTGCTCATCACCGCCGTGACCTTCGCGCTGGCGGTGCCGGTCTTCGGCCTGACGCTGTAGCTCGGCACACAAAGAGCGCGCCACCGGGGCAGGTGGCGCGCTCTTTGTCGTTGGGGTGGGGGTTGGGCCGCGGCTGACCCGTAGCGTGGGGTGGTTCCGGGTCGGCGCCTAGAGCTGAGCCAGGGCGCGGCGCAGCGCCGGGATCAGCTCTTCGGTTTCCGTCTCATCGGTCACCGTGATGCGCACGCCCTCGCCTGCGAAGCAACGGGTGAGGATGCCTTGCTCCTTCATCGCCGCCTCCAGGGCTTCGGCCTTCTCCCCGAGGGGAAGCCACACGAAATTGGCCTGTGAAGGCACCTGGATTTCCTCGGGCAGCGACTCGGTCACGCGCTCGCGCTGGGAGACCGTCTCCGCCACGCGCTGCTGCAGCTGCTGCTGTGCTTCCTCGCCGATGCTCTCCAGGCCCGCGACCTGGGCCAGCGCGTTGACGCCGAAGGGGATCGCGACCTTGAGCAGTGCTTCGACAAACTCCTCGGAGCCCGCCAGGTAGCCCAGGCGCACACCCGCCAGGCCATAGGCCTTGGAGAAGGTGCGGCACACCGCCACATTCGGGAACTGTGTCATCAGCGCCAGCCCATTCACGCTGGCCGGCACCCCGGCCCCCTCGGCGCTCGCATCCCCGGCCAGCCCGGAGCGGTCGTATTCGATATACGCCTCGTCCAGCACGACCTGGACGTCCTCCGGCACCTGAGCCAAGAACTCGGCCAGCTGAGCCTGCGGCACCACCGTGCCCGTGGGGTTATTCGGATTGCACACGAAGATCAGCTTCGTGCGCTCCGTGACCGCGGCGAGCATAGCGTCCAAATCGATGCGGTAGTCACTGCTCAGCGGTACCGCGACCGGCCGAGCGCCCGCGATCTGCGTGAGGATCGGGTAGGCCTCGAAGCTGCGCCAGGGGAACACGACCTCGTCGCCGTCCTGGCAGGTGGCCTGGATGGCCTGCAGGCACAGTGCGCTCGAACCGTTGCCCACCGCGATGTTATCCGCCGTGAGCTCCGGCGCCCCCGGCGTGCGGGACAACCACTCCGCGAGCTCGCCGCGCAGGGCTGAGACCCCCATGTCCGGGTAGCGGTTCAGCCCCGCCGCCGCTTTTGCCACCGCTTCCTGGACGGCGGGCAGGGGTGC
The DNA here is from genome assembly GCF_030152825.1 of Corynebacterium sp. Taxonomy (GTDB): domain Bacteria; phylum Actinomycetota; class Actinomycetes; order Mycobacteriales; family Mycobacteriaceae; genus Corynebacterium. The sequence continues at coordinate 5,566 of NZ_JASLIP010000060.1, forward strand.
TGCGGCAGTCTCATTGGAGGCCAGGCGCAGCGCATCCGGCAGCGCCTTTCCGGGGACGTAGGCGGGCAGTTTGGAGAGATCGGAACGTACCATGCCTGGCATCGTACTCCGCCGGAATGCCTGGTCGGCGGCGTTTGTCTGCCCAACACCCGTTGTGTATGCTTGAAAATCGTCTAGTCAGGCGGGTTCGCCCTGTCCTGGTCAGATGCTGGAGACGTGCCAGAGTGGCCGATTGGGGCTCCCTGCTAAGGAGTTGTCTGCATTGCGCGGACCGGAGGTTCGAATCCTCTCGTCTCCGCTCTTCAACAAGGCTGTTCGCTGATGAGCTGCCGAAACCTTCCAGGTTTCAAGCTGCCCAGTTCTTGTGGTGAGGCGCTGGGGTTTTTCAGCTTCGGACAGTGTTGTGGGGCGTGTGGTGCGCCTGTGGTGGTCCGAGTGGATTGTGCCGTCGCGTGGCCTTGTTGGAGTACTGCGCCCGTAGCTCAACGGATAGAGCATCTGACTACGGATCAGAAGGTTAGGGGTTCGAATCCCTTCGGGCGCACTCTTTATGACAGCGTCGTCGCTGCCCAGGTGGGTGGCCACGGCGCTGTTTTCTTTCTATTTTCTTTTTAGGACGTCAGAAGGGCCGCCACGGCACGAACCGTGGCGGCCCTTCTGATGCTTCCGCGCCAGCCTGGCGGCGGGGTGAGGCGCTTAGACGTCCTCGCGGAGCATGTCCTCCAGGGACTTCTCGCTCAGCAGGTATGGTGCGACCTCCAGCACAGTGAAGGCGCCGGTCTGGCCGGACTCCTTCAGGCGGTGGGCGGCGCGACCGTATGCGACCTGCACGGCCGCGGTGAAGTCCGGGTTGCGGTCCAGCTCCAGGGTGTACTCCACGGTGTGGTGGGTGCGGGTCGCGCCCAGCTCGCCGGTGGTGATCACGTGGCCACCGTGCGGCATGCCGGTGTGGTTCTTGTCGAACTCTTCCTGGCTGATGAAGTTCACCTCGACCTCGTAGCCCACGAAGTAGTCCGGCATGGTGCGGATGTCGTTCTCGATCCGCTCCTTCAGCTCGGCGTCGTCGCTCTCTGGGACGACGAAGCACTGGCGCTTGTGGGCGTTCTTGCCGGTGATGCCTTCGGCCTCACCGCGGCGGGCCTTGTCCAAGGCCTCCTCGGCCGGGAGGGTGTACTGGACAGCGGAGGCCACACCCTCGATGCGGCGCAGGGCGTCGGAGTGACCCTGGGAGAGGCCCGGGCCCCAGAAGGTGTTCTGCTGCGCGCCCGGCAGCACGGCGGCTGCGTACACGCGGTTGAGGCTGAACATGCCCGGGTCCCAGCCGGTGGATACGACGGCGACGTTGCCGGCCTTCTCGGCGACGTCCTGCATCGCGGAGTAGTGGCGGGCGACGTCGCGGTGGTTGTCGTAGGTGTCCACGGTGCAGGCGTACTTCGCGAACTCCGGTGCCTGCTCCGGGATGTCGGTGGCGGAGCCGAGGCAGAGGTAGAGAACGTCGATCTTGTCTGCGTACTCAGCCACGTCTGCAACAGGGATGACCGGCGCGTCGGTGTCGAGGCTGTCGCGGCGCGAGAAGACACCCACCAGTTCAATGTCTCTGGTCTGCTTGATGACGGCTTCGACGGACTTGCCGAGGTTGCCGTACCCCACGATGCCGGCCTTGATTGTCGCCATGCGTGTTCCTTTCGTTGGAGTGGCTTGTTGTCGGCTCTCAAGATTACGCCGATTATTCGGGCCACCACTAGGTTTATGCGTGCAAAAATATTGCTTTTTTAGTGCGCTGGGCTGCGATTTGTTGCTTCAGGTGAGTGGCATGTATAGTTATGCCCTGTTGCGCCCGTAGCTCAACGGATAGAGCATCTGACTACGGATCAGAAGGTTGGGGGTTCGAATCCCTCCGGGCGCACGAGTTAGAACCCCTGGTGAGTGGCTTTCAGCCCCGCCAGGGGTTTCTTGCTTTTCATGGTGAGCTATGCGAGCCGCCGCTCACCCCGCCGTCGTTAGAAAATCTCGATGCGCGCGCCGATGGACTCCGCGCTGAGCAGCTGGTCCACCCAGCCCTTCGCGCCTGGGCTGACGCGGATCACCGGGCGCGGATCCGCCGCATCCCCGTGCTTCGTCGTGGTCTCGTAGCGCTTCCGGGCGGCGTAGCCGGCCTCCGTCAGCGCGCTGAGATCCTTGTGCTCCAGCTCCTCGCGGGCCTGGTTGAGGATCTCCAGGGCCTCGTCGAAGCACTCGATCAGCGCATCCCGGTTCCCTTCGCACATCGCCCGGACCAGCGATGGCGCGGTGCCAGCGACCCGGGTGGTGTCCCGGAAGGACCCGGCAGCCAGGGCGAGGCTGAGCGGACCGCCCTGGTCGCCCACCATCGCCAAGGTCTCCGCGAAAACATGCGGCAGGTGGGAGATCCGTGCCACCGCGCGGTCGTGCGCGCCCGAGCGGCTCGGGATCGTGATCGCGCCGGTGGCCTCCGCCATGCGCACCACCCGCTCGAAGGTGGTGAACCACGCACGCGGTGGTTCGCCCTCAGCCACCGCCCGGTCGTAGGCGACCACCCACACAGCGCCGTCGAAGAGCCCGTTGAGGGTCGCCCTCCAGCCCGAATGCGCAGTCCCCGCCATCGGGTGGCCGCCGACGAAGCGATCCGCCATCCCGCAGTCCTCGACCAGCGCCTGGACCTCGCCCTTCACGCTGGTCACATCGGTCAGGCCCACGCTCGGGGCGTGCTGGCCGACGGCGTCCAAAATCTCGGGCAGGGCAGGAGCCGGAACCCCCAGGACGACGAGGGCGTCCTCCCGTTCCGCGCGCTGCAGGGTCGCGGCGAGATCCCCGGAGACGTCGTAACCATCCTCGGTGGCCTGATCCACCGTCTTCGCGGAACGATTCCAGCCGAACGCGGACCAACCGCCGTCCGCGAGGTCGCGCAGCAGGGAGCCGCCGATGAGCCCCAGCCCGAGGATGCACACCGGGAAGCGCTCGAACGCGGTCGGGGTGCCCGGCGACGGGTGCAGAGGGTGACGGGTGGGCTGGGATTCATGCTGCGTACTCACGCTTTAATTCTCTCATATGCCCCGGACGCGCGCCGGGGACTGCGAGAGCCCACGAGGCAGCCGGAGTGCCGGCCACAGCGGGTGCCCCAGCGGTGCAGACTCACGCCCCGCGACCGGCTAAAATCCGAAACATGAGTAACACTGACTCCTTCGACACGATCGCTGTTGTGGCGACCAGCACCGAGCGTGGCTGGGCGCTCCGCGAGCTGGCTGATGATGCGACTGATTCCCTCGAGAGCCTCGTCGAGCACCTCCGCAGCGAACGCGCCGAAGGTGCCGTTCTTGGGCTGGTCTGCATCGAGGACTCCTGGTGCGCGATCGTGCGCCCCGCCCCTGGTGGAGTGGGGATTTTGATGTCGGACGCCACCGCGGCGATCGACGACTACCTGGCCACCGACATGCTCGACGAGCTGGACGTCGACACTCCCACCGAGGAAGAGGCCGACGAGGCCGACGAGAACGATACCGCCTGGCCAGAGGGTGAATTCGACATGCTGGAGGACCTTGGCGTCTCCGAGCAGCTGCTCACGGTCGTGTTCGACGACCCGGAGTACTACCCAGCGGAGCAGCTGATCTGCGTGGCCGAGGAGCTGGGCTTCGACGAGGAGCTCTCCGACCTGCTGGACGCGAACCTGCC
>NZ_JASLIP010000071.1 GCF_030152825.1 Corynebacterium sp.
CGTGCCCACCGCACCCGGCAGGACGGCGGTGCCGTAGTCCTGCGCGTAACCGTCGGCGGCGCGCGGGGTGGCCTGCCGCATCGCGACGAGCACCGGGTCGTTGTAGTTGCGCCGCTTCTTGGCCTCCACGAACTTCATGGAGTCGAAGGAGGAGGTGCGGGCATAGCCCCAGTGCGCGTTCGAGTGGGTGTTGCGCAGCCCGTAGGTCCGCGCGGTCGCGGAGATGGACTGCGGGTACTTGCGGTAGAGCTGGGAGGCGATCGCATCGCTGGAGGTGCGGATCATCTCGGAGGCGCGGGCCTTATCGGCGGGCGTGCCGTGCTTGAACACGTAATCCGCGATGTAAAGCTTCACGATGGACAGCCCGGGGCGTGCCTCGTGCTGATTGCGGGTGCCGGCGATGAAGCCGGTGGGGGAGTGAGTGAAGCTGATCTGGGTGCGCGCCGGGGAGACGATGAAGCCCTGGGGATCCTGCACTGGGCGGGGCGCGGCGGAGGCCGGCGCGGTGGCCAGCGTGGTGGCGGTGGTCACTGCCAGGGCGACTGCGCCGGTGGTGGTGAGGCGGCGGGTAGTAGAAGCCTGAGAGAAAGATGAGCTCATAAGCTCATGATGCTAATCAACGCAGCAGGCAAAAGCCCGTAGCAAGGGTGTGTTTCCTCGCCAGGGGGTCTTTTCGCGCCCGTGTGACGGCGCCCGCCTGCTGAGCTGGCCCTCCGGGGCAGCCGGGGCACCTCGGCGCTGCCAAACTCGGCTGAGCCCAACGGCTCCAGGCAAAGAAAAACCCAGAGTGCGTCGATCCGCACCCTGGGTTCACACTAGGCGCTTTAGCGCTGGTGAAGGACGTGCATCACCGCAGCGATCACTACACTGATCACGCCGATCGCACCGAGCGCAATCAGCAGCTTGCGCAGGATAGAACCGTCGGTCGAGCCCATGTCGGAGCCATCCGGACCACCCTGGTTCTGATCATTGCCGTTGCCACCGTCGTTGCCGTCACCAGCGCCGGGGGTGTCCTCAACCTCGATCTCGTGGGCCTTGACCTCCACGGTGAGCTCCTCGGAGGTGGAAGGCTTCAAAACAGCCGTGACCACGCCGTCGTCATTGATGAGCTGCTGGCCGTTGAAGACGGCGCGGATCTGGTGCTCGCCGCGCGTCGGGAAGCGGTACTCGAAGCGAGCCTCCCCGGTAGCCGGGTCGACCGGCGCGGTACCCAGGAACTCCTCACCATCCAAGAAGGAGACCGTGGCTCCCTCAGTGATCTCCTCCTCGCCCTCGACGGTCACCCTCGCGGTGAACGCCACCGCATCGCCGGTCAGCGGGGTTGCATCCAGGTCGACCGAGACGTCCTCGCGGGTCAGCGTGGTTCCGGTCTCCACCTCCTTGGCGTTCAGAACCTCAAAGGTGACGGTCTCTGCCACGGCCTTGCTGAAGACCCGGCCGTCCACCTCGCGCTCCCGGACCTCCGCGGTGATCTTCTGCAGGCCAGCCTGCTCGAAGACGTGCTCCACGCTCGCATTGCCCTCAGCGTCGGTCTGCGCGGTGCCCACGCGAATCCCATTGGCACGGAAAATCACCTCGGCGCCTCCCGGGGAACCTGCGGAAACCTTGTAGCGAGCGCTTAGCGTCCGCTTCTCGCCGACCAGGGCCGGTTTGACGGCGTCCAGTTGCAGGGTGGTCTTCGCCACCGGAGCGACCTTCAGCTCAAGCGTGTCCTCGGCGCCGGAGACCTCCTGGGTCTCGTTCTCGAAGTCGGCGACGACGGCGCGCAGCTGCAGCGTGGCCGGCTCATCCGGCACGGTGGTCTGCAGTTCCGCCACCCCGTTGGCGGTCTTCGCGTGGCCGATTTCCTCATCACCGTTGAAGAAGACGACTTCCACGCCGTCCTCGAGGGTGGTGTCAGCGTCCGGGTCCGCTGCCGGATCAGCCAGCTCAGCGCCGACGGCCGCGTGCAGGCTCAGCGGCAGCTTGCCGTCTGCTGGGGCAGTAGCGTCGACCTCGCCTGTGAGGTCAACGGTGGCCTTCAGCGGGGTGCGCGGCTTCGGGTTGACCGTCACCGTCGTGGTTGCCTCCGAGGCACCCGTGCGCCCCTCGACGCCCAGGTAGCGGGCCACAATCTTGTGCTTGACGGACTCGCGGTCCGCCAGCTCGGCGTAGGTGTAGCGCACTCCGCGACGCCATCGCGAACGTCCACGGTGCGGCGCTGACCGTCGCCCAGGTCGAACTCGACCTTGCCCTCGGTGATGGGCTGACCATCCGTGCCCTTGACGAGGGCCTTCAGGGTGACCTCCGCTTCACCGCTGGTGACCTCAAGGTCGGTGGAGGTCTCGTCGAATTCGGTCTGCGTATCGCGCAGGGCCACCGTGGTGCTGGTGAGGGTCTTGTTGGCGGCATCCGCGGTGCAGTAGACCGCATCGGCAACGTTTGCCCGGGCGAGCATGGAGAGGGTGTTATCCCGATTCTCCTTGCTGGCGGGGCGCGCGTCGGTCCCGGCCGCGCGCAGACCCGTCACGCTCTTTGAGCCGACCGTGGTGGGGCGGTGACATCGAAGGCGATGCGTGGCAGACGGAAGGGCTTGTTCCTGTCCACTGCCAGGCCCGCGCGACTGACAAGCCAATTCCAGCGGTCGTCTTCCTGGCCGCCGTTATTCACCGAGTGCGCGCCATCCCAGATGCGGGCGAAAGCGCCATTGGCATTCGGCTTGCCCGAGGCATCAACGCGCTGCACCACGGCCGCCGGGTTTGCGTTCAGCCCAGATGCGCCCCCATCGAGGCGCAGGTTGCTGATCTTCACCCCCTGCGGCAGCGCGATATCGTACTTCATCCGCCCCGTGTCCTTGTCACCGGTGCTCATCCCGCCCGGCTGGACCTTGACGGTGAAGGTCTGGCCCGGGAGCACGGTCTCCGGGTACTCGACGGCGACATTATCCGGTGAAAGGGTCAAGCCGGACCCCGTGGAGAGCCACCCCTTATCCTCAACGCACTGGTGGTTGACCCGCACCGACTTCTTGACCGGCGCGGCAGCACTCATGGGGGCAGCGGAAAGCAGCGTGAAACTCAGGGACAGGGAGGTGATGGCGCCCAGGGCGAGGCGGCCCGAGCGACGAGAAGGCAACAGAGTCATAGAAAAGTCCTTGCGGGTGTAGGAGTGGGGGAGGGCTTAGTCACGGGACGCGCTAGAGCTGCCGGAGGAGGAACCCCCACCGGAGAACAGCGAGGTCAGCCACTCCCACAGCATGCGGAAGAAGTCGATCAGCGGGGCGAAGGGGTTGGTCGCCGAGGAGCTGGAGCCACCCGGTGTCACCTGGTTGTCATTGTCATCGCCGGGGTTCTGGTTATTCCCGTCGTCCGGCGTGCCGGGTTCGCCTGCCACGGTCACAGTCGTTGCCGTGGGGGAGGCCTCCTCGCCGGAGGCATTGTGGAAGACCGCAGTGAACTCTTGCGCGCCGGCACGGTTCCACAGCACGTCGAACTCCGTGATTCCCTCGACAACCGGGATGCGGGCAGTCTCGCCGTCCTTGGTGACCAGCTTGCCGCCGATAAGGATCTCCAGGAAGCCCGTCACGCTGCGCTGGCTACCGACCTCTGGGGTGAGGGTCGCGGTGTAGCTCGTGCTCTGGCCCTTCTCCGCGGCATCCGGCCCGTTCAGGGCGATCGCGACGTCGCTCGCTGCCGGGGCAGCCACGGTGATGGTCGTGGTGGTCGCTGCCCGCTTCGCGTCTGCCGGGTTAGCCGGGACGAAGGTGATAGGGACCTCGAATTCCCCTTCGCGTGCGAACACCAGCGGCAAGGTGGCGGTGCCCGTATCCTCCTGGACCTCCGCGGAGATGCGGCGCCCGTCGATCACGGCGGTGACGGTGCCAGCGGCCGCCGGGGTCACGGCCACGGTGGTCGGGGCCTCGACCAGAGGCTCGACGCTCTGCGGGGCGTTGACCTCAAGCTGGGTGTCAGTAGCCCCCTTCACCTGCACAGTCAGCACATCCTCGGCGGGGGTTTGAGTGTCATCCGCCGGGATGAACTTGGCCTCCACCGGGAAGTCGCTTTCACGGTCTGGGGTGAATTCCACGCTCGTGGCGTGGTCCTCCAGCGTGCGGGTGATCCGCTCGCCGTCGATCAAGAACTCCACGGTGCCTTCCGCCCGCTCCGTGTTTTCGGCAGGGGTGACGGTCGCGCTAATGCTGACCGGCTGACCGGGGCGAACTGGGCCGGCCTGGTCCGCGCTCAGCTCGATCGTCGTGCCGGTGACCGCATCGATCGTGATCGGAGCGCTGGCCGTGCCCGCCGCGAATGCGCTGCGTGGTGCGGGGGTGAACTCTGCGGTGATCTCCTGCTGCCGTGGGTTCGGGCCGGTGGGCAGCTCAGCGGTGGCGACACCTTCGTTGACCCTCGCCGTCACCGTCGAATCACCAAGGCGGAAGCGGACGGTGCCTTCAGCGCCCTGCGCCACGGTGGCCTTGACCTCCACGCGCGAACGCGCCGGGGCATTCTCGGGAACCTCGACGTTCAGGGCGGCGTCCTGGCCCGCGACCGTCACCGTGGTGGTGGCCGTGGCTGGCTTGAACTCGCCGGAGTTCTTCGGCTGGAAGTTGGCCTTGACCCCGTGCTCGCCCGTGATGGGGAAGGTCAGCTCGGAGGTGGCTACGCCATCAACCACTGGGGCGCTGGCCTTCAGGGAACCGGAGGTGAACTCCACGGTGCCCTCGGCCGCGGGCTTGAGGCGAGCGCTCAGTGTTGCGGGTTGACCGGCGACCGGAGTGCCGGTGGTCTCGAGGTTCAGGGCCACCTCGGAGGCGTCCTCAACGGTGACGCTCGCCAGCTTGGCGGCGCGGGAGTCCAGCGGGGCGCCAGCGCTAGCGCGGGGCGAGCACTGCACCGGGGCCCAGACTGTGCCAACAGGCCAAGGTGCTGACACTTTGCCCAGCATCGTGAGGAAGTTCTCGTCCCGGGCGAAGGTGCCCGCCTCCCCCTGGGTACGAACGCCCAGCGCCTTCTCCCCGGCGGTCTTCGCCTTGAGGCGCAGCGTGATCTCCGGGAAGCGCAGGTCGATCTTGGAGCCATTCAGCGTGTATTTGATCCCGCCCTCGCGGTTGCGGTTAGAGTTCGGGCCATTGCCGATGGTGGCGTTATCGGAGCTGGTCACCCGGAGGAACTCGCCCGTGGGGCTAGGGTTGCCGGCCGCATCCACCTGGAGGACCTTCATTCCCTTCAGGTTGGACTTCGACTCGTCGATCTCCGCACCGAGGAACTCCACGCCTGCGGGCAGCGCAATGTCCAGCTTCAGGCGGCTAGCGCTCTCCATTTTCGCCCTCAATGGCAGCGAGGGCAGGTCGACCTCCACGGGGTCAATGGAGAAGCCAGCGCGGAACTCCTCGCCAATACGAACGCTCTTCGGCGCATCGATATTGACGGTGACGTTATCCGTGCTGAATTCCTGTGGCCCTGCCATGCTGGTGGAGGGAACCGCCTGGCAGCTCAGAGACATGGACGCGGAAGTAGTCTCCGCGAGGGAAGCCTGGGGAATGAACAACATACCGCCGCCCAGCAGTGCCAGCGTCGCGGTGGTGGAGATGACCTTCTTCATCCCACTCCTTTTTAAGTTAGTGAAAGTGAGTAGACCTCCGGCGGGCGCCGAAAGATTAGGAGGTGGTTAAGCAGGGCTAAGTAAGTTCTGTCAATTGCACTTGAAACCCAAAGATGAAGGTCAGGCGCGGTGTGCGCGCCCATTCCGCTGCGCCGGAGAGAATCCGCCCAGCATCCACCCAGTTTTCGGCATGCGTCTATGCCAAGTCCCGCTATGCCTGATGGCTCGCTCATCGGGGGGTAAATAAGCCCGCTCCCAACCCCCGATCTGGCGGCTCACCAATCAGGCACCGCTCAGCCCCGTGCTAGCAGGGTGCGCGGCACACCAGCGCCGCGCCCGGCCTACCCCCCGCTTGACCGGTCGCGTCCGAACTAGCGGCGCTCCAGCTCCTCCAGGATCGCGCGCATCTCCGTGCGGCGTACCTTGCCCATCTGGTCAGCCGGCAGCGTTGCCACGTGGAAGAACTCCCGCGGCACCTTATAGCCAGTCAGCACCTTCTTGCAATGCTGG
>NZ_JASLIP010000038.1 GCF_030152825.1 Corynebacterium sp.
GCCCGCTGGTGCGGGGCCCACGGGGAGGACGCCGAGAACAACCGGCTGCTGTTAGCCCAGCTCTCCGACGTCCCCAATGACCGACGTGCCGCCCGCTTCGTCTCTTCTTGCGTGCTCGCTCTTCCCGCCGAGATTGCGGACGCCGCCGGCCTGGCGCCCGAGGTGGCAGTCACCGGCGAGTGGGAGGGTCGAATTCTGCGGGCTGAGCAGGGCACCAACGGCTTCGGCTATGACCCGCTCTTCGAACCCGCGGAAGCGCCGGGGCAGTCCTCGGCTGAGCTCACCCCGGAGCGTAAGGACGAGCTCTCCCACCGTGGCAAGGCGCTGCAGCAGCTGGTCCCGGCGCTGCGTGCGCTGGCTCAGTCCGCGCAGTAGACCCAGCTAGGTCCCGCGTGGCCGAAAACGCCACCGGGGCACCCAGCGCGCAATAAGGTCGAACGCAAGAAAGGAAGTGCACCGTGACCACTCCACCCACCCCGAGCACGATCGTCGCCAACGCCGCGGCAGATCTGAGTTGGCAGGAAGACCTGTATAAACACCTCCACGCCCACCCAGAGCTCTCGGGGGCGGAGGAGCAGACGGCCCAGCGTATCGAGGAGGAGCTGCAGCGCTTCCCCGACTGGGCGGTCACGACCGGCATCGGCGGCTACGGCATCACCGCAGTGCTGCGCAACGGGGACGGGCCGACGGTGCTGATGCGCGCGGACTTCGACGGCCTGCCCGTCGCCGAAGCCACCGAGGTGGACTACGCCTCGAAGCATTCCCAGCTCAACGCGGAGGGTCAGCGGGTGCCGACGATGCACGCCTGTGGCCACGACCACCACACCAGCTCGCTGCTGGGCGCGATGGCAATCCTGGATGCGACGCGGGACGACTGGTCCGGCACCGTCATCGCGCTCTTCCAGCCTGCGGAGGAGGCCGCGGTGGGCGCGCACCGCATGGTCTCCGATGGGCTGGACCAGATCATTCCGCGCCCGGATGTGTGCCTGGCTCAGCACGTCGTCGCGGGGCCTGCGGGTGAGATCTACACCGCGCCGGGCCCGGTGATGACCTCTTCGACGACCATCGAGATCACCCTGTACGGGCGCGGCGCGCACGCCTCGATGCCGCACCGTTCGGTCGACCCGGTGGTGCTGGCCGCATCCACCGTGATGCGCCTGCAGACGATCGTGTCCCGGGAGGTCCCGCCGGGCCAGTTCGCCGTGGTCACGGTTGCGTCCGTGGAGGCGGGTAAGGCCAATAATGTGATTCCGGATTCGGCGAAGATCTCCCTGAGCTGCCGTTTCTACGACGAGGACCTGCGCAAGCGGGTGGTTGCCGCGATCAAGCGGATCGTGCGCGCCGAGGCCCAGGCAGCGGGTGCCGACCGCGAACCGAGCTTCAAGTTCGTCGGCATGCTGGGCGCGACCGACAACGCAGCCGAAGCCTTCGAGACGGTGCGCCCGGCCTTCGACGAGCGCTTCAGCGAGAACAGCCTGGACATGGAGCCGTGGACGGCCTCCGAGGACTTCTCCGTGATCCCGAAGCACTTCGGGGTGCCTTATCTGCTGTGGACCGTGGGCATTACGCCGCGTCGTCAGTGGCAGCGCGCCGAGCAGGCAGGCCGGTTGGATATCGACATTCCGACGAACCACAACCCGGGCTTCCTTCCTGACCTGGGCACGCTGCCGGTGGCCACGGAGGCCGCAGCGGTCGCGATTCTGGCCTGCCTGCAGCGCAGCTGGCCGGATACCTCCAGCCCGGAGGAACTGCGGCAGCAGCCGACGGAAAAAGAAATCGCCGCGGCGCAGATCGAGACTGCGCCGGGCGATTAATAAGGCCCGGAGGGGGGAGCGGGGTGGTGCCGGGGCGGTCCGACGGCACCACCCCGCCACCGGTTAGTTCAGCGCGAAAGCTTCCTTTACCTCGACGCGACGCTTGTGCTCAACGAAGAAGCTCAGCAGCGGAACCACACCGGCGAGGATGGTGGTCAGCCACTTGCTGGGCTCCCAGCGTGCCTTGGTGCCCAGATCCAGGCAGGTGATGCAGTAGAGCATGAAGAAGATGCCGTGGGCCGGGCCGATATAGGAGAACCAGGCCGGGGTGTTATCGCTGCCCAGGATCAGGTACTTGAAGATCATCTCAACGACCAAAACGAGCAGCCAGATACCGGTGGCAATCGCCATGACCGAGTACCACTTCAGGGCCTTTGCGACCCGCTGCTGGCGTGCCGGGTGGATTTGGGCGCCCGCTGGCTGGGGCGAGGCTGGCTGCGTCATCTCTAGTTCTCCCTCTACGGTTTGGGTGGATTATCGGGAATCGGGCGTGCGGGTGTTAACCCTCGTTGGCCTGGCGCTTCCTTCGTTCTTCCTGGGCCGGTAGCGGTGCCGAGCGGGCATCCCGCCTGCGGTGATCTTCGAAGACCTCCGCGGCCTCGGATTTTTGCGTCGCGGTGGGTGCTAGGAAGTCCTCCGGGACCTCGGTGAGCTGGTCTTCCGCGTATTTTTCGACGGCGGCCTCGTCGTCGCCGAGCAGGCGCTCTCGCTCGTATTCGATGTACTTGCGGTAGGTGACGACGAGGAAGACGCCGAAGATTGGCCACTGGAGCGCATAGCCCAGGTTCTGGAAGGAGCCGCTGGTGGATTGCCAGCGTTCGTATTGCCACCACGCGAGCAGCAGCGTGGCGATCACGCCGAGTGCGAGAAAGAAGATCTGCACAATGCGTACGCGCAGGGGAAAGGGCTCTTTCGGGGCCTGGTGTTCGCGCGATTCCTTCACAGCTCCCGAGTCTACCC
>NZ_JASLIP010000051.1 GCF_030152825.1 Corynebacterium sp.
GGACTGACCGCTTATGTGGGGCTTACCCGCATCGCGGAGATCAAGGAGGGGGACGTGGTCTTCGTGTCCGGGGCTGCCGGTGCCGTGGGTTCGGCGGTGGGCCAGTTCGCCCGCCACCTGGGTGCGTCTCGCGTGATCGGATCGGCAGGCAGCGAGGAAAAGGTTGCTCGGCTCAAGGAGCTGGGCTTCGACGCTGCCATCAACTACCGCGAGGGTGACCTGGTTGGGCAGCTGCGGCAGGCCGCGCCCGAGGGGATCGACGTCTACTTCGATAACGTCGGCGGCGATCACCTGGAGGCAGCCATTGGTCGCATGAATACCTTCGGTCGCGTCGCGCTCTGTGGCGCGATTGCCCAGTACAACGACACACAGCAGCCGGCCGCGCCGCGCAACCTTGCGCTCGCGATCGGCAAGTGCCTGACCCTGCGCGGCTTCGTGCTGGGGCAGTACCTCGACGTAGCGGGCGAGTTCCGGGAGCGGATGGCCCCGCTGATCGCCAGCGGTGAGGTTCAGTATGACGTCACGACCCGTCACGGCATCGAGGCCATGCCTCAGGCTTTTCTCGAGCTCTTCACCGGCGGCAATACCGGGAAGATGGTCGTCGAAATGTAGAAAACCCGCTGCGGGCCGGAGTTTCACCAGGCCACAGCGGGGGTAAAAGTGCCCCCGGTGAGACTCGAACTCACACTGGACGGGTTTTGAATCCGTTGCCTCTGCCAATTGGGCTACGGGGGCGCAATAGGTCAAAGCATACGGTAGCTCCCAGGTGGGCACAAAACAGCGCGTGGGTAGCCGTTCAGTAGGATGGCGGGCATGACAACCGGTGGTAAATCTGAAGAAACCCTGCTCCTGCTCGACGGGCATTCCCTGGCCTTCCGGGCCTTTTACGCCCTCCCGGCGGCCAACTTCTCGACGACTGGCGGGCAGCACACCAACGCCGTCTACGGATTCCTGGGGATGTTCCTGGGGCTGGTGGAACAGGAAAAGCCCACCCATATCGCCGCCGCCTTCGACCTTTCGGGCCCGACCTTCCGCGAGGCGGAGTTCCCCGAGTACAAGGCCCAGCGTCCGTCCACCCCGCCGGAGTTCAAGGGCCAGATCGAGCTGATCCGCGAGACGCTGAAGGCCCTCGGCATCACCACCTTGGATAAGGAGAGCTACGAGGCGGATGACATCATCGCCTCACTGGCCACCCAGGGCCACGACGCGGGCATGAACACCCTCATCTGCACCGGTGACCGCGACTCCCTGCAGCTCGTGGAGGACGACATCACCGTCCTCTACACCCTGCGCGGGGTCTCCGAGCTCCACCGCTTCACCCCGGAAGCCGTGGAAGAGAAGTACGGCGTGACCCCGAAGCAGTACCCGGACCTCGCAGCACTCCGCGGCGATACCTCGGACAACATGCCGGGCGTGCCGGGCGTGGGACCAAAGACCGCCCAGAAGTGGATCCAGAAGTACGGTTCCCTGGACGGCGTCATCGAGAACATGGACGACATCCGCGGCAAGGTAGGCGAGAACCTGCGCGCCTATGTCGCAGACATCCAGCTGGCCCGGAAGATCACCGAGATGGTCCGGGACCTGGACATGGTGGACAGCCTGGATTCGCTGAAGCCGGCGGACATCGACCCGAACGACGCGCTGTCGATCTTCGAGAAGCTGCAGTTCGGCACCACGCTGCGCAACCGCACCTTCCGCACCCTCGGGGTGGAGTTCGAGGACACCGCGAGCATCCCCATCACCGAGGAAGAGCTGGCACCCGGCAAGCTGGCCAACTGGCTGAAGAAAAACGCTGCCTATCAGGAGGGCCGCGACGCGGTCGCCGAGGCGCTCGCCGTGGATATCGAGGGCGAGACGCTCGGCCTGCTCAGTGCGGAAAATAAAGGCTTAAAGCTTGACCTCGCAGCCCTGCACGAGAAGGACGAACAGGTGCTGCGAACCTGGCTCGCTGACCGCGGGGCACCGAAGTGGTTCCACGATTCCAAGCAGAGCTTCCACGCGTTGCGCCAGCAGGGTTTCGCCCTCGACGGGGTGGAACACGACACTTCCGTGGCTGCTTACCTTGTTCGCCCGGACCTGCGCAGCTGGTCGCTGGGGGACGTACTGCAGCGCCATGCGGGCCGCGACCTGCCCGAGAACTCGGGCAGCCTGGAGCGCGCCCAGGCCGTTCGCGAACTCGTGGGGATCATGAACCAGGAGCTCGCGGAGGCCGGCCAGGCCGAGCTCTACTTCTCCATGGAAGTGCCCCTGACCCACATCCTCGCGGAGATGGAGGCCCGTGGCATCGAGGTGGATAAGGCCGCCCTCGAGGAGCTCGCCGCCGATTACGAAGCCCAGATCGCCGACGAGGTCACCGCCGCCCGCGAACTCGCCGAGGACGATCAGCTCAACCTCTCCAGCCCCAAGCAGCTGCAGAAGGTGCTCTTCGAGGACTTCGGCCTGCCGAAAACCAAGAAGACCAAGACCGGGTACTCGACTGCCGCCGCGGAGCTGGAGAAGCTTCAGCAGCAGACCGAGCACCCCTTCCTTAATCACCTCATGGCGCACCGCGAGTACCAGAAGATGAAAAGCACCATCGACGGTCTCATCAATGCCATCGACGGCGACGGCCGCATCCGTACCACCTTCAACCAGAAGGGCGCGGCAACCGGCCGACTGTCGTCCTCGGAACCGAACCTGCAGAACATCCCCGTGCGCACGGAAGCGGGCCGCAAGATCCGCTCCGCCTTCCGCGTTGGCGAGAGCTACGAGACGCTGCTGACCGCCGACTACTCGCAGATCGAGATGCGCGTCATGGCGCACCTTTCCGAGGACGCCGGCCTCATCGAGGCCTACCGGGCGGGCGAGGACCTGCACAACTACGTCGGTTCCCGAGTCTTCGACGTCCCGGTGGACGAGGTGACTCCGGAGCTGCGCCGTCGCGTCAAGGCTCTCAGCTATGGCCTGGTTTACGGCCTCTCCGCCTTTGGTCTCAGCCAGCAGCTGGGCATTAGCCCGGGTGAGGCCAAGGGGATCATGGAGAACTACTTTGACCGCTTCGGTGGCGTGAAGCGCTACCTGGACAAGGTCGTCGAGGCGGCTAAGGAGACCGGCTACACGGAGACGCTTTACGGTCGCCGTCGCTATCTGCCGGAGCTAGCCAGCTCGAACCGTGTCGCCCGGGAGAACGCGGAACGCGCCGCGCTCAATGCGCCGATCCAGGGTACGGCCGCGGACATCATCAAGCTCGCGATGCTGCGGGTTGATCGCGCGCTGCGCAACGCGAATCTGAAGTCCCGGGTTTTGCTGCAGGTCCACGATGAGCTCGTCCTGGAGATCGCACCTGGTGAGCTTGAGCAGATTCAGCAGTTGTTGGAGGAGAACATGGATTCGGCCGCCAGCCTGCGGGTTCCCCTGGATGTCTCCGCCGGGCACGGCGAGAACTGGGATCTCGCCGGGCACTAGCCTTCGCCGCAGCGCTCTCGCTGCATGATCGCAGCGTGCGTGCAAGGTCACGCTCACAGCAATGCGAAACCCCACGCTGTTCGGTCACCGTGGGGATGTTTCGTCTTATTGCAGGAGCCCTTAGGCCTTCGCGGTCGCCTCGGCCTTGTCGCTCCCGAAGCGCCGCTCCGCGACCACCATCGCGGCCACCACCGCGGCGCCCAGCACAAACAGCCCGATCGCGCCACCGACGTTCTCGTCCGGTGCGAGCAGGCCCGCGGAGTCATCCTGCCACGGCCACAGCGCGCGCAGGCTTCCCAACAGCAGACCAGCCATCGCGGCCAGCGTGACGGTGCGGTGCTCGCTGAGCATCTTCTCTAGCAGGCGCACGAAGAGCACGATGCCTGTCAGCGCGCCGAGGGCGAAGATGCCCAGGTAGGTGAAGTTCCGCTCGTCCACAGCACCCAAGGTGGCCTCGTAGAGGCCGACCGCCAGCAGGAAGAAGGAGCCAGACACTCCCGGCAGCACCAGCGCACAGATCGCGACCGCCGCGGCGAGGAAGACGATGAGCAGGTTCGGGTCACGCTGCGTGGTGCTGGTGAACCCCGTGGCCCAGAACGTCAGCACCGCGACGATGCCCATGATCGGCAGCACCTTTGCCCAGCTGGCCGAGGAGCTCTTCCAGTCGATCATCAGCAGCGGCACGGCAATGGAGACCACCACCATGCCGAGGAACAGCGAGCGCGCCGCGATCGGCTGATTGGCCACGAAGTCCTTCATCGGGCCCGCCATGAGCACCACGATCAGTCCCATGCCGATGAGCATCGGGATCAGTAGCCACCAGTCCACGTCGCGGAAACGCTGGCCCGCCTTCGCCCGGTCCTTCGGCAGGGTTTTCACCCCGTCGAGGAAGACATTGGCGTTGTAGAGCACTCGCTCGTACACGCCGGTCACCAGAGCGATCGTGCCGCCGGACACGCCCGGCACGAGCTCGGCGAGGCCGATCAGGCCGCCGCGAATCGCGTTGAGGATGATCGTGAGCGCGGAGGGCTTGGTCTTGTCAAAGCTCACGCCGCTGGAGCTGCCGGCCGTGCTGGCCGGGGCCTGCTCCGATGCTGCGGAGTGCGAAGAGTAATCAGTCACCCGAGGTACTTTACGGCCGTTTCCCTGCAAAAGACACCAGGCACGCTGGGTTTATTTCAGGACGTCAGGTTCGGGCAACGCGCAAGAATAATGCAAAGACCCTGTGCTCGCCTGGTCTGCGAGTCCTAGGGTGGAGGGCATGGCTAATACAGAAAATTGTCGTCTCGGAGTCTGGCAGGGCGAGGGTATCGGCCCTGAGATCGTCGCCCCAACGGTGCGGGCGGTGGAGCTTGCGCTGCAGGCCAGTGGGGAAGCGGTGCCGCAGTTTGTGCCGCTGCTGCTGGGCCGCGAGGCGATCGACGCCACCGGCCGGGTCGTGCCGGAGGAGACGTGGGAGACCATCACCGGCCTGGACGGCTGGGTCTTGGGGCCTCACGATAATGTGTCCTATCCGGCGAGTGCGGCGGGCCAGCTCAACCCCTCGGCTCATCTGCGCACAAAGGGGGACCTGTGGGCGAATATCCGCCCGGTGCGCGGCGTGCCGGGGGCGGTGCATCCGGACCTGGATGTGGTCATCGTCCGGGAGAACACCGAGGGGATGTACGCTGACCGCAACATGCTGGTGGGTAGCGGCGATATCACGGTCAACGGGGAGGTCTCCCTGGCGATCGGCGTTTTCACGCAGACCAAGATTCGCCGCATCGTCCGTCGCGCTGCCGCCATCGCCGCCGCCCGCGACGGGGTGCTGACGGTGGCGCACAAGTCCAACGTCCTACCCGAGACCTCGGGCCGCTACGTCAGCGAGGCGCAGGCCTGCGCGGAAGAGTTCGGGGTCGAGGTCCAGCCGGTGCACATTGACGCCCTGTGCGCGGAGCTGGTGACCCGCCCGCAGCGCTATGCCACGATCGTGGCCGAGAACATGTTCGGCGATATCTTGAGCGACCTGGCCGGCGGGCTGGGCGGTTCGCTGGGCATCGCGGGCAGCATCAATGCCAGCGAGTCACAGGTCATGGCCCAGGCCGCGCACGGTTCCGCCCCGGATATCGCGGGCCAGGGGATCGCCAACCCGGCGGGCATCATGAACTCTGCCGCGCAGATGCTCGACTCGTTGGGATATCCGCAAGCTGCGGAGCTCCTGGAAGGCGCGGTACGCGAGGCCGTGATCAAGGCGCCGACCGCGGATCTGCTCCGCGAAGCGCCTGCCACCGCCCCCGAGCCCGAAACCGCTGGGGCTCATGATTCCGCTGTGGCGAGTGGGGCGGAAGGTGCGTCCCGTCCCGCCACGACCGAGGAGTTTGCAAAACAGGTGTTTGTGCAGCTAAAGCCTCTCGTGTAACCTTCAGTACGTTACGCGTCGAAAGGCGCAGTTTGACCCTGTCCATTCCTATTTGATTTCCGTTTCGGAGAACACTTCCATATGCCAACCAACAACGTCCCTCAGGTAGCCATCAACGACATTGGCTCCGCTGAGGATTTCCTCGCCGCCGTCGATGAGACCATCAAGTACTTCAATGATGGCGATATCGTCGAGGGCACCATCGTCAAGGTCGATCACGACGAGGTCCTGCTGGACATCGGCTACAAGACCGAGGGCGTAATCCCGTCCCGTGAGCTGTCCATCAAGCACGACGTCGACCCGAATGAGGTTGTCGAGGTTGGCGACGAGATCGACGCTCTGGTCCTCACCAAGGAGGACAAGGAGGGTCGCCTGATCCTGTCCAAGAAGCGTGCCCAGTACGAGCGCGCTTGGGGTGCCATCGAGCAGCTCAAGGAGAATGACGAGCCGGTTACCGGTACCGTCATCGAGGTCGTCAAGGGCGGCCTGATCCTGGACATCGGTCTGCGCGGCTTCCTGCCGGCTTCCCTCGTCGAGATGCGTCGCGTCCGCGATCTGCAGCCGTACATCGGCCAGGAGATCGAGGCCAAGATCATCGAGCTGGACAAGCACCGCAACAACGTCGTGCTGTCCCGCCGTGCATACCTGGAGGAGACCCAGTCCGCGGTCCGCTCCGAGTTCCTGCACCAGCTGCAGAAGGGCCAGGTCCGCAAGGGCGTCGTGTCCTCCATCGTCAACTTCGGTGCATTCGTTGACCTCGGCGGCGTTGACGGCCTGGTCCACGTCTCCGAGCTGTCCTGGAAGCACATCGACCACCCGTCTGAGGTTGTCACCGTCGGCGACGAGGTCACCGTCGAGGTTCTGGACGTCGACCTGGACCGCGAGCGCGTCTCCCTGTCCCTGAAGGCAACGCAGGAAGACCCATGGCGCGTCTTCGCCCGCACCCACGCGATCGGCCAGATCGTTCCGGGCAAGGTCACCAAGCTGGTTCCGTTCGGCGCATTCGTCCGCGTCGAGGAGGGCATCGAGGGGCTGGTTCACATCTCCGAGCTGGCCGAGCGCCACGTCGAGGTTCCGGACCAGATCGTCAACGTTGGCGAAGAGGTCATGGTCAAGGTCATCGACATCGACCTCGAGCGTCGTCGTATCTCCCTGTCCCTGAAGCAGGCTGACGAGGACTTCACCGAGGAGTTCGACCCGTCCAAGTACGGCATGGCCGACTCCTACGACGAGCAGGGCAACTACATCTTCCCGGAGGGCTTCGACCCGGAGACCAACGAGTGGCTCGAGGGCTTCGACGAACAGCGTGAGGCTTGGGAGGCTCGCTACGCCGAGTCCGAGCGTCGCCACCGTCTGCACGCAGCTCAGATCGAACGCCACCGCGCCGCAGCTGCAGAGGCTGCTGCTAACGGCGAGGGCGGCTACTCCTCCGAGTCCGGCGCCGAGACCAAGGCTGCCGAGGCCCCGGCTGAGGACGCTGGCACCCTGGCTTCCGACGAGCAGCTGGCTGCTCTGCGCGAGAAGCTGGCCGGCGGCGAGTAAAGCGCACTACCCGGCTCCGGCGGAGTTGAGGCAAGTTCGCTAGAGCGCTGAAAGCAAGGGCCCGCACCGTATGGTGTGGGCCCTTTTTCGTGTCTGGGGGCGGTTGGATAGGATCAACGGCATGTTCGGATCGCTTTCTCACCAGGGCTCTTCCCGTGTGCTGCCGCCGGCGATCATGGCGGTTTCCGGTCTCTCGCTCTACGTGGGCGCAGCGCTGGCCGTGGGGCTATTCGATCACTTCCCACCGGTGGTGGTGGCTTGGTTCCGCATCGCCACGGCAGGTCTTATCCTCTGGGCTTTCTTCCGGCCGCGAGCGAGTTCCTTTATCGGCCGCCCGGCGCTCATCGCTACCTTCTTTGGCGTGGCCGCGATGGCGATGAACATGACCTTCTACATGGCTATCCAGTCCATCCCGCTGGGCTCGGCCGTGGCGATCGAGTTCATCGGGCCGGTGATTGTTGCGGCCTGGGGGTCGAGGCGACTGCGTGACTGGCTGGCCCTCGGTTTCGCCATCGCTGGCGTGCTGGTGATTTCCGGGGCTCAGTGGTCAGCTGAGGCCAGCGGCATCCTGTGGGCGCTGGCAGCGGGCGTGTTCTGGGCAGGCTATATCCTGCTTGGTGCCAAGATTTCCTCCAACGCGGATACCTCCAAGTCCTCGCTGGCGGTGGGCTTCACCTACGCCGGTGTCCTTGGCCTTCCCCTGGCCATCTGGCTGTGGCCAGAAAACCTCGCGATGGCCGCACCGACGATCATCGGGCTCGCCGCGGGCCTGGGGCTGCTGTCTGCTGCGATCCCTTATTCCCTGGACCAGGTGGTGCTGAGGCTCGCGGGCTCGTCGCTGTTCGCGCTTCTGCAGGCCGTACTCCCGCTCGTAGCGACTCTGGTGGGGGCGGTGGCGCTGAAGCAGTGGATCAGCCTCACGGAGATGGCCGGTATTGCCCTAGTGATTCTCGCGATCGTGCTGCGTAAACCCTGAGGGCAGGCCCGCGACCCCGCGCAGCATCTCCGGGTCGATCACGATGCCGGCTTTGTAGACGGTCATCTCGCCGGTGGGCTCCAGAATGATGAGTTGGACGTCGGCCGGGCTTGCCACTCCGGCGCGGCGCATGACCATCCGCAGGTCATCCCGGGAGACGTGGGTGCGGCGCAGCTGCCGGTCCAGGTACTGGCCGTGCGCGAAGACGGCCTGGGGGTCCTCGTCGAAGACGCGGCTCACGGCGTTGGACTTCCGCGCCGCGCCGAAGATCGCCTCCAGCAGCATGAGTGTGAACAGCCCGATCGCCCCCGCGGCAAGGGTCGGCGGGTGCCCGATGACCACGCGGCCCGAGACCGCGCCGAACATGACTAGGACGACTGTGTCGAAGGCATTCATCTTCGTCATGATGCGGACGCCGAACAGCCGCACGAGGATCAGGAAGAAGAGGTAGATCGCCAGCGCCGAGAGGACGACGATGGGGATGCGGGCTGGGTCGATCGTGATTTGCTCGTAGAAGGCCTGCTGTACCTGCTCCATGCTGATCATGTTAGTCCGCACCCCACCGTGGATTGCGCACCCACCCGTGTTTTTGCGCGCCTAGTGAATTCTCGCTGCACGGGCTAGACATATTGTCGCCGCTTCAGCCAGCTGGACGGTGTTTATGGACGGGCCGCCCCGACAAGGCTTTCGGCCAGCCCGCGTAGAAACGCGAACTGGCCGAAAGGGGAGTGCTACAGCGAGCGGCTTAGAGCTGCTCGATTTTCGCCACTGCGTGGACGGTGTCCAGCTTGGACGCCTTGCGCAGCTGGATGTCCCAGTCGCCGTTGGCAGCCTTCTGGGTGAAGACCGCGACGGTGGCCGGCAGGGTCACCGGCTTAGCGAACTGCACCGTGTAGCGCGCTGCGGACGGGATCTCGCCCTCCAGTGTGGCGAGCAGGCGCGCCGCGGACCACATGCCGTGCGCGATGACCGCCGGGAAGCCGAAGGCCTTCGCACCCACGCCGGAGACGTGGATCGGGTTCTTATCGCCCGAAGCCTCCGCGTAGTCCTTGATCTGGGACGGGGTGACCCGCACATTCGCGGTCGGGCGCGGATCCGCCAGCTCGGTGATCGGCAGGATCACGCCGTCGGTCTTCTCGCCACCTGCCAGCGGGGAGGAGCTGGAGAGCTTCGCACCCTTGGCCAGGAAGCCGGAGACCTGGCGCCACACGACCTCGCCGCCCGAGGCGATCTCGGTGACCAGGTCGATGAGCAGACCCTTGTTGTGCTCGCGCAGGTTCTCGGCGTGGACCTTGATGTCCAGCACGTCGTCGACCGTCAGCGCGCGCTTCTGTTCGATGACGTTATTCAGGTGCACCGCACCCACAGCGCCGAACGGGAAGTCCGGAGCCGTCAGGACCTTCATCACGATGGGGAAGGAGAGCACGTACGGGTAGGTCAGCGGCAGCTCGTTGGTCAGCCGCAGATCCGTCGCGCTGCAGTACGCCGCGAGGTGCGGAACGTCGATCTTCACGCCGCGGACCTCGAACGCGGTCTTCGGGTTGTCCTTCGCAGAGCGCGTGGACCCGACGACCGGCAGAATGTCCTTGACTGCGTTCCGGTACTCGTCCATGAGCGCCGGAATTTTGGGCAGTTCCTTGTAGGAAACCTCAGCCACAGGAACCTCCTTTAAGAAGTTGAAAAGATGTCAGCGGGGCAGGGCTTTGTTTACGCACCCAGCAGGGACTGGCCACAGACGCGAACCACGTTGCCGGTCACCGCGTTGGATGCCGGTGCCGCGAAGTAGGCTATGGTCTCTGCGACGTCGATGGTCTGGCCACCCTGCTGCAGGGAGTTCATGCGACGGCCGGCCTCGCGGGTCGCGAACGGGATGGCGGCGGTCATCTGGGTTTCGATGAAGCCCGGTGCCACGGCGTTGACGGTGATGTTCTTGTCCGCCAGCTTCTCGCTGAAGGTGTTGACCAGGCCGATGACGGAGGCCTTGGTGGTGCCGTAGTTGGTCTGGCCACGGTTACCGGCGATGCCCGCGATGGAGGACACGCCGATGACGCGGCCGTTGTCGTTGAGGCCACCGTTGGCGATCAGGCCCTCGGTGATGCGAATCGGGGCGATGAGGTTCACGGCCATGACGGCGTTCCAGCGTGCGTCGTCCATGTTGGCGAGCAGCTTGTCGCGGGTGATACCGGCGTTGTGGACGATGATGTCGATGCCCTGGCCGAAGCGAGCCTCGGCGTGCTCCTTGAGCTTGTCGGCAGCATCCGGGGCGGTGACGTCCAGCGGCAGGGAGGTGCCCTTGACGCGATTGGCGGTCTCAGCCAGGCCGTCGCCGGCCTGCGGGACGTCCACGCAGATGACCTTCGCGCCGTCGCGAGCCAGGACCTCGGCAATCGTGGCGCCGATGCCGCGGGCAGCACCGGTGACGACGGCGACCTTGCCCTCAGAAGGCTGGTCCCAGTTTGCCGGTGCGGTGGCTGCGGTGTCGTCGACGCGGATGACCTGGGCGTCGACGTAGGCGGACTTGCCGGAAAGCAGGAAGCGCAGGGTGGACTCCAGGCCGGTGAAGTCGCCGGAGAGCTTCGGGCTGACGTAGACCAGCTGGGCGGTCGCGCCGCGGCGCAGCTCCTTGGCGACGGAGCGGCTGAAGCCCTCGAGGCCACGCTGGGCGATGGCCTCGTCGGTGGACTCGGCAAGCTCCGGGGTGGTGCCGAGCACGACAATGCGGCCGTTCGGGGCGAGCTTGCGCATCACTGGGTTGAAGAAGTCGAAGAGCTGGTGGAGCTCCTCTGGCTTGGTGATGCCGGTCGCGTCGAAGACGAAGGCGGCGTACTTGCTGTCACCGGAGTCGCGGGTCAGGTCGTAGTCCGCATCCAGCAGGGAGGTGACCGGGTCGATCAGGCGGCCCTGACCACCGACGAGCACGAGGCCCGGCAGTGCTGCCTCGCCGGCCTTGTAGCGGCGCAGCTTTTCGGGCTTCGGCAGGCCGACCTTGTCAGCCAGGAAGCTGCCGAACGGGGACTCAATGAACTCGCCGTAACGGTCGGAGTGCTGGGAGGAAGTCTTAGACACTTATTCTCCTTCGGGTTGTCGCTTTCCGGTCTTCACGTCACGTTAACTTGCTGCGCGCTGGATGCACCCTTCTGACGAGGCGCGGGCTAGCGAGCACAGCGGGCTGACCGGAAAGATTTTTAAGAACGTGACTTCAACTCTACGGTGTCGGGGGTCACACTGAGGGTGAAATCTAGTGAAATTATTTTTATATTTTCGTTTTCTGCCCCAGGCCCCAGCACGTCTCTATAGTCGGTTGGGAGACGCACAACTTTGGTGCACATTCTAGAGACGGAGTGAAAACCATCATGACGAACGGTAACCAGAAGAAGGTCGCCATCCTCGGCGGCAACCGCATTCCTTTCGCCCGCTCCAACAAGGAGTACGCGGACGCATCCAACCAGGACATGCTCACCGCGGCCATCGAGGGCCTCGTCGCCCGCTACGGCCTCCAGGACGAAGAGCTCGGCCTGGTCACCGGTGGTGCGGTTCTGAAGCACTCCCGCGACTTCAACATGGTTCGCGAGGTTGTACTGGGCTCCTCCCTGGCCAACAGCACCCCGGCCATGGACATGCAGATGGCCTGTGGCACCGGCCTGGCCGCCATCGTCGCCGTCGGCGACGCCATCCGCGCGGGCCGCATCGAGTCCGGCATCGGCTCCGGCGTGGACACCACCTCCGATGCCCCGCTGGCGGTAGGCGACCAGCTGCGCAAGACCCTCATCAAGCTGACCCAGGCCAAGACCACCCAGCAGCGTCTGAAGCTGGTCGGCTCCATCCGCCTGGCCCAGCTGGCACCGGATCAGCCGGGCAACGGCGAGCCGCGCACCGGCCTGTCCATGGGTGACCACGCTGCGATCACCGCCCGCGAGATGAACATCACCCGCGAGGAGCAGGACGAGTTCGCCGCGACCTCCCACCAGAACCTGGCCAAGGCTTATGACGAGGGCTTCTTCGAGGACCTCATCACCCCGTACCTCGGCGTGCAGCGCGACACCAACCTGCGCCCGGACTCCACCCCGGAGAAGCTGGCCAAGCTCAAGCCGGTCTTCGGCAAGCGCGACGCGGCACAGCACGGCACCACCGCCACCATGACCGCCGGTAACTCCACCCCGCTGACCGACGGCGCGTCCGCCGTCCTGCTCTCCTCCGAGGAGTGGGCCAAGGAGCGCAACCTCCCGGTCCGCGCCTACCTGGTGGACTCCGAGGTCGCGTCCGTGGACTTCCTGCACGGCCACGACGGCAAGACCCCGGACGGCCTGCTGATGAGCCCGACCTACGCCGTCCCGCGCATGCTGGAGCGCAACGGCCTGACCCTCCAGGACTTCGACTTCTACGAGATTCACGAGGCCTTCGCCTCCCAGACCCTGGCCACCCTGAAGGCTTGGGAGTCCGAGGAGTACTGCCGCGAGCGCCTGGGCCTGGACAAGCCGCTGGGTGCGATCGACCGCTCCAAGCTCAACGTCAAGGGCTCCTCGCTGGCCGCTGGCCACCCATTCGCCGCAACCGGTGGCCGCATCATCGCCACCACCGCGAAGCTGCTCGAGGAGAACGGCGGCGGCCGCGCACTGGTCTCCATCTGTGCAGCAGGTGGCCAGGGCATCGTCGCCATCGTCGAGCGCTAAGCCAGCTGCGCCGATAGCGAAAGAGAAGGCGCCCCGCGGCGGAGGGTTCTCCTCGCCCGCTGGGCGCCTTTGGCGTGCTCAGACTATGAGCGCTAACAGATGCTTCTACTGGAACACGCGACCCAGGTCGGTCTTGTACACGACCGGGTTGTAGTCCTTCCACGTCGTGGCCACCCAGTACAGGTTCTCATCGACCTGGTGGGGGAACATGAACGCGCCGTAGAGGTCGCCGATCTGAGCGCGAGAGACCAGCGTCCTCGGCGCGCTCCACGGCCCCTCCGGAGAGGCGGCCTTCCGAATCACCACGCCCTGCGGCGCCTCGTAGAGTGCGAGCCAGGCATCCTGTTCCGGGTGGTACATCACCGAGAGCTCGGAGACCCTGCCGTCCAGCACGGGAGCGGCGTCCGACATGGTGCGGCTCCAGCCGCTGCCGGTGTAGAACTCTGCGTCGGAGTGAGCCGCAGCACCGGGGAAGAGGGCGAAGCTGTCCTTCGGGAAGCGGGCGAGCCGGGCCTGCCCTGAACGCCCGTTGGGGGTGCCGTAAACGTAGACATACGGGTCGTTGCTCTCTGCTGGAGGTGCGGCGAAGGCCGTCATCTGGAAGTTCTCCGCGCCGCGCACGTGGGCCGGCAGCGTTGGCAATTTATCGCTGCTGGAGGGGCTGGTGTTCGTTCGCTTGGAGCCCTCCATCACGGTCCAGGTCTTAGCTCCGTCGGTGGACTTGGCGGTGGCCGCGTAGTTGGTGGTCCAGTTTCCGGGCGTTCCCCACTTCTTCACGGACATGAAGTCCACATACTGCACGCCGTCGATCGCGATGCCGGAGGTCGGGATGACCGTCATCTCTACGCCGTCGATCTTCAGCGAACGCGGGAGGAACTCGTCCGAACGATCCCCATTGACCGGCCGGGTCAGGTGAATGCCGTTGGAGGGGTCGCGGTCATCCGATTCGAAGATCGCATTCGAATGCCAGCCGTCCCCGCGGGGGCCGCAGCTGAAGGAGTCCCCAAACACAGCGAGCGTGCGTCCGTCACCGGCGTCCCACATGAAGCCCAGGTCCGTGCTGGCCAAGCCGAACTTGGAGAGCTGATCGGGGCCGTTGGGGCCGGTGAGGATGTGCATGGCCGTGGTATGGCCGGTCAAAGCGGGCATGCCACCGGGGATGCCCTTCAACCACGAGGGAGCCGAGGAACCCGAGGAGCTGCCGCTGGAGCCCAGGGCGGCCGCCGTGTCGGAGCTGCTGGGCGACCAGGCCGAGCACGGCCCAGCGGCGTGCGCGGCGCCAGCGGAGCCGACCATCACCGAGAAGGAGGACGTGGCGAGGGTGGCGACCAGCAACGCCGTCCTGGTCCCACTGCGGGCGAAAGAGGAAGGGCTGCGATGTCCGGAGAGAACAGTCATGGTGTTAATTCAATCACAACGGGGATCTTCAAGTGATGTAGCTTTAGGGGCATGAATCTTTTTCGGAAACGCGCCACCATTGCGCTGGCTGCAGCTCTCGCTCTCTCGGCAGGTTTCGGTGGCGGGGTAGCCCCGGCGGGGGCCGAGCAAGCCCAACCACTCCCAGACATCGAGCGTCCCACTGCGAGCTCGGGCGGATCCTTGATGCTCAACCCGAAGAACTGCAAGAAGCTCAAGTCCGAGTCGGACAAGATTTCTGAGCAGTGGCAACAGGCCGTGGCCGAAGGTGATTTTTACACGGCTAATCAGCTGCGCGTGGACTACACCAACGTGACCGTCTCGTGGGCACAGTGCCTGCAGGCAGCTAATCGTCTGCTCCTGAGCTCTTAGGATCGAAGCAATGTTTCTCATCGGACTCACCGGCGGCATCGGCTCCGGGAAATCCACCGTCGCCAGCCGGCTGAAGACCCTCGGCGCCCGGATCGTCGACGCCGATAAGATCGCCCGCGAGATCGTCGAACCCAGCGAGCCAGCCCTCGCGGAGCTGGCCGAGGCCTTCGACGGGGTGCTCAACGCGGACGGCACCCTCAACCGTGCCGAGCTCGCCCGCCAGGCCTTCGCCGCCCCGGAGGCCACCGAGAAGCTGAACTCCATCACCCACCCCCGCATCCGGGAACGCACCCTCGAGCGTTTCGCCCAGGCCCGCACTGAGGACGTGCCGGTGCTGGTCTACGACATGCCGCTGCTCATCGAGAACGGCGAGTACAAGAAGATGGACCACGTGCTCGTCGTCGACGCGGAAGACGAGATCCGTATCGACCGCCTGGTCAACTCCCGTGGCCTGGACGAGGAGGACGCCCGCCGCCGGATCGCGGCCCAGATCAGCCGCGAGGAGCGGCTTGCCGCCGCGGACTCCGTGGTGGATAACTCCGGCACCCGGGATCAGCTCCTGCAACAGGTCGACACCTTCTGGGAGCAGGTCGTCGCCCCGCGGCTCGCAGCGCAGTAGCCCCGCGGCGAGGCCGGCAAAAACCGCGCCTAGACCAGCTCTAGCGCTGCGGCCAGGTCGCCCGGTGGCTGCCGACCACGCGGGCTGCCTAGGATAGACACATGGCTTTTGCAGCAGAGCGTCCCGAGCTGTCCTACTCCGAATTCCGCCCCGTGGGGGAGGTCGAGCGCAGCGATGCCAAATTCGAGGTCATCAGCGAGTACGAACCCGCGGGCGACCAGCCAGCCGCCATCGCGGAACTCGATGAACGGCTGAACCGCGGCGAACGCGACGTCGTCCTCATGGGCGCGACCGGTACGGGTAAGTCGGCGACCGCAGCCTGGCTGATCGAGCAGCAGCAGCGCCCCACCCTGGTCATGGCGCCGAACAAGACCCTCGCCGCGCAGCTGGCCAACGAGCTGCGCTCCCTGCTGCCGAATAACGCGGTGGAGTACTTCGTTTCCTACTACGACTACTACCAACCCGAGGCCTATATCGCGCAGACCGATACTTATATCGAGAAGGACTCCTCGATCAACGACGACGTCGAGCGCCTGCGTCACTCCGCGACCTCCGCGCTGCTGTCCCGCCGCGACGTGGTCGTCGTCAGCTCGGTGTCCTGCATCTACGGCCTGGGTACCCCGCAGTCCTACCTGGACCGCTCCGTCGTCCTTCGGGTGGACGAGGAAGTCGACCGCGACCAGTTCCTCCGCCTGCTCGTGGACATCCAATACGACCGCAACGACGTCTCCTTCACCCGCGGTTCCTTCCGCGTGAAGGGGGACACGGTGGACATCATCCCCGCATACGAGGAGCTCGCCGTCCGCGTCGAGTTCTTCGGGGACGACGTCGACGCGCTCTACTACATCCACCCGCTGACCGGCGACGTGATCCGCGAGGTGGATGAACTGCGCATCTTCCCGGCCACCCACTACGTCGCCGGGCCGGAGCGCATGGAGAAGGCGATGCAGGCCATCCGGGAGGAGCTTGCGGAGCGCCTGGAGGACCTGGAGAACCGCGGCAAGCTGCTGGAGGCGCAGCGACTGCGGATGCGCACGGAGTACGACCTCGAGATGATCCAGCAGGTGGGCTTCGCCAGCGGCATCGAGAACTACTCCCGGCACATCGACGGCCGACCCGCCGGCAGCGCCCCGGCGACGCTGATCGACTACTTTCCAGAGGACTTCCTCACCATCATCGACGAGTCCCACGTGACGGTGCCGCAGATCGGCGGCATGTTCGAGGGCGACATGTCCCGCAAGCGCAACCTGGTCGAGCACGGTTTCCGCCTGCCGAGTGCGCTGGATAACCGGCCGCTGACCTGGGAGGAGTTTGACGACCGCAAGGGCCAGTGCGTGTACATGTCCGCCACCCCGGGTGATTACGAGATCGCCGCGGCGCAGGGCGAGTTCGTGGAGCAGGTGATTCGCCCGACGGGCCTGGTGGACCCGAAGGTGGAGGTGCGCCCGACGGAGGGGCAGATCGACGACCTCATCGGGGAGATCCGCGAGCGCACGGACAAGGACGAGCGCGTGCTCGTCACCACCCTCACCAAGCGCATGGCCGAGGACCTCACCGACTACCTGCTGGAACACGGCGTGCGGGTGCGCTACATGCACTCGGATATCGACACCCTCAAGCGCGTGGAGCTGCTGCGGCAGCTTCGCCTGGGCGAGTTCGACGTGCTGGTGGGAATCAACCTGCTGCGCGAGGGACTCGACCTGCCGGAGGTCTCCCTGGTCGCGATCCTGGATGCGGATAAGGAGGGCTTCTTGCGCTCCACCCGCTCTCTGATCCAGACGATCGGCCGTGCCGCCCGAAACGTCTCCGGTGAGGTCATCATGTACGCCGATAACGTCACCGAGTCGATGAGCAACGCGATCGACGAGACTGAGCGACGCCGGGCGAAGCAGATCGCCTATAACGAGGAACACGGCATTGACCCACAGCCGCTGCGCAAGAAGATCGCGGACATCCTGGACCAGGTCGAGGAATTCTCCGAGGGCTACGGCGAGCCGGGCAGCGAGGTGGCGGGCTCCACGTCGACCGGCGTGGAGGGGGACATGGCCACCTTCGGCCGGGCGGAGGACCGCGGCGACATGGCCCGACCACAGCTGGAGAAGCTCATCGAGGACCTCACCGCGCAGATGAAGGAAGCCGCCCGGGAGCTGAAGTTCGAGCTGGCCGGCCGGCTGCGTGATGAAATTGCGGACCTGAATAAGGAACTTCGGGGCATGAAGGAAGCTGGCCTATAGAATGGGGAGCATGTTCTCAAAGATCGTCGTTGGCACTGATGGCTCGAAATCCTCCCACCTCGCCGTCCGGCGTGCGGCGGGAATCGCAGCGGCTTTTGGATCGGAGCTGGTGCTCGCGTCGGCGTACTTCGCCAAGGAGGCTGATGCCCAGGCCTCGCGCCGGGACGAGTCCTCGCCGGTCGTGGGGGACGAGCACGCCGAGGAGGTGCTGGGTTCCGCGATGGAGGTCGCCCGCGAGGAGGGCGCCGAGAAGGTGCGTGCCGTGCTGCGGGAGGGCGCCCCGGTGGACGCGCTCATGGCCGTGGTGACCGAAGAGGATGCCGATTTGCTCGTGGTGGGGAACCGGGGGATTAACTCCCTGACCGGGCGCTTGCTCGGCTCGGTTCCGGCTGATGTGGCCCGCCAGTCCGACTGCGACGTGATGATCGTCCACACCGTCGGCTAAGTCGGAGCCCTAGGAGCGTTGCGCTGAAGCGCTAGCGTCGGACTCGTCGAAAGCGCGCTGACGTTAGGGCAAGGTAGTGAAGAACCCCGCGGAAGATTTTCCGCGGGGTTCACTTAATTGTGAGGTGTGCCTACCGGAAGGGGTAGCTTTTCTACACTCCCGCCTTAGAGACCGGTTGTGGGGGTCTAGTTTTAGAAGATTCGGCGACCCTCGTTCTTATCCCTGGTCCCAGGGCAGCGGCTGGTCCGCGAACACGCTCAACCCCTGGGTCGCACGGGTGATCGCAACGTAGAGGTCCTGCAGCCCCTGCGGGGAGGCGGCGACGATCGCTGCGGGCTCGATGAGCACGACCTCGTCGAACTCCAGCCCCTTCGCCTCGGCGGTGCTGACTACGAGCACCTCAGCATCGACGCTGGACTGGTCCGCGCCCGGAGCCTCCCCCAAGGTCTCGGCCACCGTCTCGCGCGCCCAGTCCAGGTCCGCATCGCTGGCGATGATCCCCACTAGGCCTTCGCCGGCCCGCCGCGCGATCTCGGGCAGCGCACCCGCCAGCTCCGCCCGCGACGCATAAGCCACGCCCGTGCCGGTGCCGCGCAGTGCGAGTGCGGGTTCCTGGTCCTCGGCGATGTCGGGGAGCAGCTGATTGGCTACATCCGCGATGTCCTGCGGCGTGCGGTAGTTTACGCTGAGTTCCTTGAGCTCCCAGCGATCTGCCACATAAGGGGCCAGGGTCTCGCCCCAGGAAGCCACGCCCGCCGGGTTGCCCGTCTGCGCCGGATCACCCACCACGGTCATCCAGCGGTTGGGGGAGCGGCGGAAGATCATCCGCCAGTCCATCTCCGAGAGCTCCTGGGCTTCGTCCACGATCACGTGCCCGAAGGCCCAGCGCAGATCCTGGGCGGCACGCTGCGCCGTGCTGCGGGCGTCGCGCACCCGCTGGCGACCAGCCAGCTGCTCGGCGTCGATGACGTCATAGGCCATGAGGATCTCCGGGGCGAAGCCATCGTCCAGGTCCTGGGTCGCCGAGCCCGTGAGGATGTCCAGCGCGTCCTGAGCCTCCGCGATCTTCGCCAGCCACTCCTCGCGTTCCGCCTTCTCCGCCGCCTCGTCGTCAACGATGCCCAGCATGTCCGCCAGCTCGTCGAGCAGTGGCGCATCCGCGGCTGTCCACAGGATCTGGCCGCCGTCCAGCTCCACCGGCGGGGTGGCCTGCAGGCCACGGATCGTGTCCTCGTCGTACTCCGCAGCGATCTCTTCGGCGCGGTCGTACAGGCCGGCTAGCACCTCCTCGGGCGTCAGCTCCGGCCAGAACTCGTCCAACGCTGCCATCACCGCGGGCTCCTCGCGCAGGTCATCGCGCAGGCTCGCCCGATCCTCCGCGGTCAGCAGATTCTCCCCGCCGAGCGGGTCCCGACCGATCGTCTCTGCCAGCGCATCCGCCAGCGAAGCGATCGCATGGTCCACGAACAGCGGCCGGGCCTGGTTGTGGGGCTTGTGGCTGCGTCGCGCCCGGGTGCGGGCGGCGCGCACCATCTTCGGGCTCAGCTCCACGGCCACGCCATCCACCATGAAACCGCGCGGCTCCTCCGGCACCTGCTGCCAGGACTGCACCGCCAGCTTCAGGATGTGCAGCATCTCGGCACTGCCCTTGACCTCCCGGGCCAGCAGGCTCGGCTCGGGGCGCGTTTGCACTCCCGGCAGCAGCGTGCCCGGGGTTGCCAGCACCACGCCGGTCTCGCCCAGGGAGGGCAGAACCTGCGAGATGTAATCCAGGAAGCGCGCATTCGGCCCCACGATGAGCACACCCGTCTTCGCGAGCTGCTCACGCCACGTGTACAGCAGGTAGGCCGCGCGGTGCAGCGCGACCGCGGTCTTCCCGGTCCCCGGCGCCCCCTGGACGACGGTGACGGAGCGGTGCTCGCTGCGGATAATGGCGTCCTGTTCCGCGGCGATGGTCTCCACGATGTCGCCCATCCGCGTGCTTCGGGCCGCGTTCACCGCATCCAGCAGCGCGGCCTCCTGAGCCACCCCGCCCGCCGCGGACGTCGTCTTTTCCGTTAAGGACGCCTGGTCCTCGCCGCGGGTGGTGAGTCTTTCATCGGCGACGTGGGTCACTCGCCGTCCGCGGGTCTTGATGTGGCGGCGCAGATGCACCCCATCCGGGTGCAGGGTGGTGGCGAGGTAGAAGGGTCGGGCCATCGGTGCGCGCCAGTCCATCAGCAGGGTGCGCATCTCGTCATCGCGGGTGTGCAGCCCCAGCCGGCCGATATAGCGACGATCCAGATCGGGGGAGCCGGGCACCGGATTCTCCGGCTCCTCATCGGCCACGTCGATGCGGCCGAACATCAGCCCGATCTCCGCGATGGAAAGGTTATCCAGTCGCTGCGAGATGTCCTGGATCTCGCGGTCGCGGCGCATCAGCCCCTGCGGATCATCGATGTCTGCTGTGGCGCGGACTTTGGCCAGTCGCTTCTTCAGCGTGGCGGTCGTGACGTCCACTTCGGCCAGCAGGTCATCGAGGTGGTCCTGCTCGCTCGTGATGGCCTCGGGGAGCGAGCGGTCGGCATCATTCGGGTTGCCGCTAGATGCGGGGCTGGTCAATCTACCTCCGGTGCAACGGGCTTACTTGAGCTTCTTTGCCTTCTTCTTGGCCTTCTTGGACAGGCCCTTCGTGCTGTCCTGCAGCTCCTCAGCAAAGGTCTCAGCATACGCGCTCGCCTGATCGCGCACCTGGTAGGCGGTGTCGCGCCACTCGTCGGAGTGCTCGTCGACGTAGTCGCTCACAGCGCTTGCCGCGGAGGAGATGCTGTCCGAGGCCTCAGAGGCCAGCTCGCGGGCTTTCTCGGAGAAGTCGCTGGCGTAGCCCTGCGCGGTGGCGAGCATCTCCTGCTGCTGGGACTTACCCGGCAGAGCCTGCTGCGCGCGCCAGGCCAGGCCCGGCTTGCCTGCCGTGTCCTCGGCGGCGATCAGCAGACCACCCAGCAGGCCGACGTCCGCCAGGAGCGTAGTCAGCTGGGTCTTCTGGCCACCCCTGCCGGCCACGGTCTTGATGTCGTGGCGGGTCAGGATCGCAGGCAGGTGTGCGGCTGCGAGTGCTGCGGCAGCCAGGCGAGGTGCCTTACCGCGGGCCAGCAGGGCAGCGGCGGCGATCTTGGTGCCACCGGCGATGCGGACGTTGGTCTCAGCGTCGCGTGGCAGCAGTGCAGCGGCCTGCGGTGGCAGAACCTTGCGCAGGGTGCTGGTCACAACCTCGGCGTTCTTCGCGTGATTCTGCGGGCTTTTCACCATCTGGACACCATCGGCGATGAATGCCGAAGCCATCAGGGGACGGGCGATCTTGCGAAGCATGAAGACTCCTTCGGTGTGGGTAGCAAGATAGCTGGAGTTTTATCCAGCGTTAGGGGATCAAGTCTACGCGAGTGGCCGGGCGCCAGCTGCGTGTTTCGCGGGATTACCAGCCGCGCTCGGCCCACTCTTCGACGTGGGGTGCCTCATCGCCGACGGTGGTGCTGTCACCGTGGCCGGGGTGCAGCCGGGTGCCATCAGGCAGGCTGAAAACCCGCTGCGTGACGTCCGAAAGCAGCTGTTGGAACTCCTCCGGCGAGTTCGTCTTGCCAACCCCGCCTGGGAACACGCTATCCCCGACGAACATGCGCGGGGCGTCCTCCGGCAGCTCCGCGTGCACGGCGATGCCGCCCGGGGTGTGACCACGCAGCTCCACTGCCGTCATCTTCAGCTCTGAGCAGTTACCCGCCAGGCGCAGCAGCTCCGGGGTGCCGTCGTCGTTGCCGTAGACCTCATCGGCCGGGGCTGGCAGGTTGGCGGCTTCCTTGCGCGGCGCGTGGTGGCGCGCGCCCGTCGCCGCCAGGACCTCCTCCAGCGCCTGCACGTGGTCGCCATGCTGGTGTGTGGTGAGGACGTCGGTGATGGTCACCCGCAGCTGATCCGCCAGAGCCAGGATGTGCTCGGCGTCCGCTGCCGCGTCGATGAGCAGCGCGTGCCCGCCGCTGGCGACGAGGTAGACGTTGTTATCCATCTCGCCGACTGAGGTCCGCGCCACGATCGTGGCATCGGTGGAAATAATCTCGACATCTCGGGGGTTGGAAAGATGTCCGAACTCACTGACCTGTGACATATGCATGAACTCGAGCATATCTACTTGTCGTACAGTGGGAATGAACTCAAGCTGAGCCCGCGCCAACCAGGCGCGGCCCAGTGTCTCAAGCCAAACAGGAGGACGAGTGGCAGAGAAGCTTTTGGTCCGCGGTGCACGCGAGCACAACCTCAAGGGGGTGGACCTCGAGCTGCCGAGGGACAAAATGATCGTCTTCACGGGGCTGTCCGGCTCCGGGAAGTCCTCGTTGGCCTTCGACACCATCTTCGCCGAGGGGCAGCGGCGCTACGTCGAGTCCCTGAGCTCCTATGCCCGCATGTTCCTCGGTCGCCTCGACAAGCCGGACGTCGACTTCATCGAGGGCCTCTCGCCGGCGGTCTCCATCGACCAGAAGTCGACCAACCACAACCCGCGGTCCACCGTGGGCACCGTGACCGAGATCTTCGACTACCTGCGCCTGCTCTTCGCCCGCACCGGCACCCCGCACTGCCCGAAGTGCGGCGAGGTGATCCAGCGGCAGACCCCGCAGGAAATCGTGGACCAGATCATGGCCATGGAGCCCGGCACCAAGTTCCAGGTGCTCGCGCCGGTCGTGCGCACCCGCAAGGGCGAGTTCGTCGACCTCTTCGAGGAGCTCGCCGCCGAGGGCTACGCCCGCGTTAGGGTCGACGGCGAGGTCTACCGGCTCACCGACCCACCGCAGCTGGAGAAGCAGGTCAAGCACGACATCGACGTCGTCATCGACCGCCTCCAGGTGAAGGAAAACCAGAAGCAGCGACTCACCGACTCCGTCGAGACGGCACTGCGCCGCGCGGACGGCGTCGTCGTTATCGAGTTCGTGGGCCTGGACGAAGATGATCCGAACCGTCAGCGCCGTTTTTCTGAGAAGATGGCCTGCCCTAATGGCCACGCCCTGCAGCTCGACGAGCTCGAGCCACGCGCCTTCTCCTTCAACTCCCCGTTTGGTGCCTGCCCGGCCTGCGACGGCCTGGGCACCAAGCTCGAGGTGGACGAGATGCTCGTCATTCCCGACGAGGACGCGCCGCTGAACAAGGCCATCGCCCCATGGACGTCCAGCCCGAACGCGCGCTACTTCGACAAGCTCATCACCGCGCTGTCCAAGGAGCTGGACATCGACCCGAAGACCCCGTGGTCGGAGCTGAACAAGGCCGAGCAGAAGGCCGTGTTGAAGGGGCACCCCACCCCGATCAGCGTGAGCTACAAGAACCGCTACGGCCGCCAGCGCCGGTACAACGCGCCTTTCGAGGGCGTGATGCCCTTCCTGAAGCGCAAGCTCGACCAGACCGATTCCGACTGGTCCAAGGATCGCTACCGCAGCTACATGCGCGAGGTGGCGTGCCCGACGTGCAAAGGTGCTCGCCTGAAGCCGGAGGTGCTGGCCGTGACCATCGCCTCGGGGGAGAAGGAGCTGTCCATCGCGGGTGTCTCCGATCTCTCCATCGCCGAGGCGAGCGAGTTCCTGGATAACCTCACGCTGAACAAGCGCCAGGAGATGATCGCCGGCGCGGTGCTGCGTGAGACGCAGGCACGCCTGAAGTTCCTGCTGGACGTGGGCCTGGACTACCTGGCCCTGTCCCGCTCGGCAGGCACGCTCTCCGGTGGCGAAGCGCAGCGCATCCGCCTGGCCACCCAGATTGGTGCGGGCCTGGCCGGGGTGCTTTATGTGCTGGACGAGCCGTCGATAGGTCTGCACCAGCGGGATAACGCCCGGCTGATCACGACCCTGGAGAATCTCCGCGACCTGGGTAACACCCTGATCGTCGTTGAGCACGACGAGGACACGATCCGCGCGGCGGACTGGCTGGTTGATATTGGCCCAAATGCTGGCGAATACGGCGGCCACATCGTCTACTCGGGCGAGCCGGAGGGCATCACGGATGCCGAGGGTTCGCTGACCGGCGATTACCTCGCCGGGCGCCGAGTCCTCGCGGTGCCGGAGTCTCGCCGAGAGATCGATAGTGAGCGGATGCTGACTATCCACGGGGCGCAGGAAAATAACCTCAAGAAGGTGGACGTGTCGATCCCGCTCGGCGTGATGACCTGCATCACCGGCGTGTCTGGTTCGGGCAAGTCCTCCCTCGTCAACGGCATTCTGGCGCGGTCGCTGGCTAATCAGCTCAACGGTGCCCGTCTGGTGCCGGGGCGCCACAAGAAGGTCAGCGGCCTGGATCAGCTGGACAAGCTCGTGCAGGTGGATCAGAGCCCGATCGGTCGCACACCGCGCTCCAACCCGGCGACGTACACCGGTGTCTTCGACCGGGTGCGCAAGCTCTTCGCGGAGACCACCGAGGCGAAGGTGCGCGGCTACACGGCCGGGCGCTTCAGCTTCAATGTCAAGGGCGGGCGCTGCGAAGCCTGCCGCGGCGACGGCACGCTGAAGATCGAAATGAACTTCCTTCCGGACGTCTACGTCCCCTGCGAGGTTTGCGACGGCGCCCGCTACAACCGCGAGACACTCGAGGTGAAGTACAAGGGCAAGAACATCGCCGAGGTACTCGACATGCCGATCTCCGAGGCCGCGGAGTTCTTCGAGCCCATCACGGCGATCGCCCGTTACCTCAACACGCTGGTGGATGTTGGCCTGGGCTACGTGCGCTTGGGTCAGGCGGCCACCACGCTGTCCGGCGGTGAGGCGCAGCGCGTGAAGCTCGCAGCCGAGCTGCAGAAGCGCTCCAACGGGCGGACGATTTACATCCTCGACGAGCCGACGACCGGCCTGCACTTCGAGGACATCCGCAAGCTCATGCTGGTCCTGCAGGGGCTGGTGGACAAGGGCAACACGGTGCTGATCATCGAGCACAATCTGGATGTCATCAAGTCCGCGGACTGGATCATCGACATGGGGCCGGAGGGAGGCTCGGGTGGCGGCACCGTCGTGGCCCAGGGAACCCCGGAGGACGTGGCGAAGGTCGACGGTTCCCACACCGCGACATACCTCGCGCCCATGTTGCCCGCCTAAGATCTGCGTGCTATATTCATAAGCACTACCGCTTGTCGTGTGTCGACAAGCTGCAAGTGGAGTTCTTTTTCTCCCACCTTAGACCGCCGTCACTGGCTGGGCTCGGGTCCAAAGCGAGACTTCTTCTCGCAGTCCCTTCCGTGCGATTGAAGGGGCTTTTATTTGGGCGCTTCGGCGCGGGGGATTTTCTAGGGCTTCACAAGCAGTTGCGGTAAAGATCACTTACTACTGCTACTGAGGAGTTCACATCAGCGCTGAAGCTCGCATCAACGACCGAATTCGAGTCCCCGAGGTCCGACTCGTCGGTCCCAACGGAGAACAGGTCGGCATTGTCAAGACGGACGATGCTCGCAAGCTGGCCTATGAAGCAGACCTCGATCTCGTAGAGGTCGCGCCGAACGCCAAGCCGCCCGTGGCCAAGATCATGGACTACGGCAAGTTCAAGTACGAACAGGCTCAGAAGGCCCGCGAGGCTCGACGTAATCAGCAGCAGACTGTGGTCAAGGAGCAGAAGTTCCGCCCGAAGATCGATGACCACGACTACGAGACCAAGAAGGGCAACGTCGTTCGTTTCCTGGAGAAGGGCTCGAAGGTCAAGGTCACGATCATGTTCCGTGGTCGCGAGCAGTCCCGCCCTGAGCTGGGCTTCCGCCTCCTGGAGCGTCTTGCCGCTGACGTTGAGGAATTCGGTCAGGTTGAGTCCCGTCCGAAGCAGGACGGTCGCAACATGACGATGGTTCTCGGCCCCGTCCGCAACAAGGGCAAGAAGTAGTCTCAGTAGTTCACAAACGTTGCTAGAGGATTTTCACCAATGAAGCAGAAGACGCACAAGGGTACCGCTAAGCGCATCAAGGTCACCGGTTCCGGCAAGCTCCGTCGCGAGCGCGCCTACCGCCGCCACCTCCTTGAGGGCAAGCCGTCCACCCGCACCCGCCGCCTGAAGGGCACCACCGACGTGTCCGCAGCCGACAACAAGCGCATGAAGCGCCTGCTGGGCAAGGCTTAATCACCTTAAGCCTCCCCCTTTTCTCGAAATACTAAAGAACAACCTGAAGTAAAGGACGTATCACCGTGGCACGTGTCAAGCGCTCTGTGAACGCAAAGAAGAAGCGTCGCGAAGTACTGAATTCCGCGAAGGGCTACCGGGGCCAGCGCTCCCGCCTGTACCGCAAGGCGAAGGAGCAGATGCTCCACTCCAAGACCTACGCCTTCCGCGACCGTCGCGCCCGCAAGGGTGAGTTCCGCAAGCTGTGGATCCAGCGCATCAACGCCGCTGCTCGTCAGAACGACATGACCTACAACCGCCTGATCCAGGGCCTGAAGCTGGCCGAGATCGATGTCGACCGCAAGGTCCTGGCCGAGCTGGCTGTCTCCGACGCCGCTGCCTTCACCGCACTGTGCGAGGCTGCTAAGGCTGCTCTGCCGGAGGACGTCAACGCACCGGCAGCTTCCTAAAGCTCTTCGAGGCGTGAAGCCTCCCACCGCCTTCGATGCACACCGCATCGGGGGCGGTTTTTGCGTGTCTGCACCCAGTATCCCGCGTGGAGAGAAGGCTGGGTACGTAGCGGTGGAGACCCAAGGCAAGCGGCGAGTGGGGACGCGCGCAGCAAAAAGTAGCGCCGGTAGCGGGGCACCACAATCTTTGCCCCGCTGCGACCCGACTAGGCTGTGAAGCCATGGAGATGTTCACCGAACGCACGCCCCGCATTGTCAACGCCGCCAAGCTGCACCGCGCCGCAACCCGGCGCAAGACCGGCCGCTTCCTCGCCGAGGGGGAGAACGCGGTCACCGCAGCGCTCGCGCGCGGCGAGGTTCTCGACCTGTACGTCACCGAGACTGCGTGGGAGCGCTTTCCTTTCCTCCAGGACGTCACCGGCACCCACGTCCACCTCATCACCGAACGCGCCGCTGACCACCTCTCCGAGACGGTCACGCACACCGGCCTGTTCGCCCTCTGCGCGAACCAAATGGTTAACGACGACGCCCTCATCACCAGCGCCACCAAGAACAGCCCGCTGATCGCCGTTCCCGTCGAGACGAACGAGCCGGGCAACGCGGGAACCATCATCCGAGTGGCCGATGCCTTCGGCGCCGGGGGAGTGCTCTTCGCCGGAAACACCGTGGATCCGCAGGGCGGCAAGGCGGTGCGCGCCTCCGCCGGAAGCCTCTTTAACCTCCCGGTCGCGCGCAACACCTCGGTGGTGGAAGTTGTCGAGAAGCTCCACGAGGCGGAGTACCAGATCCTCGCCACCGCAGCGGACGGGGACGTCACCCTCCACGAGGCAGCCGACCCCGCCAATGGCATGCTCGCCCAGCCCACCGCGTGGCTCTTCGGCAACGAAGCACACGGGCTCGGGGACTGGCTGGACCTCGCCGATATCCGCGTGAGTATCCCAATGCGCGGGCACGCGGAATCCCTGAACCTCGCCACGGCGGCAAGTGTGTGCCTCTACGAATCCTCTAAAGCACAGATTGCTAAGCTGTAGCCTGAAATAGTCGTTTTTACGTGTTGCGAGGAGCCCACGTTGTCGGAATCGCCAGTGTCGCCTGAGGCTGCTGTAGAAATCTCTGAAGAGTCGATGGGGGCGGCGGCCGAAGCCGCCGAGAAGGCCTTTACCTCCGCCACCAACCTCGAGGAACTCGCTGAGGCCCGCCGCGCGCACCTCAGCGACGACGCTCCGATCCCCGCTGCTCGCCGCTCCCTCGGCTCCCTGCCGAAGGATCAGCGCAAGGACGCCGGCCGCATCGTCAACATGGCACGCGGCCGCGTCGAGAAGCTCTTCGGCCAGGTGAAGGCCGAGCTGGAGGAGAAGCGCAACCAGGAAGCACTCCGCGCCGAGCGCATCGACGTCACCCAGCCCACCACCCGTGGCCAGGTCGGTGCCCAGCACCCGATCACGATCCTCAACGAGCAGATCGCGGACATCTTCGTCGGCATGGGCTGGGAGATCGCCGACGGCCCGGAGGTCGAGGCGGAGTACTTCAACTTCGACTCCCTGAACTTCATCCCGG
This sequence comes from Corynebacterium sp., assembly GCF_030152825.1. GTDB lineage: Bacteria > Actinomycetota > Actinomycetes > Mycobacteriales > Mycobacteriaceae > Corynebacterium. Next base: position 28,223 of record NZ_JASLIP010000051.1, read on the forward strand.
ACCACCCGGCTCGCACCCTGCAGGACACCTTCCACATCGCACCGCAGGGCTCCCGTCAGGTGCTGCGCACCCACACCTCCCCGGTGCAGATGCGTACCATGCTCTCCCGCGAGGTGCCGATCTACATCGCCTGCCCGGGCCGTGTGTTCCGCACCGACGAGCTGGACGCCACCCACACCCCGGTCTTCCACCAGGTCGAGGGGCTGGCCGTGGACAAGGGCCTGACCATGGCCCACCTTAAGGGCACCCTGGACCACCTCGCGAAGTCTCTGTTCGGCTCGAACACGAAGACCCGCATCCGCCCGAACTACTTCCCATTCACCGAGCCTTCCGCTGAGGTGGACGTCTGGTTCGAGGACAAGAAGGGCGGCGCCGGCTGGATCGAGTGGGGTGGCTGCGGCATGGTCAACCCCAACGTCCTCATCGCCGCGGGAATCGACCCGGAGGAGTACTCGGGCTTCGCCTTCGGCATGGGCATCGAGCGCACCCTGCAGTTCCGCAACGGGCTGCCTGACATGCGCGACATGGTCGAAGGCGACGTCCGCTTCACCCTGCCATTCGGGGTCCGCGGCTAAGCCCCGCCGCGCCCCGCGCCACAACAAACTCCGCTCCACAACTCTTCTGGCAAAAGGACCTTTTCAAGCACATGTTGATTTCTCAGAACTGGCTCACCCGGATCCTGCAGACCGCGAACCCCAGCTGGTCTGTGGACTCCGAAGAACTCGACGCAGGTTTCGTCCGCGTCGGCTTCGAGACGGAGGGCTACGAACGCCTCCCGAAGACAGAGGGTCCACTCGTCATCGGCAAGGTGAGCAACATCGAGGAGCTGGAGGGCTTCAAGAAGCCGATCCGCTACTGCGAGGTCGCCGTCGGTGAGGCCAACGGCACCGGTGAGCCGCAGAACATCATCTGTGGTGCCCGCAATTTCGCCGAGGGTGACTACGTGATCGTCGCTCTGCCGGGCACCGTGCTGCCTGGCCCATTCGAGATCTCCGCCCGCAAGACCTACGGCAAGATCTCCGAGGGCATGATGTGCTCCGCCTCCGAGCTCGGCCTCTACGATGGCACCAGCCCAGGCATCATCACCGTCTCCGAGGAAGAGATCAAGGCCAACGGGCTCACCATCGGCGACGACGCCCGCGGCCTGCTGGGGCTGGACGACACCGTCTTCGAGGTCAACGTCACCCCGGACCGTGGCTATGCGCTGTCCGCCCGCGGCCTGGCTCGTGAGCTGGCGTCCTCCTTCAAGCTGCAGTACCGCGACCCGGCGCTCGACCCGGCCGCGGCCGCCCTCGACGACGACCTCTTCGCCGGCATCCCGGGCATCAAGGAGGACATCCTCTCCCTGGAGGTAGAGGAGGACGCGAAATGCTCCCTCTTCGGCATCCGCAAGGTGGAGGGCATCGACCCGACCGCCGAGTCCCCGCTGTGGCTGCAGCGCGAGCTGATGCTCTGCGGCCAGCGTCCCGTCAACGCTGCCACGGACGTCACGAACTACGTCATGATGCTGCTCGGCCAGCCGATGCACGCCTTTGACGCCGGCAAAATCACCGGCAACCTGCGGGTGCACCGCGCCTCCGAGGGCGACACCCTGACCACTCTGGACGGCGTGGATCGGACCCTGTCCAGCGAGGACGTCGTCATCTCCGACGACTCCGGCATCCAGTCCCTGGCCGGCGTGATGGGCGGCAGCACCTCCGAGATCTCCGATGAGACCGTCGACGTGCTCTTCGAGGCCGCGCACTGGGACGCGCTCACCGTGGCCCGTACCTGCCGCCGCCACAAGCTCTCCTCTGAGTCCTCCCGCCGCTTCGAGCGTGGCACCGACGCCGCGATCATCGGCAATGCGCTGGACTTCGCGGTTTCGCTGCTGGTCCGCATCGCCGGCGGCAAGGTCGTGCACGGCCGCACGATGGTCGGTGAGGTGCCGAGCATGCCGACGATCCAGATGCACACCAACCGCCCGGGCAAGGTCGCGGGCATGATCTACCCGGACGGCACCACGATCGGTCACCTCCGCGAGGTGGGCTGCACCGTCCGCGAGACCGGCCTGCGCGACGGCCAGGGTGCCCGCCAGATCGAGGTCACCCCGCCGACCTGGCGCCCGGACCTGACCATCCCGGCCGACCTGGTGGAGGAGGTGCTCCGCCTCGAGGGGCTGGAGAACATCCCATCGGTCCTGCCGCACGCACCGGTCGGCCGCGGCCTGACCCCGCGCCAGCGCCTGCGCCGTCGCATCGGCCACGCGATGGCCTGGAATGGCTTTGCGGAGATCCTGCCGACGCCGTTCATCGCCAACGATGTTTTCGACGAGTGGGGCCTGGCGGAGGACGATCCGCGCCGCAACGTGGTGAAGGTCCAGAACCCGCTGGAGTCCGATCACGCATCCCTGGGCACCACGCTGCTGCCGTCCATGATCGATGCCCTGCGCCGCAACTCTGCGCGTGGCCAGAAGGACGTCGCGCTGTTCGGCGTGGAGCAGGTCTCCCTTCCGCGCCTGCCGGAGAGCGAGCGCAAGCCGACCCCGATGCCAGCCGTGACCCAGCGCCCGTCCGAGGCGGAGCTGAATGAGCTGGCCCAGACCCTGCCGGAGCAGCCGCTCTACGTGGCGATGGTCGCCGCCGGCCAGCGTGCTCTGCAGGGCCCGTGGGGTGGCGCGGAGAACTTCGAGGCTCAGGACGCCTTCGAAGCCGCGCGCCTGATTGGGCGTGCGGCTGGCGTGGACGTGGAGTTCCGCAATGCCGAGTTCCTGCCGTGGCACCCGGGCCGCTGCGCCGAGATCCTGGTCGACGGCACCGTGGTGGGGCACGCGGGCGAGCTGCACCCGCAGGTCTGCGAGCGCGCCAACATCCCGGCCCGCAGCATCGCGCTCGAGATCGATCTGGACGCACTCCCGGTCGAGGAGCGATTCCCGCAGCCCAAGGTGTCTGCCTTCCCGCCGGTCTATCAGGACGTGGCCCTCGTGGTCGACAAGGATCTGCCGGTCGCTGAGGTGCAGAAGGTGCTGCAGGAGGGCGCCGGCGAGCTGCTGGAGAGCATCCGCCTGTTCGACATCTACCAGTCGGATTCGCTAGCGGAGGGTAAGCGTTCGCTGACCTTCTCCCTGAGCTTCCGCGCGACGGACCGCACTCTGACCGAGGATGAGGCATCGGAGGGGCGCCGGGCTGCCATTGCGGCCGCCACGGAGAAGCTGGGGGCCGAGCTTCGCTCCTAGGATTCAGCTTCGCTCTTAGGACCGAGCTTCGCTCCTAAGCCGTAGGCCCATGCAGCCCGCGAGGACCGCCCTCGCGGGCTGCATATTTTGCATAAGCGTGTATATATTGCATTTTTCTGTGATCGGGCGCATAATTAAAGAATGAAGAAAATTGCAGTCGCAGGAGCCAGCGGTTACGCAGGCGGGGAGGCCCTCCGCCTGCTGCTCAACCACCCGGGATATGGCGTGGATTTCGAGATCGGAGCTCTCACCGGAGGCTCCAACGCCGGCCAGAACTTTGGGGAACTCGCCCCGGCACTGACCCCCTTGGCGGACCGCACCCTCCAGGAGACCACGCCGGAGGTGCTCGCCGAGCACGACATGGCGATTCTCGCCCTCCCGCACGGCGTTTCTGCCACCCTCGTGGAGCAGGGGCTGCCAGAGGACATGAAGATCGTGGACTGCGGCGCGGATTACCGCCTGCGCAACGAGGACCTGTGGGAGCGCTACTACGGCACCCCGCACGCCGGTAGCTGGACCTATGGCATCCCCGAGATGCCTGGCCACCGCGAGGAGATCGCTGCCACCACCCGCGTCGCCGCCCCTGGCTGCTTCCCGACGGGCGCGACCATCGCCGCCATGCCCGGCATCGCCGCCGGCATGATGGCCCCGCAGGTCTCCGTCGTCTCCGTCACCGGCGTCTCCGGCGCAGGGAAGAAGCCCAGCGTGGCCCTGCTCGGCGCCGAGACCATGCAGAACCTCCGCGCCTACGGTGTCATGACCCACCGTCACGCCCCGGAGATCAAGCAGAACCTCCTCGAGCTCGTTCCCGGCGGTGACCAGGGCGCCGACGTTCACGTCACCTTCACCCCCGTCCTGGCCCCGCTCGTGCGTGGCATTCTCACGACCGTCACCGCACCGGCCCGCGGTAGCGAAGCTGATATCCGACGCGCCTACGAGGACTTCTGTGCCAACGAGCCCTTCCTGCACCTCTTGCCGGAAGGCCAGCAGCCAGAGACCCGCCACGTCACCGGCACGAACATGGTTCACCTGCAGGTCGCCGTGGATGACGGCATGATCGTCGCCACCTCCGCGATCGACAACCTCACCAAGGGCACCGCGGGTGCCGCCGTCCAGTGCCTCAACCTGATGAACGGTTGGGACGAGACCGCAGGCCTGCCGACCATCGCCGCTACCTAACCCAGCGGCGTCGTAACACAGCGCCGAACAACACACCTACCGCAACAACCCCTTTGAAGAAGTAGAAGAAGAGCACGCAGTGAGCACCCAGCCCGAACACCACAACCCAGCAGCCGGACAGCGTATCGGCGTCACCGCCCCTGCTGGCTTCCGCGCCGCCGGCGTCACCGCGGGCATTAAGCCCTCCGGCAACCCGGACATGGCCCTGCTGGTCAACGACGGCCCCGACTACCACGCCGCCGCTCTGTTCACCCGCAACCAGATCAAGGCCGCGCCAGTCCAACTGACCAAGTCGCTGCACAACGGCACTTTCCGCGCAGCCGTCATCAACGCCGGCAACGCGAACGCCTGTACGGGGGAGCAGGGCATGGCGGACGCCAAGCGCACCGGCGAACTCGTCGGCAACGCGCTCGGCATCGACGCCGCAGACGTGGCCGTGTGCTCCACCGGCCTGATCGGCGACCTGCTGCCGATGGACAAGATCGAGGCGGGAGTCGAGGCGCTGGCCTCCGAGCTCTCCACCGATCTCGAGGCCGGCACCAAGGCGGCCGAGGCGATCATGACCACGGACACCGTCATCAAGCAGGCAGTATACGAGGGCGATGGCTGGAGCATCGGCGCGATGGCCAAGGGCGTGGGAATGATGGCCCCATCCCTGGCCACGATGCTGGTCTTCCTCACCACCGACGCCAAGCTGCCCAGCGCAGAGGCCGCCCAGGAGGCGCTGGGGGCAGCCAGCGGGGCCACCTTCGACTGCATCGACGTGGACGGCTCCACCTCCACCAACGACACCCTCATCATGCTCGCCAACGGTGCCTCCGGTGTGGAGCCGGACGCCGCCGAGTTCGCCCGCGCGGTCCACGAGGTCTGCCTGGGCCTCACCCGCCAGCTGCAGGGCGACGCCGAGGGCGTGACCAAGAAGGTTGCGATCACCGTCACCGGCGCCGCTACGGACGAGGAAGCCAAGGCCGCCGCCCGCGTCATCGGTCGCGACAACCTGTTCAAGTGCGCGATGTTCGGCTCCGACCCGAACTGGGGCCGCGTGCTCGCCGCCGTCGGCATGGCCCCGGTAACCATGGACCCGACGAAGATCCGCGTGTCCTTCAACGGCCACGACGTCTGCGTTGACGCCGCCGGGACCCCGAATGCCCGCGAGGTTGACCTCTCGGGTGAGGACATCGACCTCGAGGTCAACCTCGCCAGCGGCGACGGCAAGGCCACCGTCTGGACCACCGACCTGTCCTACTCCTACGTCGAGATCAACTCCGAGTACTCGAGCTAACCGCCAGCGGTCACCCAAGGATTCACCATGCCTAAGATTCACGACTCCTCCTGCACCAGCGGGCTGACCCCCTCGCAGCGCTCCCACGTGCTGGCCGAGGCCCTGCCATGGCTGCTGCACTACCGCGACAAGATCGTGGTGGTGAAGTACGGCGGCAACGCCATGATCGACGACGAGCTCAAGCGAGCCTTCGCCGCGGACATGGTCTTCCTCCGCGCGGTCGGTGCGCGTCCCGTCGTCGTGCATGGCGGCGGGCCGCAGATCAACATGATGCTCGACAAAGTCGGCCTGGAAGGGGAGTTCCGCGGCGGCTTCCGCGTGACCTCGCCGGAGGTCATGGAGTACGTGCGCATGGTGCTCTTCGGAAAGGTCGGCCGCGAGCTGGTCGGCCTCATCAACGAGCACGGCCCATACGCGGTGGGTGCCTCCGGCGAGGATGCCGGCCTGTTCACCGCCGAGAAGTTCCAGCCCGAGATCGAAGGGGAGCTGGTGGACATCGGCCGGGTCGGCAGCATCACCGACGTCGATCCCACCAGCCTGTTCGACCTCATCGATGCCGGCCGCATCCCGGTGGTCTCCACGATCGCCCCGGACGACGACGGCCTGGTCTACAACATCAACGCCGACACCGCCGCTGGTGCGCTCGCGGGAGCCCTGGACGCCGAGCGCCTCGTCATGCTCACCAACGTGCCGGGCCTCTACACCGACTGGCCGAACCAGGACTCGCTGGTCTCCAGCCTGACCCCGGAGGAGCTGGAGGAGCTCCTCCCGACACTGGATAGCGGCATGATCCCGAAGATGGCTGCTTGCCTGGACGCCATCCGCAACGGCGCGAAGGCCGCCCACGTCATCGACGGGCGCGTCCCACACTCGGTGATCCTCGAGCTGATGACCGAGGGCGGTATCGGCACCATGATTTCCGCCGAGTCCTACGAGCACTAAAACCCAGCAGCAAGAAACTTCCGACGCACAACCCGAAGGATCAAGGCGATGAGCAACACTCAAGAGCAAGCCACTCCCGCCACGGAAGCCACCTGGCAGGACCGCTGGCAGCACACGCTGATGGACACCTACGGCACCCCGGCGCTGAACCTCGTCAAGGGGCAGGGCAGCTACGTCTGGGACAGCGAGGGCAAGAAGTACCTCGACCTGCTCTCCGGCATCGCGGTCAACGCCCTGGGGCACGCCCACCCAGCGATCGTCGAGGCCGTGACCACCCAGCTGCAGACCCTGGGGCATATCTCGAATGTCTTCGCCCACCCGCAGGTCATCGAGCTCGCGGGGAAGGTGACCTCGTTGGTTGGCACTGAGGAGGCCGCGGACGCCCGTGTGTTCTTCTGCAATTCCGGCGCCGAGGCCAACGAGGCCGCGTTCAAGATCGCGCGCGCCACCGGACGGCCGAAGATCTTGGCCGCCGAGCGCGGCTTCCACGGACGCACGATGGGTTCCCTGGCGCTGACCGGCCAGCCGGATAAGCGCAAGCCTTTCGAGCCGATGCCCGCGGGCGTGGAGTACTACCCCTACGGCGACCTCGACGCCGTCGACGCCATGGCCGACGAGAACACCGCCGCCATCTTCCTGGAGGCCATCCAGGGCGAGACCGGCGTGATTCCTGCACCGGAAGGCTTCCTCGCTGGGCTGCGCAGGATCTGCGACGAACGGGGGATCCTCCTCGTCGTAGATGAGGTCCAGGCGGGCATGGGACGCACCGGTGCCTGGTTCGGTTTCCAGTCCGATGGTTCCGGCGTTGTTCCGGACGTCATCACCATGGCCAAGGGCCTGGGTGGCGGGCTGCCGATCGGCGCCTGCCTGGCCATGCCCCGTGCCCAACTGCTGGCCAAGGGCATGCACGGCACCACCTTCGGCGGCAACCCGGTGGTCTGCGCCGCGGCCAATGCCGTGATCGATGAGATCAAGCAGCAGAACCTGCTGGAGAACGTGCAGCAGGTCGGGGCGCAGCTGGTCGCCGCCCTGCAGGACCACCCGCGGGTCACCGAGATCCGCGGCCGCGGCCTGATGCTTGGCGTCGTCCTGGACACCCCGTGCGAGCTCGACCCCGCGGACTACGGAATCCTGCTGAACAAGCCCTCGCCGGAGGTGCTGCGCATTGTGCCGCCGCTGAACCTGAGCCCCGCCCAGGCCGATGAGGCCGCGTCGAAGATCACCGCGATGCTCGACGACCTACCAGCCCCAACCGAGACGTCGACCACAGAAAGCTAGAAATGACCCTCGCAGAAAAGAACACCAAGCCCCTGCGCCACATGCTGGCGGACGACGACCTCACCCCGGCCGAGCAGGCGCAGGTCCTGGACCTGGCGGAGAAGGTGAAGGCCGACCGCTACGGCAACCCCTTCCGCAACATCCTGGAGCACCAGTCCGTGGCGGTGCTGTTCGATAAGACCTCGACCCGCACCCGCTTCTCCTTCAGCGCCGGCATCACCGAGCTGGGGGGCAGCGCGATCGTCGTGGACTCCGGCAGCTCCCAGATGGGCAAGGGGGAGACCTTCCAGGATACCGGCGCGGTGCTCTCCCGGTTCGCCAGCATGATCGTGTGGCGGACCGGTGCGCACAGCAACCTCGCGGAGATGGCCGAAACCGCGACGGTGCCGATCATCAACTCCCTCTCCGATGATTTCCACCCCTGCCAGATCCTCGCGGACCTGCAAACCATCCGGGAGAAGAAGGGCGAGCTGGCCGGGCTGAAGGCTATCTACTTCGGCGATGGCGCCAACAACATGGCCAATAGCTACATGCTCGGCTTCGCCACCGCAGGCATCGACATCACGATCTGCGCCCCGGAGGGCTTCCAGCCGGAGGCGGAGTTCGTGGAGCGGGCGAAGAAGCGGGCCGCGGAGACCGGTGCCACCGTCACCGTGACGGATGAGGTCACCGCCGCGGACGCCGACGTCGTCATCACGGACACGTGGGTGTCCATGGGCCAGGACCCGAACGTCGACCGCAGTGCCCTGCGCGCCTACCAGGTCAACGAGGAGCTGATGGCGGAGGCGAAGGAGGACGCGATCTTCCTGCACTGCCTGCCCGCGTACCGGGGCAACGAGGTCACCGCCGAGGTCATCGACGGCGAGCAGTCGGTGGTCTTCGACGAGGCCGAAAACCGCCTGCACGCGCAAAAGGCGCTGATGGTATGGCTGCTCCGTTAGACCGGTCGGCCGCGCCATCGAAGTCTGCCCGACAGGCAGCCATCGCTCGGGTGATCGGCCAGCACCGGGTGGCGAACCAACGTGAGCTGCTCGACATCCTGCACACCATGGATATCGAGATCACGCAGGCCACGCTCTCCCGGGACCTCGTGGACCTGGGAGCCCGCAAGGTACGCACCGACGGCAAGTCCCACTACACCCTGGCGGAAGCCATGGTGGGGGACGGGCCCGCACACCTGCGCCGGGTGCTTTCCGAGCTGCTGGTCGCCCACGACGACTCCGGCAACATCGCGGTGCTGCGCACCCCGCCGGGGGCGGCCCAATACCTGGCCAGCGTCCTCGACCGCTCGGAACTGCCACAGACGGTGGGTACCATCGCGGGTGATGACACGGTCTTCGTGCTCGCCCGCGAGGGACACAGCGGGGCCCAGGTCGCGGAGTATTTCGCGGAGCTGGCCCGCGGCTAGCAGCCGTGCCGGCGATCCGGTGGGAGAGCGGCAGTCCAGAATGGACGCCACTAGCCCGCGCCGGATGCTCAACAAAAAATCTGAACAACTAGAATCTTTAAAAGAAGAACAGAAAACGGGGAAAGGAAACCTCAATGAAGGATCGCGTCGTACTCGCATACTCCGGTGGCCTGGACACCACCGTCGCCATCAGCTGGATCGCCAAGGAGCGCAACGCTGAGGTCATCGCCGTGTCCATCGACCTGGGCCAGGGCGGCGAGGACATGGAGACCGTCCGCCAGCGCGCGCTCGGCGCCGGCGCCGTGGAGTCCATCGTGGTGGACGCCCGCGACGAGTTCGCCAACGACTACTGCCTGCCGACGATCAAGGCCAACGGTCTGTACATGAAGGAGTACCCGCTGGTCTCCGCGATCTCCCGCCCGCTGATCGTCAAGCACATGGCCGAGGCCGCCAAGGTGCACAACGGCACCGCCGTCGCCCACGGCTGCACCGGTAAGGGCAACGACCAGGTCCGCTTCGAGGTCGGCTTCGCTAACACCGCACCGAAGCTGGAGATCATCGCCCCGGCCCGCGATTACGCCTGGACCCGCGACAAGGCCATCGCCTTCGCTGAGGAAAACGACATCCCGATCGAGCAGTCCAAGTCCTCCCCGTTCTCCATCGACCAGAACGTCTGGGGCCGCGCGGTTGAGACCGGCTACCTGGAGGACCTGTGGAACGCCCCGACCAAGGACGTCTACGCCTACACCGAGGACCCGGCCCTGGGCCAGGCCCCGGATGAGGTCATCATCTCCTTCGAGTCCGGCGTGCCGGTGGCCATCGACGGCCGCAAGGTGACCGTCCTGGAGGCCATCGAGGAGCTCAACCGCCGCGCTGGTGCGCAGGGTGTGGGACGCCTGGACATGGTCGAGGACCGCCTGGTGGGCATCAAGTCCCGCGAGATCTACGAGGCTCCCGGCGCGATGACCCTCATCCGCGCTCACGAGGCCATGGAGGCCGTGACCATCGAGCGCGAGCTGGCTCGTTACAAGCGCGGCATCGATGCTGAGTGGTCCGACCTGGTCTACGACGGCCTGTGGTTCTCCCCGCTGAAGCGTTCCCTGGATGCCTTCATCGAGGAGTCCCAGGAGCACGTCACCGGCGACATCCGCCTGGTGCTGCACGCTGGCAACATCATCATCAACGGTCGCCGTTCCGACCACTCCCTCTACGACTTCAACCTGGCCACCTACGACGAGGGCGATAGCTTCGACCAGTCCCTGGCCAAGGGCTTCGTGGAGCTGCACGGCCTGTCCTCCAAGATCGCCGCTAAGCGCGATATGGGCATCCTGTAATAGCCCCTTCCTGGCGGGCGGTCCCGTTCGTGGGGCTGCCCGCCGTTAGTTTCTTTAAGACCGACTTTCTTTCACGACGTCACTCACGGAGAGGAATCCTTCAATGGCAGATCACGGTGCGTCCAACCCCGGTTCGCTGGACAAGCACGGTACGAACGAGGGCGCGCTCTGGGGCGGCCGCTTTTCCGGCGGCCCTTCGGAGGCCATGTTCGCGCTGTCCGTGTCCACCCACTTCGACTGGGTGCTCGCACCCTATGACGTGCTCGCCTCGAAGGCGCACGCCAAGGTGCTGAACCGGGCCGGGCTCCTCTCCGACGCCGACCTGGAGACCATGCTGAACGGGCTGGATCAGCTGGGTCGGGACGTCGCGGACGGTTCCTTCGTCCCCGCACCCTCCGACGAGGACGTCCACGGCGCGATGGAGCGCGGCCTGATCGACCGGGTTGGCCCGGAGGTCGGTGGTCGCCTGCGCGCGGGACGTTCCCGTAACGACCAGGTGGCTGCGATGTTCCGCATGTGGATCCGCGACGCGATCCGCGACATCGCCGTCCAGGTCACCGAGCTGATCGACGCGCTGGCTGCCCAGGCGAAGGCTCACCCGGAGGCGATCATGCCGGGTAAGACGCACTCCCAGGCTGCCCAGCCGATCCTGCTGGCCCACTCGCTGTTGGCTCATGCCCAGCCGCTGCTGCGCGATATTCAGCGCCTGCAGGACCTGGATAAGCGCCTGGCTGTCTCTCCCTATGGCTCGGGTGCGCTGGCTGGTTCCTCGCTGAAGCTGGACCCGGAGGCCATTGCAGAGGAGCTCGGCTTCGACTCCGCGGCGGATAACTCCCTGGACGGCACCTCCTCCCGCGACTTCGCCTCCGAGACGGCCTTCGTGCTGGCGCAGATCGCGGTGGACATGTCCCGCTTGGCTGAGGAGATCATTTACTGGTGCACCCCGGAGTACGGCTATGTCACGCTCTCCGATTCCTGGTCCACCGGCTCCTCGATCATGCCGCAGAAGAAGAACCCGGACGTGCCTGAGCTCGTGCGCGGCAAGACGGGTCGTTTGATCGGTAACCTCTCCGGCCTGATGGCCACCCTGAAGGGCCTGCCGCTGGCGTACAACCGCGACCTGCAGGAGGACAAGGAGCCGATCGTCGACTCGGTCGCGCAGCTCAATCTGCTGCTGCCGGCGATGACGGGCCTGGTGTCCACCCTGACCTTCCACGAGGACCGCATGCGCGAGCTCGCCCCGGCGGGCTTCACGCTCGCGACGGACCTGGCGGAGTGGATGGTGCGCCAGGGGGTGCCGTTCCGCGAGGCCCACGAGGCCTCGGGCTCCTGCGTTCGCATCGCGGAGTCCCGCGGCGTGGACCTCATCGACCTCACCGACGAGGAGCTGGCCTCCGTGGATTCCCGGCTCACCCCGGAGGTCCGCGAGGTGCTCACCATCGACGGCGCGGTGGCGTCCCGCTCGACCCGCGGCGGCACCGCCGGTGTGCGGGTCGCCGAGCAGCGGGAGGGCGTCGAGAAGCTCTCCGGTGAGCTGCGCGGGTGGGCGGAAACGCCGGTCCGCGGCTAAGGAAAGAGTCTCGCGGGGTTTAGCCCCGCACCCCTCCGGGCAGGTTGTGCAGCGTGATTCCATACTCGCTGGCAACCTGCCCGAATTTTTCGACGAAGTGCTGGCTGCGCACCCCGGAGGCACAGTAGACCACCGCGTCTGTGCCCTCGTGGCGGGCGAAGGCCTCGGCGACTGCAGGGGAGGCAACGTCCAGGGTGCCCGCGGGATCCGCGAGCGCGGACATCGCTAGGTGCTCGTCGGCGCCCTGCTCGCCGATGAAGCTCGGCTGGGCGAGGAGCGTTTCGTGGTACTCGCGGACGTCCACCGTAAAAGCCTTGCCGGTGCGGACGAGCTCGTGCAGCGCGGCGTTACCCGGTGCCTTCGCCGGGCGGGAGCCTGGGGCCTGGTCTGGCGTGGTCTCCGAGGACTCCGGGGACTGGACTGCGCAGGCGGTAGTGGAGGCTGCGCCGTCGTCGTTGGGGGACAGGGCCACGACTGGCTGGCGGCTCGGGTCGGGGGCGATGCGGAAGCTCTGGGTGCGCGCGGTTAGCGCGTCGTAGCTTAGGACCGCGCCCAGCAGCGGCTGTCCGACCCCGGTGATCCACTTGATGGCCTCCGTGGCGGCCAGCGCGCCCATCACCGCGGTGGTCGCACCCAACACGCCGGCGCTCGCGCAGTCGGGGATCGAATCCCCGCTTGGCTTCTCTGGAAACAGATCCCGCAGGCCGATGCCGCGCTCACCGCTGGCGGTGGAGTTGAACACCGAGATCTGCCCGGCGAAACGTAGCACCGTGGTCCAGACCAGGGGAGTGCCTGAGATTTCGGCGGCGTCGGCGACTAGAAACTTCGTGTCGAAGTTATCGGAGCCGTCGATGACCAGATCGACCTGCCGGAAGGCCTCGACGATATTGTTCGCGTCCAGGCGGTAGCGGTGTGCCTCGACCCGAATATCCGGCTGGATGCGCTGCAGGGCGTCGGTAGCCGCATCCACTTTTGCCCGGCCGACGTCCTCGGCCGAGAACAGGATCTGGCGGTGCAGGTTGGTCACGTCCACCGTGTCGTCGTCATAGAGCACGATCGTTCCCACCCCGGCCGAAGCCAGGGACTGCATCGCAGGGCAACCCAACCCGCCGGCGCCGACGACAAGCACGCGGGCGTCGTGCAGCCGCTGCTGCTCGGCGGGCCCGAAGCCAGGCAGGTTCAGGTGGCGCGCGGTGCGCCGCTGCTCCCGATAGGGAAGGGAGACAAAGTCCCCCGCCGGGTGGGTTTGACCGCTCGCCGAGCCCACACCGGGGGTTGTCAAGTGTTCCGAAAAATCAGCCATAGTTCTGTTCACCATCTTCCCACACCGCGGGCACGAAAACTTTCAGAGGAACTTAGACCCAGCGGGCGCCCACGTGGGTCTTGGCTCCCAGTGGTTCGATGTGGACTACCGTCTCCGCACCACCCAGCTCCTTGGCGATGCCGATTTCCACCGCGTCAGCCAGTTCGTGGGAGGCCTCGACGGTCCAGCTACCCGGCACCTGCATAACCAACTGCACGAGCCGGTCGCGCCCAAAAGCCACCGTGCGCACCGATGTGAAGGTCACGCCCTGCTCCTTGCCAAAGCGTTCCAGGTAGTCGTCGATCACCTTCAGCTCATCCTCGGGCAGTGCCTGCGAGAGCAGCCCGAGGACAGAGTCCTTGAGCAGCTTGTAGCCGGTGAAAAGGATGTTGACGCCGACGGCGAGCGCGATGATCGGGTCGAGGATCTGCCAGTCGGTGATCCACACGACAGCGATGCCCACCAGGACGCCGACGGTCGTCCACACGTCCGTGATGAGGTGGTGGCCGTCGGCGCTCAGGGTTGCGGAGCGGTAGCGCTTACCCGCGCGGATGAGCATCAGACCCACGGCGAGGTTCAGCACCGAGGCGAGCACAGACAGCAGCAGGCCGAGGCCCACCTGTTCGATCGGTTGGGGGTGGACGATCCGTTCCACCGCGGTGTAAATGATCACCAGGGCCGCCACGAAGATCATCGTGCCCTCGACCTGGGCCGAGAAGTATTCAGCCTTAGCGTGGCCAAAGTTGTGATCTTCGTCCGCCGGCTTGGCGGAAATCTTCAACGCCCACAGGCCGACGGCGGCAGCGATGAGGTTGATGAATGACTCGATCGCGTCGGAATAGAAGCCGACGGAGCCGGTGATTGCGGCGGCGGCGACTTTCAGCGCGATGGTAGCGATCGATACTGCGATCGAAAGCCACATGAAGCGTTCGAGAATCTGCTGTTCTTTGGCGGCGGCTAATGTGGGCAAAAAGCACCTCTTCGTCCGGGGCGCCGGGGCCGCTGGGGAGGAGGCCGTTCGGCGCCGTCATAATACGGGCCGAAGGTCTCGTTCGCTCTCGGTTACGAGAGCTGACGGGCCGGGCGCGAGGGCGCCAGTATGTCGACCGGTCACAACCGCGCGGCTGGCTGCCGCGAGGCGGAGCTACTCCCCTTCATCAGGAGTGCATCCTAGCATGTCGGCATTCCCAGTGGTCACAGCACGGAGTCCGCCCAGTCCTCGTCCCAGGAGGCCAGGCCCTCGAAGCTGGAGCTGGCCAGCGCGCCCTCCGCGTGGGTGCGCTTCGGGATGCGACCTGCCGCAGCGGCCAGGCGCCCGGCCTCGACCGCGTGCCTCATGGCGGTGGCCATGGTGACCGGGTCCTGGCAGCGGTTGACAGCGCTGGCGAGCAGCACACCGCTGCAGCCGAGCTCCATGGCGAGCGCGGCGTCCGATGCGGTGCCCACCCCGGCGTCCAGCAGCACCGGGACGGAGGCGCGGGCGCAGATCAGCTCGATATTGTGCGGGTTGAGGATCCCCAGCCCCGTGCCGATCGGGGAGCCTAGCGGCATCACGGCCGCCGCCCCGGCGTCCTCCAAGCGCTTGGCGACCACGGGGTCGTCGCTGGTGTAAGCCAGCACCTCGAAGCCCTCGGCGACCAGCATTTCGCAGGTGTCCACCAGCTCAACCACGTCGGGCAGCAGCGTTCGGTCGTCGGCGATGAGTTCCAGCTTCACCCAGTTGGTGCCCAGTGCCTCGCGTGCGAGCTGGGCGGTGAGGATCGCATCTTTGGCGGTCCGGCAGCCCGCGGTATTCGGTAGGACGTCGATGCCCAGGCGGTTCAGCAGCCCGAAGACGCTCTCGCCTCCCGCAGCGCCGTTCGGAGCTCCAGCGGCCCCAGGGGTGTTGCCTGCCCGGAAGCGGCGCATTGCCACGGTGGTCAGCTGGGTGCCGCTGGCCACCAGCGCCTTCTCAAGCAGCGTTTGGCTGGTCGCCCCGCCGGTACCCATGATCAGGTGCGAGTCGAACTTCTTCCCTGCGATTTCAAGCATCTATGCCTTCTTCTTCTGCGTCTACTAGTGCCGTCGTTCCGGGTCATCGTGGCTCGTTAAAGCCGATGAAGCCGGAAGCGGTAGCCCTAACCGCCCTGGACCGCGACGAGGATGTCGATCTCGTCGCCGTCGGCCACCTCGCGGTTCTCCCACTGGCTGCGTGGCACGACCGCCTGGTTCAGCGCGATCGCGATGCCCGTGGCATCCTTTTCGCCGGTCTCGTGGGCGACGACCTCAGCGACCGTGAGTCCCGCCTCGCCCTGGCGCTCTTCCTGGTTCACCGTGTAGTTCATTCTCAGCGTCCTCTCGCTCGTTTTTCCACGGGCGTTCTGCTTACCCATTATCTCCGAATCGCGTGCCACTGGCTCAGTTCGTCGCGGTCGCGAAGCGATCCCAGTGACACGCCTCGAGGCTCACCCCGGCCGCCTCAGCGGCCTCGCCCAACGCCACATCACCATCGCCGGCGCTGAGCCCCAGGTGTGCCGTCACCTTAGCGCCCAGTGCAGACAACAGGATTCCGTGCCGGAAGTATCCCGCCGAGATCACCACATTCCGGCTGGTCTTGCCGATCAGGGGTAGGTCGTCGGGAGTTCCTGGGCGTTCCCCGGCGAGCGCCTCGATGAACTCGCAGTCCTCGAGGCCCGGCACCACGCGGATAGCGTCGCGCAGCAGCGTGTAGACCCCGTCGGCAGCGGGGGCTCGCCGTTCGTCCTCCCGCGTCGTCGCGCCCACGGCGATCGTGCCGTCGGTGCGGGGGATGACGTAGATTGGCCGATCCTCGCAGAACCCGCGGATCACGCGCTCCACCGGGGCGGGCCGGCCTTCAGTCACCCCGAGGCGGATCAGGTCCCCGCGCACGGGCCGCACCGGCAGGGCAGGGGCGCCGTCGAGCGTTGCTGCCCCCACGCCGTTGCAGACGTAGACGCTTCCGCTCACGCTCACTGCCGTGCCGTCGGCGAGACGCACCGCGGTGCACCCGCTGTCCGGTCCTGCGTGACGGAGGCCGGCGTCCGAACCCGCCGCATCACTGCCGTACACCAGCCCGGTCGCTTCCTGCTCCACGAGGGTCGCGCCCATCTTTTTCAGGACGTCGACGGCTGCCGCGCAATACAACCGGGGGTTGACTTGGTGGTCGTCGGGGATTTCCACGGCGCCAGCCAGCTGCGGGTGCAGCCCAGGCTCAAGCTTGCGGGCTTGACGGACGGGCAGTCGGGTGGCCGTCATCCCGTGGGCGCGCTGGTGCTCCAGCAACTCGGCGAGGTGGGTGGCGTCGGCGCGGTCAGCAGCGACGACGAGCGTGGATTCCTCCCGATATCCGGTGGGAAGGTCCGTGTCTGACTCCACGGCTTCGCGCAGCGTCGGCCACAGCTCGGCAGCGCGGATCATCAGGGGATAGAGCTCCTCCTGCCCGTACTGCACCTCGGCGACGGGGGCGAGCATGCCACCCGCCACCCACGAGGCACCGCTGATCGGGGCTGGGTCGATGATCGCGATATCGGTCGCGGGTACCCCGGCACGGGTCAGCTCCACAGCGGTGCTGAGACCGATGATCCCGGCGCCGATGATC
The DNA here is from genome assembly GCF_030152825.1 of Corynebacterium sp. Taxonomy (GTDB): domain Bacteria; phylum Actinomycetota; class Actinomycetes; order Mycobacteriales; family Mycobacteriaceae; genus Corynebacterium. The sequence continues at coordinate 45,331 of NZ_JASLIP010000051.1, forward strand.
ACATGCTCGTAGGTGCTCAAGTTCTCGTTCTTTCTAGTGGCGCGCTCGCGCCACGAACTGGGTGGGCTGCGGAACTGCACCCCACGGTCTTCGGTGTTGATTCTCGGATAACGGGCAATGTGTGTGACCGCCTTATGTGCGGTTGAGGTAGCCGGTTCGGATCTGCCAGCTGCGCAGTAGTGCGGCAGCCACTGCGATGCCGGTCAGAACGGCGAAGGGGATCGACGGGCCAACTCGCGGCTCCAGCACCTGCATCAGTGGTGGCAGGGCGAAGCCCACGTAGGTCGCGACGTAGTAGGCCCCGAGGACGCGGCCGCGGTGGGAGGCCGGGGAGTAGGCGTTGACGTCCAGCAGCCCATCGCGCAGGCACAGGCCATAGCCGAGCCCGAGCAAAACGGTGGCCAGGAAGAAGAGCGGCAGCGAGGGGGCCTCGCCACCGAGGGCGACGACGAGGAAACCGGCGCCTGCGCACAGGATGCCGACCACCCCCGAGCGCGGACCCCAGGCCCAGCGGCGCCCCGCTGCCTGGATCGCCAGGCCCGCTCCGAACCCGACCGCGGCCGCGACTCCCGGCAGGAACACCCCGGTCTCGAAGTACTCGGCCACCCGTGCGGCGAGCTCCACGAAGGCTGTGGTGATCGCTGCGAAGACCCACATCGCCACCGGCACGGAGGTCGCCAGCGCTTTACGGGGCGAGGCGCTCGGATCGACCTGCGGATCCTCCGCCACAGCCAGGATCCGCCGGGGCATGTCACCCGTGCGCAGCGAGAACACCACGGCCACGAGCGAGGCGATGATGCTCAGCACGAAGGGCAGCCAGAGCGGCGAGAACGCGAACTCGGCGAGCCCGGAGATCACCGGCCCCAGCGCGAAGCCAGAGGTGAGGACGATGCCGGCCAGCGTCGAACCCGCGGCCCCATTCAGCCGCGCTGCCCACGCGGTACCCGCGCTGACCACCAGTCCAACGCCCAGCCCCACGACGAAGCGGCCGGTGAGCAGCCCGGGTGCCCCGTGAAAGAGCATCAGGATAGTGTTGCCAAACACCGCGATGAGCGAGCCCGCCAATGCCACCAGGCGTCCACCGAAGCGGTCGGCCAGCGCACCGCCGACGAGGAGGCTCGGCACCAATCCCAGCGCGTAGATCCCATAAGCGCCGTTGACTAGCAGCGGCGACAGGTTGAGCTGCTCCCGCAGCGCCACGAGTACGGACGCGAAGTGATTCGCCGACCATCCCGCGGTGAGCAGGAGGGCGGCGACGCTGATAAAAACTCTCCGCGCGCTCGTTCCGGGTGTGCTCATAGGCCCTATTTAACGCTCGTTGGCTCCCGAAAACTGGGAAACCACGCTCTCGGCATAGGCCTTCGGGTCCTCGGCTTGCATGATTCCGCGGACGATCGCCAGCCCGGCCACACCGGTCGCAGCCAGTTCCGCGGCGTCCTCGGCTCGGACGTCCCCGATCGCGACGACCGGCACCGCGGAGGCAGCGACGAGCGCGGGGTAGCCCGCCAGCCCGAGTGGCTCGCGGCCCGAGTTCTTCGTCGGGGTGGGGCGGAAGGGACCAGCGCCGACGTAGTCGATGACGTCGGCGTAGTCATTCGCTCCCTCCACGAGTTCCAGGGTGCCGGTGGTCAGCCCGATGATCGCCTCGTCGCCCAGTACAGTGCGCGCCAGTCGCGGGTCGAGGTCATCCTGCCCGATGTGCACGCCGTGGATGTTGTGCTCCGCCATCAGGGCAGCGGCGACGTCCACGCGGTCGTCGATGAGGACCACCGCGTTCGGATTCGCGTCGGCCACGGCCGCTGCGACCTTGATGGAGAGCTCCGTGAGCTGACGGACGGTGATCGGCTTGCTGCGGATCTGGATCACCCCGGCGCCACCGGCTGCTGCCTCGGCAGCGATGCGGGTGATCTCCGCGCATTCCTCTTCCCAGTCGAGGTCCGGGATGCGGCCGGTGACGAAGTAGCAGGTCAGAGCCCGGCGATCCAGTCGCCGGGCGCTGGCCGCCCGACCCTCCGGGTCCCGCTTGGCATCCTGGCCACCGTCGTTGTTGCTAGCTGTGTTGCACACTCGCATCTTCCTCCAAGTAAATCTGCCCGCCGCGTTCCAGGAACTCCGCGGATTTCTCGTCCATTCCCGCCTCGACGGCAGCCAGGACGTCAGGGTCGGCGTGTGCTGCATCCTTGGGCTGGCCAATGCTCGGCAGCCCCAGGTCCGCGGCCATCTTGTCGCCGAACTCGTCGCGAATGTCCTGGCTGATGCGCATGGAGCAGAACTTCGGGCCACACATCGAGCAGAAGTGAGCCGTCTTCGCAGGCTCCGCCGGCAGCGTCTCGTCGTGGTACGCCTGCGCGGTATCGGGGTCCAGCGAAAGAGCGAACTGGTCGTGCCAACGGAACTCGAAGCGGGCCTTACTCATGGCGTCGTCCCACTCGTGGGCGCCCGGGTGGCCCTTGGCCACGTCCGCGGCGTGGGCGGCGAGCTTGTAGGTGATCACGCCGGTCTTCACGTCGTCCTTATTCGGCAGCCCCAGGTGCTCCTTCGGGGTGACGTAGCACAGCATCGCCGTACCACCGGCGGCGATATTCGCCGCGCCGATCGCGGAGGTGATGTGGTCATACCCCGGTGCGATGTCCGTGACCAGGGGGCCTAGCGTGTAGAACGGCGCGCCGCTGCACCATTCCTCTTCCTTCTCGTTGTTGATCTGGATCTTGTTCAGCGGCACGTGGCCCGGGCCTTCGATCATGACCTGGACGTCGTAGTCCCAGGCGCGCTTGCACAGCTCGCCGATGGTCTTCAGCTCAGCGAACTGGGCGGTGTCGTTGGCATCGGCGATGGAGCCCGGCCGTAGACCGTCACCCAGGGAGAACGCGACGTCGTAGGCCGCGAAGATCTCGCACAGCTCGTCGAAGTTCTCGTAGAGGAAGGATTCCTTGTGGTGGGCCAGGCACCAACCCGCCATGATCGACCCGCCACGGGAGACGATGCCGGTGACGCGCTTCGAGGTCAGTGGCACGAAGGGCAGGCGCACACCCGCGTGCACGGTCATGTAGTCCACGCCCTGCTCGGCCTGCTCGATGACCGTGTCGCGGAAGATCTCCCAGGTCAGATCCTCGGCCACACCACCCACCTTCTCCAGCGCCTGGTAGATCGGAACGGTGCCGATAGGCACGGGGGAGTTGCGCAGGATCCATTCGCGGGTGGTGTGGATGTCGTTACCGGTGGACAGGTCCATGACGGTGTCCGCACCCCAACGGGTGGCCCAGCGCAGCTTGTCCACCTCCTCGCGGATGGAGCTGGTGACCGCGGAGTTGCCGATGTTGGCGTTGATCTTGGTGAGGAACTGGTTACCGATGATCATCGGCTCGGATTCCGGGTGGTTGACGTTGTTCGGGATGATCGCCCGGCCGGAGGCCACCGCCGCCCGCACCTTCTCGACGTCGCAGTTCTCGCGCAGTGCGACGAACTCCATCTCACGGGTGACCTCACCGCGGCGGGCATAAGCCATCTGGGTGACGCGCTGGCCCTGCTTCGCGCGCAGTGGTGCTCGCTTCTCGCCGCGCCACTCCTCGCTGGCTTCGCCGCGCTTTGCTGCCCGGGTGCCGTCGTCCAGCAGGTTGCGCTTGCGGCCCTCGTACTCTTCGACATCACCGCGGTCCTGGATCCACTCGCTGCGCAGCGCAGGCAGGCCTACCTCCGGCTCCGCGTAGGGGCCGCGGGTGCGGTAGATCTTGACCGGCTCATTGGGGCCGGTGGGGGAATCGTCCAGGTCGATCGCGGTCTGGGGTACCTCGAGACCGTTGACCCGCAGGGGTGCGTAGCGGTGCTTCGGGTGAATTTCGGACGCGTGAATATCTGCGTTTTGCGCGCTCATGAAGAGCTCCTCCAACTTCCTTCGCTGGTGCTAACCAGACAGGTTCAGACGGTTCCACGCTGGCGTGCGCGATCTCAGCCCCAGCCACATCAGGGGCACCCGGATTTCGGTACGGCACCCACCATAGCGAACGCTTCGGGCACGCAAACAAGTGAGTGAACTCGAAGCAGAGGCCAGGCGAGGCTGGCGTCCTAAAACAACAGGAAAGAACGCAGGGGAGAGGGCGGGCACCGGGTAGGGGTAGCCAAGCGAACGGGCGGAAAAGATGGCGCTACACTAAGGGGCATGATTGATCCGAAGCTTCTGGAGATCCTCGCCTGCCCGCAAGACAAGCAGCCGCTGGAGGATCATGGCGACTATCTGGTGAACCCGCGGCTGGGACGTGCCTATCCGGTCTCCGACGGCATCCCGGTTCTGCTCACTGATGAGGCGGTCGACTGGCCGCTGGCAGAAGCTTAAAAACGATCACACATCTTTGACTGAGGAAAAACATGTCTAACGAGACGACCCAAAACTCCAACCTGGTTGACGAGCTGCAGTGGCGCGGGCTGATCGCCGACTCCACCGACCTTGATGAACTTCGCGAGCAGCTGAAGAACCCGACCGCGGTCTACTGCGGCTTCGACCCGACGGGCGATTCCCTCCACGCCGGCCACCTGGTGCCCCTGCTCCTGTTGCGACGCTTCCAGTTGGCCGGCCACAAGACTTTCGCCCTGGCGGGTGGTGCCACCGGCATGATCGGCGACCCGCGCGACGTGGGCGAGCGCTCCATGCTGACCGAGGAGCAGGTCGCCGAAAACGTGGAGCACATCAAGAAGCAGCTGCGCGCTTTCCTCCTCTTCGAGGGAAGTGCTGAGCTCGAGGAGTCGGGCAAGGACCTGCACCCCGCGACGTTGGTCAATAACGCTGACTGGATTGGCAACATGTCCGTCATCCACTTCCTGCGCGATCTGGGCAAGAACTTCTCGCTGAACACGATGCTTTCCCGCGACACCGTGAAGCGTCGCCTCGCTGCCGACGGCATCTCCTACACCGAGTTTTCCTACATGCTGCTGCAAGCGAATGACTTCGTTCACCTGCACCGCGAGCACGACGTCAGCGTGCAGGTCGGTGGCTCCGATCAGTGGGGCAACATCGTCTCTGGTGTGGACCTGGTCCGCCGCATGGACGGGGATTCTGTCCACGGCTTGACGGTTCCGCTGGTCACGGACTCCGAGGGCAAGAAGTTCGGCAAGTCCACGGGGGGCGGCAACCTGTGGCTCGACCCGGAGCTGACGAGCCCGTACAGCTGGTACCAGTACTTCTTCAACACCGCCGACGCCGACGTGGTGAAGTTCCTCCGGATGTTCACCTTCCTGGACCGCGAGGAGATCGACCGCCTTGCCGTGGAGGTCGCCGAGCGCCCGTTCAAGCGGGAGGCGCAGCGTGTTCTCGCCCAGGAAATGACGGCGCTGGTTCACGGTGAGGACGCTGTCGGCAAGGTCGAGCTGGCTGCCCAGGCGCTGTTCGGTCGCGCTGACCTGAGCGAACTCGACGAGCAGACTCTCGCCGCGGCTCTGCAGGAGACGACGGTCGCGGAGGGTGCAGTTGGTGCAAGCCTCGTCGAGCTACTCGTCGCCGCTGGTCTGGAGAAGTCCAATGGTGCGGCCCGCCGAACCATTAAGGAGGGCGGTGCGTACGTAAATAACGAGCGCATCGACGACGCCGAGTGGACCGTCTCTGCGGAAGACCTTCTGGTTGGCGGTTGGCTGGTGCTGCGTAAGGGGAAGAAGAACTTCGCTGGCGCGAAGATTAGCTCCTAGGCGAGCAGCGCTGCGCCGGCCCTGTCGTGAGCGCCGAAGCTGTTGAACAACCCCGGGCATCGTTGGCCATAACGATGCCCGGGCTTTCTGCTTCCACCTGGGGTTTTGTGTTTGTTGTGGGGTGTGTGTAGATTATTGATCTGCAAGGCCGCCGGCGCTGATGCCGGGTGGTTGGGTTCCCCTTCGGTCTTGTTTCCTTGTCACTGTCTTTGGTGAACGGTGAGTGATCGAGAGTTTTTCTCCGGTTTGCTTCTGGTTCATGTGGGTGATAAGCTCGGAATCCGCCTTAACGTGAAGCGCCACAGTGTTGTGGGTGTGGAGTGTTGTGTGCATATGTTGTT
>NZ_JASLIP010000066.1 GCF_030152825.1 Corynebacterium sp.
GGCACCGTCAATTTCGTCTACGGGATTCCCGCCTTCTCTGTGTCGGTGGCTGCTGCCCTCGACGGGGTGCCGGTGGCAGGTGCGGTTGTGGACGCCGCCCATGGCCATGTCTTCGGCGCCTGTGTCGGCGGCCCCGCGACAGTCGCTCCCGTTGATTTGAGGAGCGAGGAGGCAGTTGTCGGTGATCGCAAGAACATCAGCCGGCAGGATGCACGGAAGGACGTAGCACAGGCGCTCGTGGCGACCGGTTTTTCCTACGACGCCGAGCGCCGCCAGCGACAGGCACGCGTGTTGGGCACCGTCTTGCCACACGTACGAGATATCCGCCGCCTGGGTTCCGCCGCGCTCGACCTCTGCATGGTGGCCAGCGGTCAGGTGGACGGCTACTACGAGCACGGGCTCAACGCCTGGGACTTCGCGGCCGGCGCGCTGATTGCTGCAAGGGCGGGCGCAACCGTGCTCACCCCCACGATGAACTACACGGCGGACAGCGGGCTGCCCATCATCGCCGGCGTGCCGGGGGTGCAGGAAGAACTCGAAAAAATGCTGCTTAGCCAGGGTGCAGGGGGTAGCATCGAGCAACTTTCTTTGCGATGACTATGAGGGAGGTGACAAGTGTGCACCTCATGGCCTAATATCCGCGTTCAGCACACATGAGGCACCCTCGACTAGGGGCCGAATGGCTGCCGTGAAGAAAGGGCTTGTGGCCCGCGATGCGGCAGGTGGCGGGGAGCCCGCCCAAGAACTGATGAGCATCATCCGAGGAGTGTGGGAGGACAACGATGGCCACGGACTACGATGCACCGCGACGAAGCGCCGAGGAAGAGCTGGAGACCGATTCTCTGGAAGGCTTGAAGGCCGCTGAGAAGGCGGAGCCAGCTATCTCGGACACCGACGATGGCGAAATCGTGGAACCCTTCGAACTGCCGATGGAGGAAGTCTCCGGCGAGGAACTGTCCACCACGGTCACGCCAAAGCAGAACGACGAGTTCACCTGCTCCGAGTGCTTCCTCGTGCAGCACCGCAGCCGTATCGGTGAGAAGCTCAGCGATACCGAGTTCATCTGCATCGACTGCGCTTAAGGCATAAAAGACCCGGCCTGTGGGTGTAACACCGTGCAGACCGGGAGCGCGGAGGCGCTGGGAACCCTAGTAAATGGGCCTTCCCAGCGCCTCCAGCAGTTCCTGGGGGTTCTTGCTGGAGACCAGCCAGTAGGGGGTGGGGTCCAACGGATCGTCAAGCACGAGCATCGCCATCGTCGGAATCCAGCCCTTGTGAATGACGAAAGCGCCAGGGTCAAGCTGGCGACCCAACGCAGCTTGCTTCGCGGTGGGCGGGATGACCAGCGTGCGGTCGACCACGGAGGCCGGCAGCTGGGCATCGCCCGCGCGGATAATCCTGCCACCCCGGGAGTCTTCCACGACCTCGACCTTCGTCCGAGAAAGCGCGATGAGCCCCCAGGCAGCGAGGGCGGCTGCGAACACCCCGGCCACGATCGACCACCACCAGTCGCGCCCCATTTGAGCTTGCCAAGCGATGATAGCGACCACACCGGTGGCGGCAAGCCACCAGGACAGCGGAACGCGCTGGGTCTCGCTGTACAGCACCCGCGTGCCCGCCGCCTCGTCGGTCTTCGCCGGTGGGGTCGATGCTCCGTTCACAGCGTCCATGACTCGCAGAGTGCTCCTCGTCTACATGTGGATCTTTACCCGGGCCCGGCCTCGCAGGCGGTGAGGCGCCATACTGAGCCGTTATTGGGTGGCAATTACCGGCCACCATCTTACCCACACACCATCAGGTGTTCCGAAGCCGCCGTGGCTCCCACCGAGGGGAGACTTTCCTGCAGCGGGCCAATAACGAGATGGGAATGACCTTGTAGAGTGGAGCCTCATGAGCAGCCCGTTGGAAATTTTTCAGATTGATCCATCTCTCCCGCTACCGAACCGGGCACACCCCGACGATGCGGGCATCGATCTTTACTCCGCCGAGGACATTACCTTGAACCCCGGGCAGCGCAGCCTGGTGGGGACGGGAATTGCGATGGCGGTGCCGGTCGGCAAGGTTGGGCTGGTTCACCCGCGCAGCGGACTGGCGGTGAAGAAGGGATTGTCGATCGTTAATGCGCCCGGCACCATCGATGCGGGATATCGGGGGGAGGTCAAGGTCAACCTGATCAACCTTGACCCGCAAGAAAGAATCAGCATCAGCCGGGGTGAACGCATCGCTCAGCTGCTCATTCAGGAGGTCAGCCTCTGCGACGTCGTGGCTGTGGACAGCATTGAGCAACTCGGGGAGACCGCCCGCGGAGGTGGTGGCCACGGCTCCACCGGCACGAGTTGATGCGGGGTCGGGCAGCCGGTCCCGGTAGCCGATTAAGTTTAATTTCCAGCTTTTAAACTCCCACGGTGGCGCTAGCCAGCGTCGCGTTGGCAAGTGAGGAAGGACAGTAGTTTAAAATGTGGCCATTTTCTAAGAAGAAAAACGAACCAAGCGGTGCGGAACCAAGCGCAACTCAGAGCCAGGCCGAGCCGGAGGTCTCTGATGCGGCGGAAAACGCCGTAGCCGGACCGGGAGACGCTGACCAACCGGTCCAGGGTGAGGATTTTGGGCCCTTCGACGGGGACACGCTGGACTATCGTGAATACAATTTCAGCGATTTCGCCAAGGGCGGACTCGACCTGGGATCCATGATGATCCCGGTTCCACACGAGGCCGAGGTACAGGTGGAGATGGGCGATGATGGCCCGCAAATGCTCCACATCCTCACCCCATTCGGCCGGGTCACCCCGGTGGCCTTCGCCGCCCCAACCACCGGCGAACTCTGGGATAACACGGTGCCGACGCTCATCGAGGGCATGGCAGCCGACGGCCTGGAGACAACCACCGAGGAGGGGCCCTGGGGCGCGGAGATCGTTGCAGAGTCCGGTGAGGGCACACTACGAGTTATTGGGGCGACCGGCCCGCGATGGATGCTGCGCATGACGCTCGCCGGCCCACAGGAGTCCGCTGAGCAGATGGCGGCGCTGGGCCGCGAGATCATTGCCCGCACCTTCGTTGTTCGCGGCACGGACCCAATCCCCGCCGGCGATCCGTTGCCGGTTCAGCTGCCGCAGGCCATGGTTGAGGAGCTGGCGCGACACCTGCAGGAGCAGCAGAATGCCCCGGCACAGCAGCAGGATCCCAACGAGGACGGAAATGACTAGCCCGGAGACCATCACTCTGGATCTGGATCAACCCGGCCACCGAGGCGTTGTCATTGGACAACACGACGGACAGATCGTATTTGTTCGTGGCGGGTTGCCCGGGGAGAAGGGGGTCGAGGTTGCGCTGGACCCAGCTAAAAAAAGCGGCAAGCAAAGGTTCCGCACTGGTCAAGCGCTAGCTATTGACCAGCCGAGCCCGCACCGGGCGGCTGGGCAATGCGACGCTGCTGAGGCCGGAGCTGGTTGCTGCGACCTCGACTTCGTTGATGCCCACGGCTCACTGGAATTTAAGCAGGCGGTGGTCATTGACCAGTTCCGCCGCCTAGCCAAGTTCGAGCTGCCGCAAGAATTCCTCGATGCTCATGTTCGCGCGACGAGCCTGTGGCCTTTTACCCACTACCGCCACCGCGTACGACTCGGCGTCGACGCGGACGGGCAGGCTGGTCTGCGGAAGCCGAAGAGCAACGAGATCGTCCCGCTGGCTGAGGTGGAGTGCTCCCAATGGCTGCCCGGGATGACCGAGGGCGTCGCCGGGCTTAATCCCAGCCCACACAGCGAGGTCGTGGTGGGTGTCGGTCGAGACGGTAAGCGCTCCGTCGTGGAGCTCAAGAAGACCCGCCGGGGGCGGAAACGCCGTGTTCTCGACGGCGATGGCGAGGTGCTGCATTCGCACTTCGGCGTGAGCTGGAAGGTGCCGGTGGACGCGTTCTGGCAGTCTCACATCCAAGCCAGCGCCTATTACGCCCGCTGGGTCGCCGACCGGCTGAACGGAGAGCTGCACACCGTGTGGGATCTCTACGGTGGCTGCGGCGCTCTGTCCGCGGGCCTGCTGGGCTCCGCGCGCAATGTTGAGATTGTGGACGTCGCGAGCAGTGCAACTCGTGCTGGACAGGAAGCCTTCGCTGCAGCCCGGGAAGCCGACTCAGAAGGGACGGACACGGCCGTGCGGTTCCGCAGCAGCGACGTCGGCGCGTGGCTGGAGAACCTCGAAGAGGTCGCGGACCTGGACGCCGTCGTTCTCGACCCGCCGCGGACGGGGGCGGGGGCCGCCGTCATCCAGAATATCGCGCAGCACCGCCCACCGCGGGTGATTCACATCGGCTGCGACCCCGCCACGGCAGCCCGCGACGCGGGCCTGTGGCGAGACGCGGGTTATGAGTTGCGCGAGATGGAGATTGTCGACGCTTTCGGGTTGACCCATCACGTCGAGACACTGATGTACTTCGAGGCGGCGGGCGAATAACGCTGAAACCGGTGTCCCCACTAAGATGGGGCCAGCGAATTCAATGTGGGATGGAGAGAAACTGAGTTCAATGGGAATCCTTGAAAATATTTCCTCACCAGCGGATCTGAAGATGCTCGATGAGGGCAAGCTGGATCAGCTGGCGCAGGAGATTCGGGAATTTTTGATTGAAAAAGTTTCCGCGACCGGCGGACACTTGGGTCCGAACCTCGGTGTCGTCGAGCTGACGATGGCGCTGCACCGTGTCTTCGACTCGCCGTCCGACCCCCTGATCTTCGACACGGGACACCAGGCGTACGTGCACAAGATCCTCACGGGGCGCCGCGATCTCTTCGACACGCTGCGACAGAAGGACGGCCTGTCGGGCTACCCTGACCGCGCGGAAAGCCCGCATGACTGGACCGAGTCTTCCCACGCCTCGGCATCCCTTTCTTACGCCGACGGGCTGGCCAAGGCCTTCGAGCTCAGCGGCCAGTCTCACCGTCACGTCGCGGCTGTCGTTGGTGATGGGGCACTCACAGGTGGCATGTGCTGGGAGGCGCTGAACAATATCGCCACCGGCAAGAAGCGCTCGATCGTCATCGTCGTCAACGACAATGGGCGTTCCTACTCGCCGACCATCGGTGGGCTGGCAGAAAACCTTGCCGCGCTGCGCCTGCAGCCCGCCTACGACAAGGTCATGGAGTCCGGGAAAAACACCCTCGGCCGCATGGGCTGGGTTGGGGACCGTGCATTCCAGCTGATTTCCGGCCTCAAGGAAGCGGTCAAGCACTCTATCCTCCCGCAGGAAATGTTCTCCGACCTGGGGCTGAAGTACATTGGCCCGGTTGATGGCCACGATATCGGCCAGGTGGAGAACGCGCTGCGTTACGCGAAGGACTACGGTGGCCCCGTCATCGTCCATACGATCACCCACAAGGGCAAGGGCTTCGACCCGGCGGAGAACGACGAAGCTGATCAGATGCACGCCACGGGCGTGATCGACCCAGTCACCGGTGTGCCGAAGGAAGCCTCGAAGCCTGGCTGGACCCAGGTGTTCTCCTCCCACCTCATCGAGCGGGCGGGGGAGAGGGATGACGTCGTGGCGATCACCGCCGCGATGGCCGGCCCCACGGGACTCGCTGAGTTCGGTGAGGTTTTTCCGCAGCGCACCTTCGATGTCGGCATCGCAGAACAGCATGCCGTCACCTCCGCGGCTGGCCTTGCCTTGGGCGGCTTGCACCCGGTTGTTGCGGTGTATTCGACCTTCCTCAACCGTGCCTTCGACCAGGTGCTGATGGATGTCGGTCTGCTGGGGCTGGGCGTGACCTTTGTGCTGGATCGCGCTGGCATTACCGGCCCGGATGGTGCCAGCCACAACGGTATGTGGGACATGTCTATCACCGGAATTGTGCCGGGGATTCATGTCGCTGCCCCTCGCGACGGAGCGCAACTGCGCGTGGCGCTGGACCGGTGCCTCGGTGTTGACGACGCCCCCACCGTCGTGCGCTTCCCGAAGGGCAGCGTTCCGGCAGACATTCCTGCCCTTCGGCAGGAGGAGGGCTACGACGTCCTGTTCGACCACCGCACGACAGATGGGGACGGTGCGAAGAAGCTGCTGGTGATTAACTACGGCGCGCTCGTGGGGCAGTCCCGGGCGGCAGCTGAGGCGGCCAAGGCGAAGGGCTGGGAGTCTGCGGTCGTGGATCCACACTGGGTCTACCCGGTCTCCGAGGAACTCGTCGAGCTCGCCAGCGATGCCGACCTCGTGGTGACGGTCGAGGATAACGGTATCCACGGCGGGGCTGGTTCTGCGCTGCAGGCGGCGTTGAGCGCCGCGGAGGTGGATACACCGGTGCGTCTGCTCGCGGTGCCGCAGGAGTACCTGGCGCACGCATCGCGGGGAGAAGTGCTCGAGGAAGTGGCCCTCGATGTGGCATCCGTGGAGGAGCGCGTGACGGGATGGCTCGACTGCTTCTAGTGGCTTTTACCCCCTGTTCACCCGGCAATGGGGGTAATTAGAAACAAGAATGTTGCCTAACTCCGCGAAGGGCTCAATTTAGGCTTGCCTATCTTCACTCTCTTTGACAGTATCGAGGGGGACTTAGGGCAAGCTAACCTTGCTTGTTCGGTCAACCTTCGGAATAATACCGGCCGTGTCTCCCCGAAGAGGCGGACCGGGACGAACTAGGAAGAGCACAAGATTGAAGATCTCCCACGCACTCGTTGCAGCAGCTGCCGGATTCTCCCTGATCCTCACGGGCTGCGCAGCCGAGGACAACTCCGCCGAGAATAACTCCGCGTCCAGCCAGCAGAATAACGCGGATCGGACCTATGCCCTCGAAGCTGAGAACGGTACCGTCGAGCTGGAGTCCGAGCCGACGCGCATCGTCGTCCTCGACTACGCTTCCCTCGATACCCTGGCTGCGCTGGGAGAGAAGGACCGCGTCGTGTCCACCGCCAGGGCTGCCACCATGCCGAAGGCTGCAGAGGGGATCGAGGCTAACGCTGGTTCTCTGAAGGAGCCGGACATGGAGGCCATCGCCGCAGCGGATCCGGATCTGATCATCATCGGCGGGCGTCAGGCAAAGATGCTCAAGGAGTTCGAGAAGATCGCCCCGACCGCGAACATGACGATTAACTACGATCACTACACGATCGAGAGCAATCTGGAGCGTGTCGAGGCTCTGGGCAAGCTCTTCGGCAAGGAAGCCGAAGCTAAGGAGAAGGCCGACGAGATCCGCGAGCGCGTGAAGAAGATCTCCGACTCCGTTCCGGCCGATAAGAAGGAGGCCGCCGTCTTGATGACCAGTGGCGGGGAGATCAGCCTCTACGGTGCGGAATCCCGCTTCGGCCTGGTCTTCAACGATCTCGGCTTCACCCCGGCAGGCAATACCGACAGCGATAGCTCTCACGGCGAGAACGCTTCCTTCGAGCTGCTGAAGAAGATCAACCCGAAGACCATCTTCGTGATCGACCGCGACGCAGCGATCGGCCAGGAAGGCCACTCCGCGAAGGCCACCCTCGACAACGAGCTGGTCAAGCAGACGGATGCGGCCAAGGAAGACCGGATCTACATGCTGAGCGGTGCTGACTGGTACCTCAACGGTGGCGGCATCGACGGCCTGAACACCATGCTCGACGATATCGAGCAGGCACTCTAATAAAACAATGACCGCGCCACGGGCACCCGGGGCGCGGTTCAATCACGTAACAAGCGAGCGAGACGGTAGTAGGAGAGTAGCGAGCAAGATGGGTACCAACGGTTCCGTGAGCACCCTGACGAGGCAAGCAGGAGTCCCCTTGTCGCGTGCCCCGCAGACCTCGTACCGGGATCAGGTCGATGCTCAGGACGCCGCAATCGACACTGCTGCAGGAGGCCATCCCGCGGCAACGGACGAATCCGCAGACCAGCAAACAACACCTCGTTCGCGCGGTCCCGTCTACGCCATGATCCTCGTGGGCGTTCTCGTGCTGCTCTCGCTGCTCAGCCTGATGCTGGGGGCTGCGGACGCGGACTCCTCCGTGGTCGCTGTCTCCCGTATTCCGCGCACCCTGGCCGCCTTGCTGGCTGGTTCTGCGTTGGCCATGGGCGGGCTGATCATGCAGCTGCTGGCCCGCAACCGCTTCGTTGAGGCCTCTACCGTCGGCTCCACGGAGTCCGCGATGGCTGGTTTGTTGGTCGTCGCGCTCCTGCTTCCCGGTGCCCCGATGTGGGCGAAGCTCGGGATGGCCAGTCTTACCGCGCTCATCGGCACGATTGGTTTCCTGGTCATCGTGTCCCGAATCAAGGTGCGAACCGGCTTCACGGTTCCGCTGGTGGGCATCATCTACGGTGGCATCATTGGTGCCGCCACCACGTTCTTCGCATACTCCTTCGACCTGCTGCAGAGCCTCGGCGCATGGCAGCTCGGATCCTTCGCAGGCGTGCTCCGTGGCCGCTATGAGCTCCTTTGGCTCGTCGCACTGCTTGCCCTCGCTGCCTACGTTCTCGCTGACCGGTTGACTCTGCTCGGCCTGGGCCACGACCTGGCTAAGGGAGTGGGCGTCCGCGTCAAGCTTGTCGAGTACTCCGCCATCGTCATCGTGGCTATCATCGCGGCCGTCACAGTCACCGTCGTGGGTGCGATTCCGTTCATCGGGCTGATC
>NZ_JASLIP010000081.1 GCF_030152825.1 Corynebacterium sp.
TTTGCCGAAAAACGGGGGTAGCGGGTCCTCCTCGACGCAGCCACTGTGGTTCAATCGTGAGTGTGACTAGCGCAAGTAACTCCACCCCAGTCGATAATCTCCAGCCCACGAGGCTCGCTTTCCCCGAAGAGCTGGAATCCATCCTGAATAACGGCTACGAACCCGCCGTCATCATCGTCACCGGCGACGACCAACCCGGCGTTACCGCCCGCTTCTTCCGTGGCCTCGCCGCCCACGACGTCCAGCTCATCGACATCGAGCAATCCGTCTTCCGCGGCAACCTCGCGCTCGCCGCCCTCGTCGGCGTCGACGCCGATACGTTGGCGACCCTCAACAACGAGCTGCCTGCCGACCTGGAGGCCCTCGGCATGAGCGTGCAGATCCAGACGGACACGGAAGCCATGGCCACCAAGCCGATGCCCTCCCACGTCATGGTTGTGCTCGGGCGCCGAATCACCGCCGAGGATGTTCAGCGGATCGGCCAAACGCTGGCCGCCGAGGGTGCGAACATCGACACGATTCGTGGGATCGCCGATTACCCGGTCACCGGCCTGGAGATCCACTTCACCGTCGCTAACCCCCGACCGGGCGGCGGAGTCGAGCTGCGCAAGGCTGTCTCTGAGCTCACCGCTGAGCTACACCTCGACATCGCAGTCGAGCGCGCCGGCCTGGCTCGCCGCAGCAAACGCCTGATCTGCTTCGACGTGGACTCCACCCTCATCCAGCAGGAGGTCATCGAGATGCTGGCGGCCTACGCTGGCCGCGAGGACGAGGTCGCTGCTGTTACCGAGCGAGCCATGCGTGGTGAACTCGACTTCGCGGAGTCCCTCCACGAGCGTGTCAATGCTCTGGCTGGGCTCGATGCATCGGTGGTGGAGAAGGTCGCAAACGACATCAAGCTCACCCCAGGTGCGCGCACCACGATTCGCACCCTCAAGCGCCTGGGTTACAAGACCGGCGTGGTTTCCGGCGGTTTTATTCAGATCATCGAACCCCTGGCGCGAGAGCTGGGTCTCGACTTCGCCCGAGCCAACACCTTGGAGATCCGCGAGGGTAAGCTCACGGGTCGCGTGATCGGCCCGGTCATTGATCGCCGCGCGAAGGCCGAATCCCTCAAGGAGTTCGCCTGGTCGAATGGCATCAAGCTCAACCAGACTGTGGCAGTGGGCGATGGTGCGAACGATATCGACATGCTCTCCACTGCGGGCCTGGGCATTGCCTTCAACGCGAAGCCAGCCCTGCGTGAGGTGGCGGACGCTTCGGTGAATTACCCATTCCTTGACCAGGTGCTCTTCCTGCTCGGCATTTCCCGCTCCGAGATCGAGCACGAGGACATGGCTGACGGCACCTACCGGCGTCCACCACTGCAGGACTAGTGCGCAACCACAACGACCCCGGGGAGCTGCAAACGGACGAGCGGGAGCTGATCCGGCGGGCGCATGCGATGCTCGTCCACCTTGCTGGGCACCCCGGTATCGAAGATCCGGACGACCCGAGCAGCGTCCAGGCGATGCCGATGGTTCTGCACCTGCCGAAGACTGACGCGCCGCTGCGCCACGACCTCCTCGCCGCGGCCGCCTCCGCCTGCGCTCGGGTATGCCTCGACTCCCGAGCGGGCGAGGAAGATAGCGAGTGGGCGCAGTCGCTGAAGGGCTGGTACGGCGCGAAGATTCGCAAACTCGCGCGCCGCGCCCGCGCCGGCAAGTGGGAGGCGGTCCTCGAGCTGCCCGGGCATGAGGTGAATGTGCACGGGGCGAAGGCCAAGGCGTTCCTCCCGGGGCCCGTTCATGGGGTGGACCCAAGGATCAACAAGTTGCAGATCCAGGGCTCCGACTTGCCACCCGAGCCCGGGCCGCTGCCCACACCCGAACCGGATCCTTTGCACCCGGTTATTTTCGTCGACGCTGGGCTGGGCATGACCGTCGGCAAGGCCGCAGCCCAGGTTGGCCACGGGTCGATGCTTTATGCCGCTTTCCTCAGCCCGGAGCAGGCGGTCGAGTGGTTCGAGCTAGGCTGCCCTGTGCACGTGCGGGAAATCCCGGCCGAGGACTTCGCAGGCAAGCGGGCCGCACTCGCGGAGCGTCCCGCCGCGGATGCCGCCGCTGCGAGCTCACGGTGGATCACCGCGGTGGGCGGGCAGTGGCCGGTGGTTGAGGTCCGCGACGCAGGCCACACAGAGATCGCCGCTGGAAGCGCGACCGTCATTGCCGCTTCCTACGCCGGCCAGCAGCCTCCGCGCTAAAAACAACCGGCCCTGGGACCACCTGCCCTGGCTTGAGCTACCTGCCAGGGATACGAGGGCAGGGGACCGGACCCCGGAGCACCCCTGGGCCGCGCTAGCCCTCGCGGGTCCGAAGCACCCGACGCAGGATCTTGCCGGTCGAGGACTTCGGGATGGCATCGATGAACTCGATGGCGCGGATCTTCTTATAGCTCGGCACCTGCTCTGCCACGTAGGCCATGATGTCCTCACCCGTGGCCGTGGCGTTCTGCTGCAGCACGACGAAGCCCTTGGGGATCTCCAAGCCGTCCTCATCCGCGACCCCGATCACCGCGGAGTCCGCGACCTCCGGGTGCGTGAGCAGCAGGGCTTCCAGCTCAGCGGGAGCGACCTGGTAGCCCTTGTACTTGATGACCTCCTTGAGCCGGTCCACGATATACACATTGCCCTCGGGGTCCTGGATCGCGAGGTCGCCCGTGCGCAGCCAGTCACCGTCCACGAGCGATTCTGCCGTCTCCCGGTCGCGGTTCAGGTAGCCGAGCATCACCTGGGGGCCACGCACCCACAGCTCGCCGACCTCCGAGTGCCCGTTGCTCGGCCGCGGAATCTCCTCTCCCGATTCGACGGCCGCGAGCTTGTGCTCCGTGTTAGCCACTGGCAGCCCG
>NZ_JASLIP010000089.1 GCF_030152825.1 Corynebacterium sp.
GCCCGCTGGGCATCCTGCGCGCCCGCGGCGGGATGGTCGGAAACACGGACGCGCACGGCGTTGAGGCTGCTGACGTCGTAATGAAGGACAGCGAGAAACAGCAAAGCTACGAAGGCGCGGTACAGGGTTCTGTGATCGCGACGTACATGCACGGGCCGGCGCTGGCGCGGAACCCGCAGCTCGCGGACGTGCTACTCGCGCGTGCGCTCGGGACGACTGTGGCTGAGCTGCCGGAGCTGGGTGCGGGCAGCATCGCGGAGTTCGAGGGCGTGCCGGCTGGGGACGCTGAGACTGCCGGCGCGGGAGGCGCGGACAGCGCGAACACTGGCGCGGGTGCAGGTGCTGGTGCTGGCGCGGGCGTGGGTGCCGGTGCGGGTGCTGGGAGCCCGGACGGCCGTGAGTTCGCAGCGCAGCTCACCGCCGAGGTGGAGCGGCTGCGCCGCGAGCGCCTGGGCTAACCCCCGCCCGCCTAGCCCTGCCCCCCTTATATGCGATTTGCAGAGTTTAATGCCGCTTTTGGACCGATTTCCGGCATCAAACTCTGCAATACGCGGAGGGGGAGAGCGAAACACAACGGGTAGGCCACAACTGGGTGGCCGCCGGGTCGACACCGGGCTGGACCGGCCCAAGCAACCGCGAGCAGCCCAAGCGAAACCCTTAGCAACCCCTAGCGGACCGTGAAGGTCACCTTCTGGGTGTTGGTCTCCCCGAAGTTATCCACGGCCTTGACCTGGGCCTCGTAGGTGCCCGGAGACAGGTCCTCCGGCAGCGCCGCGCGCCACAGGTGCGGGCTCGCCTTCGCCACGTTGCCGCTGGTGGACAGGTTGTGCGTCGCAGAAATCGGGTCGGTGAACTCCCACCCTTCGTTCAGCGCCTCGCCCTGGTGCGGCTGGGTGTGCTCAACGTCGAGGGTGCGCGCCTCGCCGTCCTCGCCAGTGATCGTCATCTCCACCTTGGAGGCACTGGAACCACCGAAAACGCTGCTGGTCAGGTAAGACTTCCCATCGCGCAGGTCGTCCTTGTTCACAGCCAGCGGGTCGATCTCCTCTGGCTCCGGGCCGGCCTTCTCGGCGTCCTGCCACTCCTGAGCCTTCGCAGCCCAGTCGCGCCACGCGGGGCTGTTCACACCGATCAGCTGCTGATGATCCTGGTCCTCGTTGCGCACGGTGTAGAAACCGCCGCGGGTCACCGCGTCACCGGAACCGGAGAAAGTCAGGGTGTACACGCCCGGCTCCGCTGCGTCCTGGGTGTACGCGTGCGGCACACCGTTATCGGTGAGCCCACCGGAGTACCAGTCACCGGACACGGCACCAGCCACAACCTGCTCGATCGGCAGGGACTCAATGCCCTCGGCTGCCCACTCCTCGCGCTTATCACCCGCGCGCAGGTGCTCCAGCGTGTGGGTGTGACCGCCGACGGTGACCGCGTTGCTGTAGCCGTCCAGGACCTCGTACAGGGCGTTGGCGTCGTCGGTGATGACTTCCTTGTAGTTCACGATCGGCGCGTGGGCATAGACGACGACGTGCTTGTCCTTCGGGACGTCCGCGAGGTCGTTCTTCAGCCATTCGAGCTGCTGCTCGCCGACCTTCTCGTAGTAGCCGCCGTTGCCGCCGCCCGGCTTCTGGCCCTTGTATTCAATGTTGTCGAGGGCGATGAAGTGCGTGTTGCCGACCTCGTAGGAGTAGTAGGGGGCACCGAACTGCGCGCGGTAGGTGTCGGTGGCGTCCTTGTCGGAGTCGACGTCGTAGTCCTGGTCGTGATTGCCAGGGAGGGCGCGGACCGGACCGTTGACGTCCTTGTACAGGCTGCGCAGGTCGGGGTTGAGGCTGAGGTCGTCGCCGACGTTGTCGCCGAGCAGCATGATGCCGCAGCCATCGTAGTCGTTGCGCTGGGTCAGGTCGGCGGGCGCACCCTTGCGGGCGTACTCGACCTCTTCCTTGTCGTAGGTCTGGGTGTCCGAAGCGACGACGCAGTTCTGGTCGTCCTTGGCTGTGGCCTGGGACTTTGCCATCGGGAAGTTCACGTACTCCGGGACGGCGCCGGTGGGCTTGAGACCGCCGAACTTCAGGTCCTTCGGGGAGCCGGCCGGCTTGTGGACGTAGCTGAACTGGGCGAAGTTGTCCGCGTCGACGGGGACCTGCCAGCCGGCGGGCTGGGTGACGGAGACGTTCATGTCCTCGTACACCGGGAGGGTGTAGCGGCCCTTGGCGTCGGTGGTGGTCACGTCACGGCCGTTGGTGACCTTGACGCCCTCGATTCCCTTTTCATCCTTGTCGTGGGTGGAGTTCTTGTTCGCATCGTCGAAGACGTGCCCGGTGATGGTGGACTGGTCCTCGGCGTCCTTCTCTGCGGCTTCGACGGAGCCCTCGTAGAGGCCGGTCTCGCCTGGGGCGCTGGAACCCAGGTCGCTGGATCCTGGGAGGCTCGATCCGAGGTCGCTGGAGCCCAAGTCGCTGGAGCCGACCAGGCCCGGGGCTGCATTGGCGGTACCAACAGTGGTGGTCAGGGTCGTTACTGCAGCCATTGCGAGCAGCGTCGCCCGGAAGGGCTTCTTTTCTTGCATTGTCAGAGAACTCCTCTTGAACTAATCACTTGAAAGGCCACGTCGAAAATTAACCGTGGCGGATTTCCTGGGAGTTGCCTCGAAGTAACTTCGCTTTTTATTTTTTATTAATAACTTTTTGGCGGGTGGCCGATCCCCGTCGGCCAGTGTGTGAGCGCCCGCTCCCCCTCGGTATATTCAGTGCTCATGGTCGCCCACATCCACGATTGCATCATCATCGGCGCCGGCCAGGCCGGGCTCTCCACTGCGTTCTACCTGCAGAGGCGCGGCATCACCCCAGTGATTCTGGACAATCAGCCCGGCCCCGGCGCCGCGTGGCGACACGTCTGGCCTTCCATGACCCTGTTCTCCACCCCGGGCTTCTCCAACATGTCAGGCATGCTGATGCCGAAGTACCGCGGACCCGGGGACTACCCGGACGCCCAGCACGTCATCGACTATTTCACCGCATACGAGCAACGCTATGGCTTCGACATTCGGCGCCCTGTTGACGTCCTGAAAGTAAACGCAGACACCGCGGGCGGCTTCGTCCTCGACACCAGCGAGGGCGAGTTCCGGGCGCGCACCGTCGTCGCGGCGACGGGGACGTGGTCGGCGCCATTCGTCCCCTTCCTGCCCGGCACCTTCCGCGGGCGGCAGCGGCATTCCGCGACGTACCCGGGGCCGGAAGAGTTCCGCGGCAAGAAGGTCGCGGTGGTCGGCGCAGCGAACTCGGGGGCGCAGATCGCGGCGGAGCTCACGGACGTCGCGGAGGTCACGTGGTTCACCCGCCACGAACCGCGGTGGATGCCCGACGACGTCGACGGGCGCGTGTTGTTCCGGCGGAATCGGGAACGTGCGCATGCTGTTCTTGCTGGTGAGGACGACCCCGGTGGCGATCGTAATCTCGGGGAGATTGTGATGCTGCCGAAGGTGCTGGAGGCCCGGGATTCAGGTGCGCTGCGGGCGACACCAATGTTCGATTCGCTGGATGAGCTGACGGCGGCGGGCTTCGATGAGCTCGTGTGGTGCACGGGTTTCCGCCCGGCGGTGCGGCCGTTCCGCGAGCTGGTGCGGACGACGGATGCGGGGCGGTTGCGCTCCGCCGTATCCGGGTTTTACCTGGTGGGTCTCGGTGAGACGACGGGGCCCGGTTCCGGCACGATCATGGGTGTGCAGCCTTTCGCGCGCGAGGTGGCTGGGGAGGTCGCGGAGGAGCTGGGCTAGGAGCCTCCTTATTCACGTGCCTTTTCCGCACGGACGCTGGGTTAGAGTGCCCCTTTTTTCACGTACTCTTTTCGCGTCCCCTGAGCCCCGCCCCTTTTTTGTGCGTTTTGCAGAGTTTGATGCCGGAAATTGGGTCAAAAGCGACATCAAACTCTGCAAAACGGAATAGGGGCGGAGCGGGGTGAGCGGGCCGGGGTTAGCTAGGAGCGGGCGGGGTGGGTGAGGGGCGCAGTGAGCAGGCCGGGTGGGTTAGAGCTTCAGCTGGGTGCGGCCCGCGAACGCGCGGGAGAGCGTGAGCTCGTCCACGAACTCCAAGTCCCCACCCATGGGAATCCCGCTGGCCAGGCGCGAAACCGTCAGCCCCGGGAATTCCTTCAGCAAACGCCCCAGGTAGGAGGCAGTGGCCTCACCCTCAGTGTTCGGGTCCGTGGCGATGATGACCTCGGTGATCTCGGGGGCTTCGCGGTACTCGACGTCGTCGGCAGTGCTCTCGCCGCTGGCCCCACCAGCAGCGCCCGCACCCGCGCCCCCATGGCCCGAGCCAGCGCCACCAGCACCAGCGCCGCTATCCATCAGCGACCCCTGCACCGGCCCACCGGCCGACGCGTGCGGCGCGCTCACCGCCACATCCGGCAGCACGCCACCGATCCGCTGCACCAGCGCGGTCACGTTCAGCTCCCCCGGCCCCACACCATTCAGCGGGTCCAGCGCCCCGCCGAGCACGTGGTACCTGCCCCGGTACTCACCGGTGCGCTCGATGACCTGGATATCCTTCGGCTCCTCAACCACGCACACCAGGCTGGCGTCCCTGGAGGAATCCGCGCAGATGCGGCAGACGTCCTCCTGGGAGATGTTGTGGCAGATACGGCAAAACGCCACGCCGGAGTGCAGATTCCCCAGCGCGGCTTGGAAACGTTCGATGTCCTCGCCGGTCGCGTTTTCCAGCAGGTGGAGGGCGATGCGCTGCGCGCTTTTCGGCCCGATGCCTGGGAGGCTGGCGAACTCGTCGATAACGTCCTGAAGCGGACCTTCAAACAAAGTGAACTTTCCCCGTTTCTTCAGTGGCGCTTAGCCGTAATGCGTGCCCCACGCGCACCCGCCCCCAAGGGTCGCGCGGGGTCAAAGGTTTAGAAAGGCAGTCCGCCGCCACCGAGGTCAGCCAGCGGGCCCATCTTCTCCTGGGCGAGGTCCTGCAGCTTCTGGTTGGCGTCCTGGAACGCGCCGATGATGAGGTCCTGGAGGGTTTCGACGTCCTCCGGGTCCACGACCTCCGGGTCGATCTTCAGGTCCTGGACCTCGCCGCCGCCGGAGAGCACGAGGGTGACCTTGCCGTTGCCGGCCTCACCGACGATGGAGGACGCGACGATTTCCGCCTGCGCCTCCTGCAGCTGCTTCTGCATGCGCTGGGCCTGGGCCATGATGTCGTTCATGTTTGGCTGGGACATTTTCTTTGTTCCTTCGCTTCTCGGTTTCTAAGGTTTTGGTTCTTCTTCGGCTGCCACTTTACCCATTCGGCCGGGGCTTGTCGGTGGCAGTTCACTGTGTATTTTCCTGTGCGTTTTCCTAGCGCGTACGCTCGCCGCCGAGGATGTTCTCGATGAGCTCACCCGCGATCTCCAGGGCGGGCCGCGTTTCGCGCTTCCCGGCCTCCCCGGTGGCAAGATCGTCCATGATTTCGTCTTGCTGCCTGCGGAGGGCTTCCTCTGGGTCGGTGGGTTGGGTCCCTTGATTTGGGA
>NZ_JASLIP010000032.1 GCF_030152825.1 Corynebacterium sp.
GGTCCTCCGGTTCTTTTTAGGACGTCACCCCGGCTAGCCTTGAGCCTCATGAGCCCCTCTTCTTCCTCCACGCATGATTCGACTACACGCGGCGAGTCCGCTGCCCCGCAGCGGGCATCGAAGGACCAGCTGCGCGCCGAGGTGCTGATCATCGGCGGTGGCCCGGCGGGCGCTGCGGCGGCGTATCACGCCGCCCGGGCGGGCTGGGACACCCTCGTGATCGATATGGCGGATCACGCCACCGAGCCGCGCGATAAGACCTGCGGGGACGGGCTGACCCCACGCGCCGTGGGTGCCCTGGAGGCGATGGGGGCAGGCCACCTGCTGGACGGCCACCCACGGATCAAGGGGCTGAAGCTGCACGGCTTCGGCGGCTCGATCACCGCGCCCTGGCCTGAGCACGAGAAGTTCCCGGCCCGTGGGTCCGCGATCCCGCGCAGCGACTTCGACGCCGCCCTGCTGCGCCACGCGATCGACGCCGGGGCTCGCTTCCAGGGCGGACTGAAGGCGGTGGGTGTCTCCGAGGGCGGGCGGACCGTGACCTGCCAGGCCGTCGGCGGGCGCGCTGGGAAGGCTGCGGGGACCAACCGCGAGGTACCGACCACGGAGATCCGCACGGAGTTCCTCGTCCTCGCCGAGGGCGTGCGCTCCACCATCGCCCGGCAGCTGGGCGTGCAGTGGGAACGCGGCATCGTCCACGGCATCGCCGCCCGCAGCTACGTGGAGACCCCGCACGCCGATGAGCCGTGGATCCACTCCCACCTGGAGCTGCGCGACCACGAGGGCACCGCGCAGCCCGGCTACGGCTGGATCTTCCCGCTCGGCACCCCCATGACCGGCGGGCAGGCGGGCAACGGGGAGGATGCCAACCCCACCCCACAGGTGAACCTGGGCTGCGGGGCGCTGACCACCACGCAGCGGCCAGCGAAGGTGAACACCAAGAAGCTGCTGACCCACTACGCCGACCAGGTGCGCGAGGAATGGGAGCTCGGCACCCCGCAGCGCATCACCAGCGCCCTGTTGCCGATGGGTGGGGCCGTCACGCGGGTGGCGGGCCGGAACTGGGCCGTCATCGGCGACTCCGCCGCCCTGGTCAACCCGCTGAACGGCGAGGGCATCGACTACGGGTTGGAGTCCGCCCGCTTCCTCGTCGAACTGCTGGACGACGCCCGCCGCAACCCCGACGGACTGCGCTACGCCTGGCCCGCCCGGCTGCGCCAGGAGTACGGCGACGCCTTCGCCCTGGCCCGCCGCCTGGGCATGCTGCTGACCATGCCGGGCCTGCTGGCCGCCATCGGCCCGGTGGGCATGCGCGGGCCGTTGGCTCACACGGTAATGAACTCCGCGGCCCGCCTGATGGGCAACCTCGTCACCCCGCAGGACCGGGATCTCACGGCGAAGCTGTGGCTCGGCGCGGGCAAGCTCTCCCGCGGAGTGGATAAGCTCCTCGCTGCGGACTCGCGCCCCCTCTTCGGCCGCCACTAGGCCCGGAAAAGCACGAAAGCCCAGGTTTCCCGTGGGCTTTCGTTATCTCCGGGGCAGAACGCGCCCGGGCTACGTGGCCAAGCGGGGACTGCGCCCCGAAGCTATGCCAGCGAACTAGTCCAGCGGCTTCGTGCCGCTGTGCAGCGCAACGATACCGCCGGTGAGGTTCTGCCAGCCCACATTCTCCCAACCATGGGCGCGGATCTCGCGGGCCAGCGCCTCCTGATCCGGCCACGCGCGGATGGATTCCGCGAGGTACACATAGGACTCCGGATTGGAGCTGACCACCTTCGCCACCGCGGGCAGCGCGCGCATCAGGTACTCCTTGTACACGGTCGCGAAGACGGGGATGACCGGCGTCGAAAACTCCGCGATCGCGAGCTTGCCACCCGGCTTCGTTACCCGGGCCATCTCCTGCAACCCGGCGCGGAAGTCCACCAGATTACGCAGACCGTAACTGATCGTCACGGCGTCGAAAGTATTGTCCGCGAACGGCAGATTCAGGCCATCGGCGCAGATCATCGGCACGTCCCGGTGCGAACCCGCCCGCAGCATGCCCAGCGAGAAGTCCGCGGCCACGCAATACGCGCCGGACTCCGCCAGCTCCTCGGTGGACACGCCCGTGCCCGCGGCAAGGTCCAGCACCTTATCCCCCGGCGCGAGATCCAGGCGGCGGCGCGTGCGCTTGCGCCACAGCCGGTCCTGGCCGAAGCTCAGCACCGTATTCGTGATGTCGTAGTTCTTCCCCACGGCATCGAACATCGTGGCCACTTCGCGCGGATCTTTTTCCAGACTTGCCCTAGACATAAATTCTCATGCTACCCGGCATACCGGCCAGCACCATCACGCAGTAATGGCCTGCTGGTAGTAGCCCATCAGCTGCTCGCACAGCGCGGGCCAGGTCTTGCCCTGCACGCGGGTCAATGCCGCGGCGGCAAACTGTTCCTGAGCACCGTCCGCAATGATCTTCCCCACGGCTCCTGGGAGTTCCTCGGCGAAGCGTTCCGGGTCGAGCAGGAAGCCGCTCACCCCGTCCTCGACGAGGTCCACCGGCCCGCCGGCACGGGGCGCGACCACCGGCAGCCCCGAGGCCTGCGCCTCCTGGATCGCCTGGCAGAAGGTCTCGAAGCGCCCCGGGTGGACGAACACGTCCAGGGACGCGAAGGCCACGGCCAGCTCCTCTCCGTAGAGCGCGCCGGTGAACACCGCGGTCGGTATGAGCTTCTCCAGTTCCTCCCGTTCCGGCCCGTCACCGACGATCACCAGCTGCACGTCTTCCCTGTCATTTAAGGACGCCAGGTTCGCCACATCCTTCTCCGCGGCCAGGCGGCCCACGAAGCCCACCAGCTTGCGTGGCTCGGCCGGGGCTGCGGTCCTGCGCTTGGCCTGGCCTTCCTCCCGCCACTGGCCGCGCAGCTCCGCGCTGCGCTTGGCGGGGTGGAAGCGCTGCGTATCCACGCCGCGCCCCCAGTGGTGCACCCGCTGCACGCCGTGCTCCCGCAGCTGCTCGATCGTCGGCGAGCTCGGCGCGAGGGTCAGCGCGGAGTTGTTGTGCATCGCGCGCACCCAGCGCCAGGACATGTTCAGCAGGAAGGTGAGCTTGTAGTGCTCCGTGAAGCCGGGGACGTCTGTCTGATAGACCGCCACCTGTGGCACCTTCAGCGCCTTCGCGGCGAATACTCCCGCCCCGCCGAGGACGAATGGGCTGGCCAGGTGCACCACGTCCGGCTGGAACTGCTTCAGCAGCTTATAGACCCTCGGCAGGGGCACGCCGATGGGCAGGGAATTGATCGGCGGGAGGTTCACCGCGGGCACCCGGTGGATCGGAAAGCCCGCGTAGGTATCGCCGGGGCCCGGTTCGCTGGTGCTGGCTACGGACGCATCCCCGGCGGGAGCATCCCCGGCCGGCGGTTGCCAGCCCGGCGGGCGCGGCGCGATGACCATCGCATCGTGCCCTTCCCGTCGCAGGTGCTCCAGCAGCCGCAACACCGAATTGGAAACCCCATTCACGATGGGGATGAAGCTCTCCGCGATGATCGCAACCCTCATTGTTCTCCCTGCTGCGCCTTCCATGAGTTTTCTCGCCACCGGACCAGCAGCCACAGACCCCCGCTCAGCACCATCGCCACGACGAGCGAGGAGAGCGCGGGTATCCAGGCCAAGGTCCAGCCGCGGCCTTGCACCTTCACATTGCGGGGATCGGACTTCTGGTACTCCACCCGCACCCGCTGGCCTGCCTCCAGGCCGATCGGGTACAGCAAGCCCCGGTCGGGTTGGTGGTAGATCCCGTACTCATCCGGGAAGCGCACGGTTGTTCGCAGCACCCCGACGTTGACGACATCCGCCGTGGCGAACGCTTGGTCCCTACCGATGCGGTAGTCGTTCAGCGCGGCGGTCGCCACCATGCCCAGGCAGACGGCCGCGGCGAATGCCGTGAAGGCCGCGACGAGTTGCTTGCCGCGGCGGAAGCGGGTCGGGGTCGGCTGCGCAGCGGCCGGCTCCTTCCCCACCACGGCCTGACCCATGGCCTGTTCGCTGGCCTGCTCCGTGGCCCCGGGCTGCTCAGCGTTCGCCGGCACTGCCACGCCCGCTGACGCGGTCCCCTGTTCGGGGTTCACCGGCTTATTCACCCGGGGTCACCTTGCCCCGGATCGACTTCTCCAGCGCCACGCGCCCACCCCGGTCCACGAAGGCCTCCACGACCAGCACCCCGCCGCCCCGGCGCCCCGGCACCAGGCCCAGCTTCTCCCCGGCCTCGCCGTCCAGGTCGCCGTGTTCCAGCGCGTCCAGCACCTCGGCGAGCTCCGCCGGGTTGTGAACCCCCACCCAATCCACGCCGGCGGACTCGCACAGCCCAGCCAGCTTCGCGCCCGTGCCGGTACCGAAGACCCGCTCGAAGGCCGGGGTGCCGTCGTCGAAACTCCGCAGGCTATCCCCGCCGGGCTCGAGGGTCTCGAAGATCGCGCCGCCGTCGTCGTTGGCGACCACAATCACCAGGTTCTCCGGGCTGGGCTCATCCGGACCAAAGTGCAGGCCGTTGACGTCATGAAGGAAGGAAAGGTCCCCGAGCAGGGCAAACGTCCGCGGGGCGCGGATCGCCGTCGGGTCGGCGGAGGCGTGCGCAAGGGCCGTGCCCACCGCGGTGGACACCAGGCCGTCGATGCCCGCGGCACCACGGTTGGCGACCGTACGCACCCCGTCGAAGGGCAGGCCCACCCGGGCGATATCGCGGATCGGCGAAGAGGCGCCGACGAACAGCGCGTCGCCGTCGCGCAGAGAATCCGCCAGCACCGCAGCCACGTGCAGCCCGGTGAACGCCCCGTCCGCGGTGGCCTGAGCGATGCCGTCGCGCACCGCCTCCGCCCCCAGCTCGGAGACACCGCGGCAGACCTGCAGCCAGGACTGCGGCGACTCGCCGGTCACGCGCACCGTGCTCGCAACCCGGTCGGCGGTCAGCGCCACGTCGGTGGGCTGCTCGACCTCGGTGAGGACCGTGATGGAAATGTCCTCGCTGGCTAGCAGCTGGGTCACCGGGCGGTGCAGGGTCGGCCGGCCAAGCACGATGACCTGCTCCGGGCGCGTGGCCGCGGAGTACTCCCCGTGGGAGACCAGGCCGGTGGTGAACATCGCGGCGGCTGCCGGGTGCACCGGGAAGTCCGGCGCCGGGCTGGTGGGTTCGGCCAGGACGGGCAGGTCGCCGAGCTCCTCCAGCTGCTCGCGGGCCCACGCCCGGTCGCTGACCGACCCCGCGATGACGAGGGTGCGCTTGGACGCGTCCACCGACACCTCACCGTAGGGCAGGCGCGCGGACTGCTTCGGTAGGACGTAGGTTCGGGCCGGCGCGCTCGGCCGCTCGGCCGCCGTCGCGCGGGCGGGCTCCTCCGCGAGCTGGCGGGCCAGGAGGGTCAGCTGGGTGATGGACTTCGGCACCAGTGGCTCCCGCAGCGGGATGTCGAGGTGCGCCCCACCGCCCCGGGAAGGGTGGGTGGCTGCGCGGAGCAGCTCGTCGACCTTGACCCGGACGCGGCGGACCAGCGGGTTCGTGGTGTTTAGGGCTGCGGCTGGGGCCGAATCGGCGGCACCGGCCGCGGTGTTGGCGCTAGCGGACGGCGCAGCGGCGCTGGCAGTCACGGCGTCGATCGCGGCGTCCAGCTCCAGGGTGGCGACCGCGTGGGCGCCGAAGATCTCACGCTGCTGGATGGTCTGGTTCGCCCCCGTCCCCACCATCGACCACGGCCGGTTGGCGGAAAGGATCAGCAAGGGCACGTTCGTGGCCGTGGCTTCCACCATCGCGGGCAAGCAGTTGGCAACAGCCGTGCCGGAGGTCATCACCACCGGAACCGGTGTATTCGAGTACTTCGCCAGCCCCAGGGCCAGGAAAGCCGCGGAACGCTCGTCGGTGCGCACGTGCAGCCGCAGCCGCCCGGCGCGGCTGGCCTCCGCGAAAGCCAAGGCCAGCGGGGCGGAGCGCGAGCCCGGGCACACCACGGCCTCCCGAACCCCGTTGCGAATCAGCTCGTCGACTAGTACCGCGCCGAGCAGTACTGCGGGAGAGGGCTGATCAAGGGTCTCGGGAGTGCTCTGGGTGTTGCTGTTTTTCACACCCCATAACCTACGTGACCACGCCCCGGCGGGGCGACGGGCATGGTTCGGCCCAGGAATGTTCATTAATGCTGAACGTTCAGTGTTAGTGAACACGCCTCGCAACTTCCGGCCGAAATCACCATCGTTAGGGTGGGAACTATGGAGCTATCTTCCCTAGATCGGGGACACTTCCGTGCGCTCATTATCGGCGCAGGCCAGGCCGGGCTCGCCGCCGCCCACGAACTGTGGCGCCGTGGCCTTGTTCCGGGCGAAGACTTCCTCGTGCTGGACGCCAACGACGGCCCCGGCGGCGCCTGGCGTCACCGCTGGGACTCCCTCACCTTGGGCTCCGCCCACGGCATCGCGGACCTGCCCGGCCTGCCGATGGACCGCCCCGACCCCAGCGTCCCTGCCTCCCGGTTGGTCGCCGAGTACTACGGTGCATACGAGGAGAAATTCGGCTTGGGCGTTGTGCGGCCCGCCCACGCCACCCGCGTGGGATCCGCTGGTGATCAGCTCGCCGTCACCGCCACCGGACCGGACTCCCCGAGCACCACGATCACCACGGACATCCTCCTCAACGCCACCGGGACGTGGAACAGCCCGCACGTGCCGCACGTCCCCGGTATCGAGACCTTCCGCGGCCGCCAGCTGCACACGAAGGACTACACCCGCAAGGAGGACTTCGCCGACCTGCGCACCCTCGTCATCGGGGGTGGGCTGTCGGCCGTGCAATTCCTCCTGGAGCTCCAGGAAGTTACCGAAACCATCTGGGCCACCCGCCGCCCGCCGAACTTCACCTCCCGGGAGTTCGATGCCACCTGGGGCCTGGAGGTCGAGCAGTCCGTCCGCGAGCGCACCTCCCACGGCCAGGCGCCCGCCTCCGTGGTGCGCACCACCGGCATCCCCCAAGTCGAGCGCTATCTGCAGGGGGTCGCCGACGGCGTGCTCGTCTCCCGCGGCATGTTCGACCGCGTCACGCCGAGCGGCGTGGTGTTCGGCTCCCCGCTCGCCACGACCACCGGCGGGGTCGGCCCCACTGCCCACGATGAGCTGCAGGTGCCCGAATCCTGGGCGCCCTACTCTCCGGGCACCGAGGTGGACGTCGACGTCATCTTCTGGAACACCGGCTTCCGCCACTCCCTGCGCCACCTCGCCCCGCTGAAGCTGCGGGAGCCGGGCGGGGGAATCCTCATGGACGGCGAGGTGCGCGTGGCCAAGGACTCGCGGGTGCTGCTCGTCGGCTACGGCTCGACCGCCTCCACGGTGGGAGCGACTCGTGCTGGCAGGAGGGCTGGCCAGGCAGCGGTGCGTTACCTCGAGGAATCACGGTAGCCTGCAGTCGCCTCATGCCCTCGTCCACGCTTCAGAGCACAGCACGGGCCATAACCCGCCCCACCCCTTGCCCCATGCGTACGTTTTAGCGTACGTTCAAGGTGGAGGTATGACAATGACATCACTGAGTGCCACTAATGCTCGAGCAAATCTTTACCGACTCATCGACCAAGTTAACGAAGAATCTGAGGAAGTAACGATCACTGGGCAGCGAGGCAACGCTGTACTCGTCGGTGAGGAAGACTGGCGTGCGATCCAGGAGACATTGCACCTGATGTCCATCCCGGGAATGACAAACTCCATTCGGCAGGCCCAGGAGGAAGGGATCGAAGCCGGCTCCACGGAGCTTGACTGGTGAGCACCTGGCAGCTCGTGTTCTCGCGACAGGCTCAGAAAGACGCGAAAAAGCTAGCCAACTCTGGGCTCAAGCCGAAAGCCCAGGCCCTACTGGAGGTCCTGAGAAGCGACCCATTCGGGACGCCACCTCGGTTTGAGAAGCTGGTGGGCGATCTCTCCGGCTGCTACTCCCGAAGGATCAACATCCAGCACCGGCTGGTCTATGAAGTGAATTCGGATAAGCGCGTCGTCCACGTACTGCGGATGTGGACCCATTACGAGTGAGCGAGCCTCACTCCCCCAGCTCGGCAGCCGCGGCCTCCATCCTGTGGATCCACCACTGCCGACGGTCCGCCTCCACCGCGTAGCGCTCCAGCACCGCCGGATCGGGCTCGAGCGCGCCGGTAAGCATCGCACCGTCCCTGATCTCCCGCGCCCCCACGTCCGCGGCGAACAGTGAGCCCGTCGCCAGCCCCGCAGCGTTCGGCCCATCCTGGCCGAACATCCCGGCCTCCTTCCCCACCTGCGCCACCAGGGCTGCGGCCTGCAGGCCCGCGCCAATGCCCACCGCGGTATCCAGCGCGGAGCTAAGCGTCAGGCTCACCCCGTGGGCCGCCACCTGGCGCGCGACCTCCACGACCTGGTCGATGCCACCCAGCGGGGCAACCTTGACCACGGCCACATCGCACGCCCCGGCCTCCACCACGGCCAACGGGTCCGAAGCCTTGCGGATCAGCTCGTCGGCCGCGATCCGCACCGGGGCACCGCCCGGCGCGATCCCCTCATCGGCCAGCCGCTGCCGCAGTTCCGCGAGCTCCGCCACCGTCGCGCACGGCTGTTCCACGTAGTCCAGGCACTCGCCCGCCACATCCTCTGCCGCCAGCTGCGAGATCCCCGCCAGCGCCTGATCCACCGACCAGCCCGCGTTCGCATCCACGCGGATCCGGGGCCGAGCGACCCCCTGCTCGGCGAACCAGGCCCGCACGGCACGCACGCGCGCGACATCCTGGGCCATCGCAACATCAAAGCTCTGCTCCCGCAGCACGGCCGGCTCAGCGACCTTCACCTTCACCGTCGTGCACCCCTGGTATCGAGCCATCAGCTCCCCCACCTGCTGCGGATTCGCCTGCGCATCCACCGCCGGCATCGTGGCGTTCACCGGCACCCCGACCCCCGCCGGGACCTGCAACGCGGCATGATCCGCCGCGGCACCCTGTGGCCGGGCGGTGGCGTCGTCGTCAAGAAGAAGGGAATGAACCACCGCACTGCGCAACCAGCGGGAAGACTCCGCGGGACCGTATTCCAGGAAGGGCGCGAACTCCACCCACCCACCGGGCGTTGGCACAAGCATGGCCTCGCGGGTATCGATGCCTCGGAAACGCGTGCGCATCGGCAGGGCCACCACGTGCGCGTGCTCCCGGGCGTGGCGGAGGAACTCGTCGAGCTGCTGCTGAGTGATATTCACGCCACCCACCCTAGGCGAGCGGCCAGACACCTAATATGGGCAGGCATGAGCGAAAACAAGGTTTCCGAGATCTTCGACCCCACCGCCTGGCGCGAGGTTGAGGGATTCGACTTCACCGACATCACCTACCACCGCCACACCGGCGAGGGCCGCGCCAACGGCATCGTCCGCATCGCCTTCGACCGGCCGGAGGTGCGCAACGCCTTCCGCCCGCACACCGTCGACGAGCTGTACCGCGCGCTCGACCACGCGCGCCGCACCCCGGATGTCGGCACCATCCTGCTGACCGGTAACGGCCCGTCCCCGAAGGACGGCGGCTGGGCGTTCTGCTCCGGCGGTGACCAGCGCATCCGCGGGCGTTCCGGTTATCAGTACGCCACCAGCCACGATTCGGACGTCGCCGCCGCTGGTGCCGAAGGCGTGGACGAGGCCCGCGCGAAGGTCGAGGGTGGCCGCCTGCACATCCTGGAGGTTCAGCGGTTGATCCGCACCATGCCGAAGGTCGTGATCTGCCTGGTCAACGGCTGGGCCGCCGGCGGTGGGCACAGCCTGCACGTGGTCTGCGACCTGACCCTGGCTTCCCGCGAGCACGCGAAGTTCAAGCAGACGGACGCGGACGTCGGCTCCTTCGACGCCGGTTACGGTTCCGCGTACCTGGCCAAGCAGGTGGGCCAGAAGTTCGCCCGCGAGATCTTCTTCCTCGGCGAGGCCATCGACGCCGAGACGATGCACCAGATGGGTGCCGTGAACCGCGTGGTGGACCACGCTGACCTGGAGACCACCGCGATCGAGTGGGCGCGGAAGATCAACACCAAGTCCCCGACCGCACAGCGCATGCTGAAGTTCGCCTTCAACCTGACCGACGATGGCCTGATGGGCCAGCAGGTCTTCGCTGGTGAGGCCACCCGCCTGGCTTACATGACCGACGAGGCCGTGGAGGGCCGCGACTCCTTCCTGGAGAAGCGCGAGCCGAACTGGGACGAGTTCCCGTACTACTACTAGGCCGGGCGGCCGGCGCTAGCCGCGAAGCTTATTCCACGCCGGGGGCATCGGGGCCTGCACATCCAGCTCCTCGCCGCCCGGCAGCGGGATCACCAGCCGGGAGGCGTGCAGCATCAGCATCCGCACGCCTTTCTCCGCGGCCGCTTGGTTCGCGGCCTTATCCCCGTAGCGGGAATCCCCGATGATCGGGTGGCCCAGGTGCTGCAGGTGCACACGGATCTGGTGCTTCCGGCCCGTCAACAGCTGCGCCTCCACGAGGGTTCCCCCACGCCCCCAGGGTTTCTTCACCCACAGCTTCGTCTCCGCCTGCTGCCCGGCGCGACGGTCCACCACCGTGGCTGCCCCCGTCTTCCGCAGCGGGGCGTCGATCCTTCGCGGCTGCTTGCCTGACTTTTTCACGGCGCCACCGACTACCGCCAGGTAATAGCGCTGGATATCCTCCCCGCCCCCGCGCAGGAGCTCCTGCAGGTGACGCAGCATCTTCGAGTTCTTCGCCACGATCAGCAGCCCGGAGGTCTCCTTATCCAGCCGGTGCGCCAGCTCCAGCTCCTTATCCTCTGGCGGCAGCACGCGCAGCGCCTCGATCACCCCGGCCTTAACCCCACTGCCCACGTGCACGGCGATGTTGGCGGGCTTATTCACGATGAGCAGGTTTTCGTCCTCAAAAACGATGTGCCGGGACAACCTACGGGCCAGCTGCTCGGCTGCCTTGCGATCGCCTGCGGGCTTCGGCTTCGCCTCGGCGACCTCGAGGGCGGGCAGGTGGACCTTATCGCCGGCGACGGTGCGCTGGTCGGGCTTGCATTTCGCGCCGTTGACCGTGATCTGCTTGGTGCGCATCATGCGGAACAGTACCGTGGCGGGCACGCCCTTGATCTGGGAGCGGATGTATTTATCCAGGCGGCGGTCCGCCTGGGAGTCGCTCACGATCAGGGTCTGGGGTTCGGAATGCTTCATGGTGGCTCTGGGCTCTATCTGTAGCAGATCGGGCGGGAGACCCCACTGGTGCCCGGCTGCTCAGCCGGGCGACACCCCCGCTACGCAGCCAAGTAGAGTCGGACAGGTGAGTACTAATAATGAGACGCAAGAACTAGGCCGCTTCGGCGAGCGCGGGGACGGACACTCGAAGTTCATTTACCCCGCGAAGATCGACGACGGCGCCGGCATGGCGACGCTCGAGGCCTTCGAGGTCTCCGCGAAGAGCCTCAAGGCTGCCCGCGGCATGCTCTCCCAGGTGCTGGACGGGCGCAGCTCGATCCTGCCAGTCCCCGATGCCGACTCTCCGGATGCGGGCGCCAGCGAAGAGCTGAAGAAGGTTATGCGGGCAGGCGAGCCGGTCGAGGCCGGCACCCTCGTGGCCACCACGTCCGGCTCCACGGGCACCCCGAAGGGCGCGCTGCTCTCCGCCGCGAACCTGCGCTCCTCCGCCCGCGCCACCGAGCAGGTGCTGCGCAAGAAGCTAAAGGTAGAGCCTGGCCCGTGGCTGCTGGCTCTGCCGGCCCACCACATCGCGGGCCTGCAGGTGATCCTGCGTGGCATGATGGCCGGTTTCACCCCGGTCGCCACCACCGCGCTGATCGAGGGCACGGGCTTTAGCGTGTCCGGTTTCGCAGCCGATGCCGCCGCGCTGAAGAAGCGCTTCCCGCACGAAGATCTGCACACCTCGCTGGTCCCGCCGCAGGTGCACTCCCTGTTGGAGTCCGAGGAAGGCATCGAGGCGCTGAAGCTCTTCGGCGCTGTTCTCATCGGTGGTGCGGCGCTGGGCGATAAGGCCCGACAGCAGCTGGACGAGGCCGGCGTGAACTACGTCCTGACCTACGGTTCCAGCGAGACCAGCGGCGGGATGGTCTACGACGGCCAGGCCCTGCCGGGCGCGACTGTACGCATCGAGGATGCGGACGCCAACGGCGCCGGGCGCATCGTCCTCGAAGGCCCGATGGTCGCCCGCGGTTACCGCAACAAGGACGAGGACTGTTTCCCCGAACTCGGGGTCTACCGCACCAGCGACATCGGCGCCCTGGACGGGGACACATTACAGGTGCTGGGCCGCGCCGACGGTGCGATCAACACCGGCGGCGTGAAGGTTCTGCCCGAGCAGTCGGAGGACGCCACCCGCTCCCACGCTGTCGTGGACGGCGAGGCTATCAGCGAGGTCTGTGTTTCTGGTGTTTCCGACGAGCACTGGGGCGAGGCCGTTGTCGCAGTGCTGCGCACCGCTGGTGCTGAGGCCTCCGGCGAGCCGGTGGAGGTCACCGACGCCGTGCGCTCCTCCATGCGGGAGGCAGGTTGCGCGCATTACCTCATTCCGCGGCGTGCCTTCGCCGTCACGGAGCTGCCGAAGACCGGCCCGGGCAAGCTGGATCGCATCGCGATCGCGGAGCTCGCCCGCCAGGCCGTCGCCGCGAACTAGCGGTTTTCCGTCACCACCCGCAGCGCGGAGACTGCCGCGCCGTCCGTCTCCTGCAGCATCAGCGGGTCGGTGCGCGGCATGGGGGAGATCGTCATATCCGCGCGCATGTCCTGCAGCGGGATGCCGACCATGTGCACCCGCGGATCAACCTGCCCGTCCTCGCGAATCAGCCGGCTCGTCGCCAGCTCGACCTCTGGGGCGCGGGAGGCGGTGCCGTCGCCGCGCAGCCAGGTGCGCATCCGGCCGGCATCCTTAAGCTGCTGGCTCAGCGGATCCGCGGTGCTACGCACGTCCGGCTTGTGCAGCCACGCATCCACCAGGGTGCGGGATTCCACCGGCTCCTCCCGGGTCACCGGAGAGGTCATGACGAACGCGGGAGTCTCGGGGTCGACCACCATCGTCGGGTGCGCGCCCAGGAAGCGGACGTAACCGGCGTCCACCAGGCACAGCAGCTCCGCGGTGCGGAAGGCCGGCGGCCCGGAGCCCACCATCTGACCCACGCGCTTGAGCTCCGCGTAGGCACTCCGGCGAGACTCGGTGGTGAACCGGCCGGGCTCGTCCACGACGGCGGCGGGCTTGCGGGCCGCACCGATGGCCTGCAGCCCCATCCTCACCGCCGATTCGCGAGCGGACTGCGCCTCGGCGAGGTCCTCGGCCAAACCATCGGCAATGCGGGCGGTGAGCTCGTCGATGCTCTGGCCTGCTTCCCCGGCCTGTTCCGCGAAGCGCGCAACGGGGTCGGCGTGATACGGCAGGTCGAAGCGGTTTTCCTTGGCCACCAGCCCATCCAGGCGGTTGTCCTCGTGCAGCCGCCACGGGTCGGTCGCCGGGTCGTCGATGATTTCGGTGACCTTCTTTAGGACGTCAGGTTCGGCTGCCAGCAGAACCCGGTAGTAGGCCTCTTGCGCGTCCCGCAGGATCGCAGGCCACAGGGTCTCGCCGAAGTCCAGGCTATTCGCCGGAATCTGTGCGGGTTCCAGGTCCGCGACGGCGGCCTTGAAGCGAGGCAGCCAGGCCGCGGGAGGCAGCGAGCCGAAGACCGGCTTCGGCTGGTACGGGTAGCCGTGGTGGGAGGTGACCACGAGCTTCGGCTCCCGGCCGGAGGGCTCGTAGCGCAGGCCCGAGCGGGCGTCGGCGTCCGAAATAAACCGCCCACCGCGGTCGATGGTGAGCATGGCCATGAGGTCGAAGAAGCCCATCCCCAGGCCGCGGACGAGCACCTCCTCCTGGGATTCCTCCCAGCTGGGGATCTGGCTGATCTGCTGGTCGGCGGGATTGCCGGGGTGGACCCAGGTGAGGGCTGGGTGCATGTCCACGGCGGATGCGGTGAAGCTCTCCATCGCATCGGGGGTGGTGTCGGCCCAGCCGATGGCGAGGACGGTGGCGTCCGCGAGGATCGTGGTGCCGTTGTCTAGGGTGATGCGGTCGCGGGTGGGCTGGCCTTCGCCGTTGCCCGCTTCGGCGCCGACCCCGGTTACGGAGCCTCCCGGAACCTCCTCGATCTTGGTGGCGCGGGCGAGGTGCTGGTGCACCGAAATCCCCTCCGGGAGCATGCCCAGCACCACGCTGAATACCCAGCGCAGGTACTCGCCATAGAGGGCACGGCTGGGGTGGGATTCGGGCCGGGTTTCAGCGATCTCTGCGGCGTAGTCCGCCAGGGACCACCCGGCACCCGCGGCAGAGGCGGATTCTCCGGCCTCCGCGGCCTCCCCCGAGGGACTCTCCGCAGCCCGGGACTCACAATTTGCCGAGGTCAGCGAGCCACGCTCAACCCCAACGCTCAGCGGAAGGCGAGTGAACAGCTCTGTCTTTTTTCCGCCCGGATCCCGCCCTGAATCCAACTCTTCGCCGCGGATGAGCATGATCCACTCGTGCATGGTCGGCCCCTCCACCACGGGCGCTGTAACGCTAGCTCCGGGCTCAGTGAAGAGGGTAACCGCATCGGCCAGAGTGTTCATGCACAGGGTCTTGGTCTGGTCGGTTCGCCAGACTTTCCCCTCCCCCGGCCGCACCTCGTCAACCACATGAATATCCAGGTGACTGGGGGTTTTACTCGGATCGAGCTGGCGGTAATCGGCGGCGAGGCGCTCCAGGATGGAAATGCCTCGCGGGCCACCTCCGATGATCGCGATGGTGGGCGTTGAATCGGTCATGGTCCTTGGGCTGGTCATGATGGCCATCTTATCGTGAAGATTTTTTCGTGATACCCTTGCCCTCACCCCTATAGACAGATCTGTTCATTTTTATTCACAGGAGGGAATACTCATGTCCCCCGGCTTGCCCCGCACCCAGGGCACGTCCAGGCGCCGCACCCGGCGCCCCATCAGATCGGTGATCACCCTGCTCACCGCCGTCGTCCTCGGCCTTGGCGGACTCACCGCCTGCAGCAGCGCCGGCGGTTCCGAGGAGAACCCGGCCGAGCTGACCTACCTCGATTCCCTCCCCTTCAATAACCTCTACCCACCGACCGCGGGCTTCTACCCCAACGGAGGCGTGGTCAACAACATCACCGACCGGCTGCTGTGGCAGGACCCGGACACCCTCGAGCTCCACCCGTGGATCGCCACCGACCTGCCGGAGGTCAACGAGGACGCCACCGAGTTCACCTTCCACCTACGCGACGGGGTCACCTACTCCGACGGCACCCCGCTGGACGCGGAGAACGTCGTCAAGAACTTCGACCTCTTCGGCCTCGGGAACACGGAGAACAAGCTCACCGCCTCCGAACAGATCAGCTCCTACGAACGCGGCGAGGTTATCGACGATTCCACCGTTCGCTTCCACTTCAGCGAGCCCGAGCCCGGCTTCCCCCAGGCCGCCAGCTCCATCAACGCCGGGCTGCTGGCCAACGCCTCCCTGGAGATGACGGACGAGGGCTTCGCCCCTGGTTCGGCCCGCAAGGTCATTGGCTCCGGCCCCTTCGTCATCACCGGCGAGAAGCGCAACCGCGAACTGACCCTGAGCGCCCGGAAGGACTACAACTGGGCCCCACCGGTCTTCGCCGAACGCGGACTGAACACCGAGCGCCCGGAGCTGGACACCGTGCGCGTCGTCGTCGCCAAGGAGGACAGCGTCCGCGTCGGCGGGCTCAAGGCCGGGCAGGCAGATATCGCCCGCCAGATCGAGGCCCCGGAGGAAAAGCACCTCTCCAAGGCCGGAATCAACATCCACGCGGCACCGACCAGTGGCGTGAATAACGGCCTGGCCTTCCGCTTCCGCCACCCGCTGCTGCAGGACATCCGGGTGCGCCAGGCGATCATCGCCGGCGTGGACCGCGAGAAGATCCTGCGCACCTTGTTCTCCGACTCCTACCCGCTGGCCACCTCCACCCTCGCCCACACCGCGCAGGGTTACGAGGAACAGAAGGGCGCCTACGAGTTCGACCCGGATAAGGCCCGCAGGCTCCTCGGCGAGGCCGGCTGGACCGTCGGGCACGACGGTATTCGCACGAAGGACGGCAAGCGCCTGCGTCTGGTCGTCAACGACGCCCCACAGCAGCCCCGCACCCGGGAGGTCGTCACGATGCTGCAGCAACAACTGCGCGACGTCGGCATCGACGCGCAGCTGCACCCCGGCGACGTCGCCGCCCAAAAGGCAGCCCAGACGGACGAAAACCAGGTGCAGCTCAACCTCACGATGGTGGGCCGCGCCGACTACGACGTCATTAAAAGCCAGTACTACTCCGAGAACCGCAACGCGCTGCTGAACATGCACCCCGACGAGTCCATCGGCGATGAGAAGCTCCAGCAGCTCCTGCTCGACGTCGCGCAGTCCCCCACCGAGGAGCAGCGCGCCAAGGCCTCCAAGGCGGTGCAGAAGCACCTGACCGATAACGCCTACGTCCTGCCCTTCTTCGAGGAACCGCAGGTCTTCGGCGTGCACCCACACGTCCACGGCTTCCGCGCCGAGAGCATCGGCCGACCCTGGTTCTACCTGACCCGAAAGGAGGCCCAGCCATGACCGGCCGCCAGATCCTCGCCCGCATCGGCCAGGCGATCCTCGTGTTGTGGGCCACCTTCACCCTCGCTTTTATCCTGCTCACCGCGCTGCCCGGGGATGCAGTGGCCACCCGCTACGCCGACCCCGAGCTCGGGCTCTCACCGGCGCAGATCCAGCAGATGCGGGATGTGTACGGCGCCGACGAGCCCATCCTCGTGCGCTACATCAACTCCCTCACCGGGGCGCTGCGCGGGGACTTCGGAAACTCCCTGATGAATGGAGAGGCCGTGACCAGCGCCCTGGGCGCTGCCCTGCCAAACACGCTCGCACTGGCGTTCGTGGCCTTCGTGCTCGCCAGCCTGATCGCCCTGGCCCTGGCCACTCTCGCCGCCCCGGGCCGCAATAACCGTGTCAGCCGCTGGCTGGCAAACGCTCTGGCGAGCGTTCCCTCCCTGCTGGTCGCGCTGCCCGCGTTCTGGCTGGGCATCATCCTGATCCAGGTGTTCAGCTTCTCGCTGGGATGGATCCCCGTTATCGACGCCTCCCCCACCGAGTCGATCATCCTGCCCGCCATCGCCATCGCCCTGCCGCTGTCCGCACCGATGGCCCAGGTGTTGCTCCGCGGGATTCAGGACGCCTCGGCCCAGCCCTTCGTCACCGTGGTGCGGGCCCGTGGGGCCAGCCACCGCTGGGTGCTGTGGCGCAATGTCCTGCGCAACGCGATGCTCCCCGCAATGACCATCGCCGGGCTGACCTTCGGTGAGCTCATCGGTGGCGCCGTGGTCACCGAGGCAGTGTTCAGCCGCGCCGGCGTCGGCGCGATGACCGTGGACGCCGTCTCTAACCGCGATACCCCGGTGCTCATGGCCGTCGTCGTCATCAGCGCCGCGGTCTACGTGCTGGTCAACCTGGCCGTCGACCTGCTCTACCCGGTGCTCGACCCCCGGCTGCGCAGCCGCAGCGCACAACCCGCCACCGCGAATGGGAGGGACTAAAACATGACCACCAAACTCACCTCTCGGTCCTCGCTGCGCTCCCGGCTGACCGGCCGCAACCTTCCCCGCCCGCGGAAGGCGGGCTGGGGCGCGGTAGTCTCCGGGCTCATCGTTGTCATCGCACTGGCCTGGGCTCTCGTGCCGGGGCTGTTCGCCTCGGGCGACCCCGTGAATTCCGGTAGCACCGCCCCACTGCTACCGCCCAGCACCGAGCACTGGTTCGGCACCGACGCCGTCGGCCGTGACCTCTACACCCGCGTGGTGTGGGGCACCCGGCAGTCCCTGCTCGGGGCGCTCGTCGCGGTTCTGCTCGGCATGATCATCGGCACCCTGCTGGGTGTGATCGCCGGCTCCTCCCGCACCCGGCGCGGCTCCAGCACAGGCGGCAAGGGCAGCTGGGCGGACACGCTAATCATGCGCATCGTGGACGTGCTGCTCGCCATCCCGGCCCTGCTGCTTAGCCTCTCGGTGATCATCGTGCTGGGTTACGGCTCGATCAACGCGGCCATCGCCGTGGGTGTCACCAATGTCGCGATGTTCGCTCGCCTCGCCCGCTCCGAGGTGCTGGGCGTGGCGTCCTCCGACTATGTCGAAGCCGCCTACGCCTCCGGCGGCACCCGCGCTTCCGTGCTGTGGAACCACGTCCTGCCGAACTCGCTAACCCCCGTGCTCGCGCTAGCGGCCCTCCAGTTCGGCAGCGCCATCCTGCAGCTGTCCACCCTGAGCTTCCTGGGCTACGGCGCCCCGCCACCGACGCCAGAGTGGGGCCTGATCATCGCCGAGGGCCGGGACTTCATCGCCACGTCCTGGTGGCTGACCGTCCTGCCGGGCCTGGCCATCGTCCTCGTCGTCCTGGCGACCAACCACCTCAGCACCGTCCTCAGCGACCGGGAAGGAGCCCGCTCATGACCACCCCATTGCTGAAGGTCACCGACCTCGCGGTCACGTACAACTCCGCCCACGGCCCCGTGCACGCGGTGACGGACGTGTCCTTCTCCGTCGCACCCGGGCGGGTCACCGCCATCGTGGGAGAATCCGGTTCCGGAAAATCCACCTCCGCCATGGCGACGATGGGGCTGCTGCCTGCCAACGCATCGGCGTCCGGAAAAATCGAGCTCAATGGGCAGGACCTGAACCGAGTCACGCAACAGCAGTGGCGGGACGTCCGCGGCCTGACGATCGGGCTCATCCCGCAGGATCCCGGGACCTCGCTGAACCCCGTGAAGACCATCGGCGACTCGGTTGGCGAGGTGCTGCGCATTCACCGCCAGGCGCTGGGCAATCCCAGCAAGGAGGAGCGCCGCGCAACCGTCATCGAGCTCCTGGACGCAGTGGGCATCGACAACCCCGAGCTGCGCTACAACCAGTATCCGCACGAGCTCTCCGGCGGTATGCGGCAGCGCGCCCTCATCGCCGCCGCGCTGGCCACCGAACCAGACCTCATCATCGCTGACGAACCCACCAGCGCATTGGATGTGACGGTGCAGCAGACGATCCTGGACCTCATCGACCAGCTGCGGGAGGACCGCGGCATTGGCGTCCTGCTCATCACGCACGACCTGGCCGTGGCCAGCGACCGGGCCGACGAACTGGTGGTCATGCAGTCCGGCCAGGTCAAGGAGGCCGGACTCACCGGCCGCATCCTCGGCGATCCGCGGCACCCCTACACCCGCCGGCTGCTCGCTGACGCCCCTGGGCTGACCAACCCCGTGCGCCAACCGGCCCGCGCCCGGAAGCATGCGGGAACCAGCGCCCCTGGGACCGCCGGCCCCGAGACCGGTGCGCCTGGCAACGAGGTGGAGCCCGAGGAAAAGGATGCGGGCGCCCGCGCGGCACATGGCTCCGAGCCACGCGGCCCCAAGGCACGCGGCTCCGAGGAGCCCACTCCCCCGCTGCTGCGCGTCAGCTCGATGAGCAAACAGTTCCACACCACCCGTGGCCAAGAAGCATTCACCGCAGTCGACGGCGTGAGCTTCTCCGTCACCCGCGGCACCACCCACGCGATCGTCGGGCAGTCGGGTTCCGGCAAGTCCACCCTGGCGCGCATGATCTGCGCCTTCGAAGAGCCCAGCGCGGGCACCGCCTACCTCGAGGGCGCTGCCATCAGCGAGCTCGCGGACAAAGACCCGCGCCAACTGCGCCGCAGGCTGCAGATGGTCTACCAGAACCCCTATGGCTCGCTCGACCCGCGCCAGTCCATCGGTTCGGCGATCGCCGAGCCGCTGCGA
Source organism: Corynebacterium sp. (assembly GCF_030152825.1). Lineage (GTDB taxonomy): Bacteria > Actinomycetota > Actinomycetes > Mycobacteriales > Mycobacteriaceae > Corynebacterium. The sequence goes on from NZ_JASLIP010000032.1 coordinate 19,780, forward strand.
AACCTCAGCTCGCTCTCACGGACCCAGATCCGCGAAAAGGTCTCCGAGGTGTTGGACCAGGTCAGCCTGCCCGAGGCGCTGGCCAACCGGCGTGCCGGGGAGCTTTCCGGCGGGCAACGCCAGCGCGTGGCCATCGCCCGCGCGCTGGTCCTGGAGCCGGAGCTGTTGGTTCTCGACGAGGCCGTATCCGCGCTGGACGTCACCGTCCAGGCCCGCATCCTGGAACTGCTCAACGAGCTGCAGGAGGAGCTGGGCCTGACGTACCTGTTTATCTCCCACGACCTCGCCGTCGTCCGGGAGATCAGCGACACAGTCAGCGTGATGAGCAAGGGCCGCCAGGTGGAGCTGGGCTTCACCGAGGAGATCTTCAATGATCCGCAGCACGATTTCACCCGGGAGCTGCTGCGGGCCATCCCCGGCCAGCGTTACCGCGAAGGCGTGTTCAACCTGGGGCTTTAGGGGCGGAGCATGGCGATCTTCAGCGCGGAGCGGGCGGCGGCGTCCGTCTCCTGGAAGATCACCGGATCCTCTCCCACCTTCGGTGAGTTCGTCATATCTGCCCGAACCTCCCGCAGCGGCACGCCCAGCATGTGCACCCGGGGGTCGCGCTGACCGCTCGCGCCAATCAGCAGGCCGGTCTCCCGGTCCACCTCCGGGGCGCCGGACGGGGAACCATCGCCCCAGGCCCAGGCCCGCATCCGGGACTGCGCCAGCAACTGCGTACTCAGCGGGCAAGCCGTGTGCCGTACATCCGGGTCGTGGATCAGCGCCTCGATCAGCGCAGGCGAGCACACCTCCTCCCCCGTCGTCGCGGAACTAACTCGAAACGCCGGGGCCTCCTCGTCCACGGTGAGCTCCGGCTTCGCGCCAAGAAAGCGCACCAGCCCGGCGTCGATGAGCGCGAACAGCTCGGCGGTGCGGAAGGCCGGCGGACCCACGCTCACCATCTGGGCGATGCTGCCGAAGAGCGCGTATTCCTCTTCGCGGGAGGCCTGCGTGAACCGCCCCGGCTCGTCGACCAGGGTGATCCGCTTCAGCGCCGCGCCGAAGCTGAATAGCCCCATCTTCACCGGGGATTCTTCTCCGCGCTGTGCCTCCCGCCAGTCGCCGAGGAGCTGTTCGGACAGGCTCCGGGTAAAGGAGTCGATGCTCATCTCCTCGCCCGCTGCCTCCGCCTTGTCCTCCAGCCGGGAGACCGGGTTGTTCTCCCAGGGGATGTTGAATCGCTCGCCGAAATCCACCAGCCCGTCCAGGCGGTTGTCCTCGTGCATGTTCAGCGGGTCGGTGGCGGGGTCGTCGATGATCTCGGTGACCTTTTTCAGGACGTCAGGTTCGGCCCCCAGCAGCACCCGGTAATAGGCCTCTTGCGCGTCGCGCAGCAGTGCGGGCCAGAGCGTTTTCCCGAAGTCCAGACTATTGGCGGGCAGCGGGGTATCGAGTCGGGCGATGGCCCGGTCCAGGCGGCGCAGCTCCGCGCGCGGCGGCATGCCCGAAAACTCCGGGCGGGGCTGGTGTGGGTAGCCGCGACCAGCCATCGCGAGGATCCGCGGTTCCCGCCCGGAAGGTTGATAGCGCAGGCCCGCCGGCGCGGTGGCGTCGGGAATGAAGGCCCCGCCACGGCCGACCGTGAGCATGGACATGGCGTCGAAAAATCCCATGCCCAAGCCCCGGATCAGGACCTCCTGGCCGGATTCCTCCCAGCTGGAGACGTTGGAAAAGTCCTGATCGGCCGGGTTATTCGGCGCGACCCACTCCAGCTGCTCGTGCTTGGCCGCGGCAGCCGCGAGTTCCTGCTCCTCCGGGGCCAGCTTCGTGTCCAACCAGCCCAGGGCGAGCACCGTCGCGTGCGCGCGCAGGCGGGTGCCGTCCGCAAGTTCGATGGTGTCCGTGCCATCTGCCGCCGGTTCGATGCCCACCGCTTTTGAGCGGTGCACCGTAACCTCGACGGCCTCAGGAACCATGCCCAGCACCGCGGAGAAGGCCCAGCGCAGGTACTCGCCGTACAGGCCCCGCGGCGGGTGCGTATTCGGTTCGGCCTGCTCGATATCCCGTTCCCGGTGGCCCAGGGGCTGGACCGGGTGGCGGGAAAACAGCGCCGCCTTCGCCCCGCGCGGATCGCGCTGCTCGCCCAGCGCCTCGCCACGAACCAGCATGATCCACTCGTACATGGTGGGGCCTTCGAGAACCGGGGCGTGAACGCTGGAGCCAGGCTCCGGGAACAGGGTCACCGCGTCGGCCAGCGTGTTCATGCACAGGTCGAAGTTCTGGTCGGTGCGCCAGACACGTCCCGCACCGGGCTGGACGTCGTCCACCACTGCCACGGCCAGGCGCTCGGGTGCCGCACCCTGCTCCGCCAGCTCCCGGTAGGTAGCCACGATCCGCTCCAGCACGGAGATCCCCCGCGGCCCCGCGCCAATGATCGCGATCCTGCGCTCAATACTGCTCATGGCCCCACCCTACGGATTAACCCGGACCAGCCTGGCTACTCAGCCCTCGAGCCCGAGCGAGTAGAGTAAACAGTTTGCATCCACCCCCGACCGAAGGAAGGTTGACCGCCGCGTATGTCTGCCACCAACACCGCCACCGCCGCCGACTGGCTCGAAGGCGCCCGCCCACACACCTGGGCTAACGCCATCTCCCCGGTGCTGGCCGGAACAGCAGCCGCGGTGACCACCGGCGGGGCGTCCTTCCCACGGGCACTACTCGCTCTCGTGGTCGCGCTCGCGCTAATCATCGGCGTGAACTACGCGAACGACTACTCCGACGGCATCCGTGGCACCGACGACGACCGCTCCGGCCCGCTGCGTCTCACCGGCTCCGGGCTGGTGGAGCCGAAGCTCGTGAAGTACGCCGCCTTCGCCTGCTTCGGCGTGGCTGGGGTCGCCGGGATCGCGCTGAGCCTGCTGAGCGCCTGGTGGCTGATCCTCGTCGGCGCGGTCTGCATCGCCGGAGCCTGGTTCTACACCGGCGGCGAAAACCCCTATGGCTACCGGGGCCTGGGCGAGCTCGCGGTCTTCATCTTCTTCGGCCTCGTCGCGGTGCTGGGCACGGAGTTTACGCAGTCCGGGCAGGTCACCTGGCGCGGGCTCGGCCTCGCGGTGACGATCGGCGCGCTCTCCTCGTCCGTGAACCTGGCCAATAACCTCCGCGACATCCCGACCGACTCGGTCACCGGCAAGATCACCCTCGCCGTGCGCCTGGGCGATGCGGGCACCCGCGCGCTGTGGCTGAGCCTGGTCGGCGGCTCCGTGGTGCTCACCATCGCGCTGGCCTTCGGTCAGCTCGCTGCCCTGCTCGGCCTGCTGGCAGTACCGCTGTGGGTACTGGCCTCCGGTCCGGTACGCAAGGGCGCGCAGGGCAAGGACCTGATCCCGGTGCTGGGGCTCACCGGCCGCGGCATGCTGCTGTGGTCGGTGATGATGCTGATCGCGGCGTTCATCTAGCCACCCAGTTCACGCCGACGCTGCTCCCCCGCTGCGCGATCAGCTGCGCAGCTCCAGCCATAGCACTCGCCCCTCAGCCGCCCCCGCTGATTCTCGCCGCGGCGTTTAGTCGTGCAGGCGGTCCTGCAGCTGCTCCTGCAGCTGGCGCTTGTGCTCGCGCCGCGCGGAGTCCCACTCCGCCATCTGCGCGGTCACCCGCAGCCGCAAGTTTTTAAACATCATCATGGACAGCGGCAGCGCGAGGATGAGCGCCAGCAGCGCGCTCATCAGCAGCGGGAAGAAATTCGCCATCCCCAGCAGAATCACGATCGAGTGGATCACGAAGGTCAGCACCAGGAACAGCAACAGCCGCAGGAACCCATATAGCAGGACATCCCGCCAGGCCTTCGAGCCAAGCTTCGGCTTCTGCCCGGGCGGCCCCGGCAGCGATGGTTCAACCTGGGATGAGTCTTGCGGATTCTGCTTATTAGTCACGCCGTCCAGCCTACGGTCACTGCTTCGCTGGGCACCAATTGCGCTTTAGTTTTAGGACGTCACCCCGGCCCGCCACCGCAGCCCCGCCACTTTTCCCCTACCCACCGAGCCCGTGAGGTGGCTAGAGTCGAGGGGAGACACTACGCCGATTTTCTGCCTTGAAGGAGCATCGCACCCTTGGGTCGCCTCATTATCCTGATCCTGGTCATCATCACGATCGTGATGTTGTGGAAGGCCTTCGGGCCGGGCAGCGGCAATTCTTCCTCGGTGGGCCAGCTGGGCCGCCGGCAGAATAAGCAGCTCGATCAGCAGCCGCGGGCGAAAGGCCCGGACGATGACCCGGACTTCCTGTGGAATATCGAGAAGGAACGCTTCAAGAAGCGCCGTGAGCAGGAACGCCTGGCCGAGGAAGAGGCCGAGCGCGAGAAGCGGGACCGCCTCCGCCGCCAACGGGACGAGGACCAGCAGGACCCGCCCGCCCAGGACTAGCCCCCGGCCGCGCTAAATCTCCACCCGCGGGGAACGCCCCGTGCGGTAGTGGTCGATGAGTAGGAACAGGTTATCCCAGCGCTTGTAGAGCTTCGCCCGTTCCAGCAGGTCCTCATCCTCGAAGACCACCTGCGGATCTGCCACGTCCTCCGCGGCCACCCCGGCGTGGTCGAAGATCCGCTTCGTCAGCCCCGGCGCGATCATCTCGAAGTGGGCGTAGTCCAGCGCCGGATCGCCCACCGTCATATCGGAGAAGTCCAGCACGCCCACACCCTGGTCGGGTAGCCACAACAGGTGTTCCCGCGAAAGATCCCCGTGGGTGAGGCAGCGCCGCAGGTCAGTGCGGAACAGCATGTCGTCCACCTCGGCCATGATACCCTCGGCGCGGGCGTACTCCGCCGCCGAAAGCTCGGGTTTCAGCACTTCCACCATTCGGTGGCGCATCACCTCGTGCTTGCCCGGCAGGGTGCGCTCCGTATAGTTCAGCCCGGGTCGCGCCCCCTCGGTGGCCGGGCTGATCGGCACCCCGCCGACCTCGTGAACGCCCGTCGCGTCACTCTGCCCCGGGCCGTCGGCCCACCAACTCTCCAGGTTGCTAGCCGGCGGGAGGCTGGAGTTCATCGTGTGCATCGCCGCCAGCAGGCTGCCCAGCTGTTCGACGACGAGTTCCTGCTGTTCGACGTCCATCTGCTGCCAGACGTTCGCGTCCAGCGGGGTGCCGTCGATGACGGAGAGCAGGGTCACCCGGATGCGCCGCTGATTGCCGGTGAATCGGCGCGGCACGTGGGCCTGGCGCACCGTCTGCGGCAGGCGGGCGTTGGAGCGGTGCCCCAGCGCCGCGATCACCCCGGACTCCCGGGAGGCCTGCAGGCGGTAGGCCTCGGTGTATGGGGCGCGGACGATGACGCGATTCGGGACCATGTCCGCGAATTCCCCTTCGTCGCTGCGCACGCCCTCCAGCAGGATGACGGCGTGGTCCATGCCCTGCTTCGGCAGGAGGATGTTCTCCCAGGCCAGGTCCTGCCAGATCAGCTTGATGAAGATCGGCAAGGTCTCCGGGCGCAGGTCCTCGCGGCTGTAGTCGTGCGCCACCTCCGCCCGGTCGATGTTGCCGGTGCGGATGTCCTCCGCGCTCAGCTTGCCGATGGGCTGGTAGTTCCCGGAAGAAAAGCCGCCCTGCTGCTCTGTCACTCTCGTTGCCTCACTTTTCCCATTCCGCCTGGGCGCACAATTGCCTCAGGTATTGACCATAGGGGCTGGCTCCATGCGCGTCGGCGTTATCCCGCAACTGCTCGTCGCTGATCAACCCCATGCGCCACGCGACCTCCTCCGGGCAGCCAACCTTCAGGCCTTGCCGCTTCTCGATCGCACCGACGAAGTCGCTGGCGCCGTTGAGGTCGTCGATCGTGCCGGTGTCCAGCCAGGCCGTGCCACGGGGCAACACCTCCACATGCAGGCGGCCCTGCTCCAGGTAGGCCTGGTTGATGCCGGTGATCTCCAGCTCGCCACGGGCGGAGGGCTGAAGCTGCTTGGCGATCTCCACCACGTCCGGGCCGTAGAAATACAGTCCCGGCACCGCATATGGGGAGCGCGGCTTCGCGGGCTTCTCCTCAATGGAGATGGCCTTGCCGGTCTCGTCGAAATCCACGACCCCGTAGGCGGTGGGGTCGGCGACGGCGTAGCCGAAGATCACTCCGCCGTCCGGCTCGTTGAAGCGGCGCAGCTGGGTGCCCAGGCCGGAGCCGTAGAAGATATTGTCGCCCAGCACCAGCGCGACCGGCTCGTCGCCGATGAAATCCTCGCCGATGATGAAGGCCTCAGCCAGCCCGCGCGGGGCTTCCTGCGTGGCGTACTCGATGCTCACGCCGAAGCGGCTGCCGTCCCCCAGCAGTTCCTGGAAGGCCCGCTCGTCGCGTTCCGTGGTGATCACCAGGATCTCGGTGATCCCCGCCAGGATCAGAGTGGACAGCGGATAGTAGATCATCGGCTTGTCGTAGACCGGCACCAGCTGCTTCGACACGCTGAAGGTGATGGGCCACAGCCGCGAGCCGGTGCCGCCAGCCAGAATGATTCCGCGCATGATTGCCTAGCCCTCCCCGTGCTCGCCGTAACTGTCAGCGAAGTCCAGAGCCTCGGACCACTCCCGGCGCAGCTGCTGCTCCCAGCCGCGCGCCTCCTGCCAATCAGCCAGGCGCGCGTGAACCTCTGCGAGGGCCGGGGCGGCGGCGTCCTTATCGGAAAGAACCGCATCGGCGCGGTCCACGCCCCAGTCTATCCCCAGCTCTGGGTCGAAGGGATCCACCCCGAACTCCCGATCCGGGTTATAGGCCTCGGTGACCAGGTAATTCAGCACCGCGGTCTCAGAGCGGGCGACGAAGCCGTGCCCCACCCCAATCGGCACGTGCACCGCGTAGTTATTCTCCTCGCTGAGGGTGATCTTGACGTGCTTGCCGAAGGTCGGGGAACCGACCCGCAGATCCACCAGCACGTCCACAACCTCCCCGGCCAGGCAGCTGACGAACTTCGCCTGCCCCGGCGGAACCTCGGCCAGGTGGATGCCCCGAACCACATCGCTGCTGCTGCGGGACACATTCGCCTGCGCGACGTCGAAGGGACAACCCAGGTGCTCCGTGAACTGGGCGGCCCGGAAGGCCTCGTGGAAGCTGCCGCGCGCGTCCCCGAAGACCCGTGGGGCGAATAGCCAGGCACCGGCGATCGGAAGGTCGACGATGGCGGGCTCGGTGGCCGAGTCCAGGGGACGCAAGTCAACAGGCAGCTCTGCGGTACTCATAGCCCATACTTTAGCGCCCAGCCCGGACACACAGCCGTAAGCGGTAGACAGCAAAGCAGCGTCCCCGCACTTTCGCCCGCGAATTTTTCCATAACTACCCCGAAGTGTTTAGCTTTTGCTAACTTTCAGCGCATGGACTCTCCCAACCGTTCAGAAGACCGGCGCATTCTTGGCGCCACCCTCGTCGGCACGACGATCGAGTGGTACGACTTCTTCATCTACGCCCAAGCCGCCGGCCTCGTGTTCGGTACGCAGTTCTTCGCCCCCGCGAGCAGTGATAACCCCAGCCTCGCGCAGGTTTTCGCCTGGGCATCGCTGGGCATCAGCTTCCTCTTCCGCCCGCTCGGCGCCGCCATCGCCGGCCACCTGGGCGACAAGATCGGCCGCAAGAAGGTGCTCGCCGGCACCCTGATCCTCATGGGTGTGGCCACCACCCTGATCGGTGTGCTGCCGACCTACGCCGCCATCGGCATCGCCGCTCCCCTGCTGCTCGTCTTCCTGCGCATCCTGCAGGGCCTGTCCGCGGGAGGCGAATGGGGCGGGGCCGCGCTCCTCGCCGTGGAGCACGCGCCGAAGGGCCGCCGTGGCCATTTCGGCTCCTATCCGCAGATCGGCGTGCCCACCGGACTCGCCCTGTCCACCGTGGTCTTGCTCGCCATCACCGCAATCATCGGGCAGGACGCCTACCTCGACTGGGGTTGGCGTATTCCGTTCCTGTTGAGCTTCGTGCTGGTGATCGTGGGTGTCATCGTGCGCGCAAAGGTCGCCGAATCTCCGGTGTTCCAGGAAATGCGTGAGCGTGCCGCCGAGTCCAGCGCCCCGCTGGGCGTGCTGTTGCGCGACCACTGGCGGCTCGTGATCCGCGCGGCGCTGATCTTTGCCGGTAACAACGCCTCCGGATATATGATCATCGCTTTCATGGGCTCCTATGCCACGAAGGAGCTGGGCCACGACCAGGTCAGCGTCTTCCTGTGCGTGGTCATCGCAGCCCTGGCCTGGATCGCGCTGACGATGTACTCCGGCGGGCTTTCCGACCGCATCGGCCGGGTGCAGACCTTCCTCTGGGGATACGGCATGCTCATCGTGATCGCGGTGCCGGTGTGGTTCTTCATCGACTCCGGCTCGCTGTGGATCTTCGGCATCGGCATGCTCCTGTTCATCCCGGGCCTGGCGCTGTCCTATGGCCCGCAGTCCGCCCTCTACGCAGAGATGTTCCCCCGCGAAGTGCGCTTCTCTGGGGTCTCCGTGGCCTATGCCCTGGGTTCCATCCTGGGTGGCGCTTTCGCACCGATGATCTCCCAGATGCTCTTCAACCGCACCGGGGTGATCTGGACGGTTGGTATCTACCTGATGGTGATGTGCATGATTTCCGTTTTTGCGCTGCTGCGCACCCCCCGTAACCTCGCGGACACCGAGCTCTAAAACACTCCGCCCGCCTGCCCCGCAAGCCACGGGCTTGCGGGGTTTTTCCTATCCCAGCAGCTTCTCCGTTTGGCCGTAGCGGCGCTCCGCCGCCGCACGGGTCTCCTCCCACCACTGCTGGTTATCGCGGTACCAATCGATCGTCGCCGCCAGGCCCGCAGCGAAGTCCGTGTATCTCGGCTGCCAGCCCAGGCCCTCCATCGAGGATGGGTCGATCGCATAGCGGCGGTCATGGCCCGGCCGGTCGCTCACCCAGTCGAAGTCATCCGACTCGCGACCGAAGGCCGCCAAAAGGTCGCGCACAACCTGCAGGTTATTGCGCTCCCCATCCGCACCGATGAGGTAGGTCTGCCCCAGTTCGCCGCGCTCCAGGATCGCCCAGACCGCGTCGTTGTGGTCGTCGACGTGAATCCAGTCGCGGACGTTATCCCCCTTGCCGTAGAGCCGCGGCCGCTGCCCCTGCAGCAGGCCGGTGACCTGGCGCGGGATGAACTTCTCCGGGTGCTGGCGCGGCCCGTAGTTATTCGAGCAATTACTGATCGTGGCCTTCAACCCCAGGCTGCGGACGAAGGCGCGCACCATGTGGTCCGCCGCCGCCTTGGACGCCGAGTAGGGCGAGGACGGCTGGTAGGGAGTCGTCGGAGTGAAGCGCTGCGGATCGTCTAGCGCGAGGTCCCCGAAGACCTCGTCTGTGGAGACGTGGTGCAGGTAGATGCCGTGGCGCACTGCAGCCTCGGCGAGGTGCACCGTCCCATCCACGTTGCTGCGAACGAACAGCGCCGGGTCCAGCAGGGAATTATCGTTGTGCGACTCCGCCGCGAAGTGGACGATGGCCAGCGCGTCCGTGTCCGGAACCTCGGCGGCGACCTCATCGACCAGGGCGAGCACCGCCTCCCGGTCCGCGAGGTCCAGCTGCGTGAAGCGGAAACGCCCCTGATAAGCCTGCTCCAGCGGAGTGCCATCGGTGGTGCGCAGGTTCAGTGGATTGGCGGCATAGGTCATCGCGTCCGCGACATGCACGTGGACGTCAGGGCGGGTGGCTAGCGTGCGGTGAACGAAATTCGCCCCAATAAAACCGGCACCGCCGGTGACCAGCACATGGGCCAACCGGCGGTGGGGCACTGCCGCTTGATGAGCGGTTTGAGCGGTCACGAGGAAGCGTCACACTCCAAGCGTGTTTTTAATCGGTGGTTTTAGTTCAGGCCAGCGTAGGAGTGCAGGCCGGAGACCACCATGTTGATGAAGAAGAGGTTGAAGACCATCGTCGCGAAAGCGATGACGTTGATCCAAGCAGCCTTGGTGCCACGCCAGCCCGGGGTTGCGCGGGCGTGCAGGTACGCGGCGTAGAGGATCCAGGTGATGAAGGAGACCGTCTCCTTCGGGTCCCAGCCCCAGAACCGACCCCAGGCGGCGTCTGCCCAAATCGCGCCGAAGATGATGCCCAGGCCAAAGATCGGCAGGGTCCAGATCGCGCTGCGGTAGGCCAGGGCGTCCAGCTTGGAGGCATCCGGCAGCGGGGAGGCGATGGCGCCGAAGAAGCCCTTCTCCTGGCCCTTTGGGTGCCAGCGGCGCAGCAGGTACATCAGGGAAGCCATGCCGGAGAGCAGGCCGATGCCGCCGCCGATGGAGACGGTGGAGACGTGGATGATGAACCAATTGGACTGCAGGGCCGGGACGACCGGGGCGGTCTCCGCGTAGAGCTTCGTGCCACCGTAGAACAGCAGCAGGGTCACCGGGGTCAGCACCCACGGCCACATCACGCGCATCGAGCGGCGGTTGATCACCACAGCCGCGGCCACCATGGCGAACAGGGTGACGACCGCGACGTACTCGAAGAGGTTGCCCCACGGGAAGCGGTTCGCGGACATGCCACGCAGCACCAGGAATGCGGCGTGCACGGCGATGGCCAGCCACACCAGCGCCTGGGCGATCCCACCGAAGGTATCCGCGCGCTTCACGCGCTGCAGGATCGTCTCGGCGCTCAAACTATCCGGCAGGTCCGCCTCGTCCAGGGAGGAGGTCGCGATGCCAGACACGTCGGCCGCGCCGTCGTCCCCGAACTCATCGGCAGCGACGTCGGTGGTGTCCGCACCGGATGCGCCAGCACCAACCGCCACCTTCTGGCGACGCTTCGCCTCCTGCGGGGTGGCCTCGTTCTTCAGCACCCGGGCGCGCTCGCGGCGGGCGTCGTTCGCCAGGCGGACGAGCCCGTAGTAGAACAGGGACACCGCCAGGGCGAGCAGGTACAGCACCACCGTCGTCTTGTACGCCAGGTCAGAAAACTGCGCGAGATCTTGATTAATCTGCATGGATTATTTCGATTCCTCAACGGACTAAAGGCATGCGCCGACCAAGGCGCATCTCTTGCACATCTAAGATTATCCCCGCCAAGCGGGAAATCCAACACTCCAACGGCGCCGGATAGTGGCAGCGACCAGCAAAAAACGATTCAGCGATCGCGGAGCTGTTCGTCAAGTCCGTCGCCGAAATCCTCTTCCCAGCTACCGCTGGAAGCATGATGTTCCTCGTCCAGGTCCTCCTCCTCGAGGCCCAGGATCCGCTCCGCGGTGCGGTTGAACTCTGCGCCCCAGCCGGCAGCGTCAGTGCGCGCCAGCCCAGCGATCTCCAGCTCGGTGCCCGGCTGGCCGTCGGTACGCGGCGCCAGGCGGATCCACAGGCGGCGGCGCTTGATGGACAGGGAGACCACCAGCGAGGCCAGCATGAGGACCGCGAAGAAGAACACCCACCACAGGGTCGGGTCGTGGCCGATCTGGATGTTGATGAACTCCTTGGCGCCGTCGAAGGTGATCTC
>NZ_JASLIP010000006.1 GCF_030152825.1 Corynebacterium sp.
GTTCTCCGGGATCTGGGGAACGCGATGCCCTTCGACGTGGGTGACGTAGCGGTACGTCGGTTCGGTCACCCACCTGCGGCCCAGGTGCAGCATAAAAACCTGCATGCGGCCACTTTTCAGCTGCGGGCGGCTCATCGCCAACGGGGTGCCCGCCAGCTCGCGGGCGATCTCGCGGAGCTGGGAGACGACCGCGGCCTGCTGCCCAAGCTCGAGCCATCCCGGAAGGTGCACGACGCCAGGGGTGATGCGGGCGTCATCGCGCGGGAGGTCGTCGAAAAGCATGATTCCCGATTCTAGGACGCCTCGGCGTCCAGGCTCGATAACCACAATCCTGTTCCTCGACAAAAGGATGCGCGGCAGAAGTTAACGTCGTCACCCCTCGGCTAGGGTATGTGTCGTGACGCTACATACTCTCGAGGAATTCCTCGACACTGTCCCTGAAGGCGCCAAGCGCGAACGCATGGTGGAAGTCCTGGACTGGGTGAAGGAAAACTATCCCCAGCTGGGTTTCCGCATGGGCTGGAGCCAGCCGATGTTCACGAACAATGGCACCTTCATGGTCGGATTCTCGGTCTCGCAAAAGCACATGAACATCGGCACCGAGGGGGCCGTGGTTGAGCACTTCGCCCCGACCATGAAGGAGCGCGGCATCAAGCACGGGAAGATGATCGTGCCGATGCCCTGGAATAAGCCCTTCAACTACCAGCTGCTGGGGGAATTCATCGACTACCAGATCGCCACGAAGGAGGGGGTTAAAACCTTCTGGCGACCGAATGCGTAGTCATCGCTCCCCGGAGGTCATCGGCCACGGGTTCTTTGTGGGACGCCCTCTGTTTTAGGTTTAGGCCCACTCCGGGTTCTCGAGATCTACCCCATTCGCGGCGGCGACGTGCTCAATCGCGTCGGCGAGCCACTGCGCCAGGCCTTCCTGCTGGCGCTCGTAGTACTCCGTGAATCGCGGGTCCGTGATGTAACCGCGGGAGATTAGGTAGTGCTTTACGTAGCTGACCGGGAAGAACTCGCTCAGTACCTCTCGGTGCTCGGCGACCAGCTGGGCGGCCCCGTCGCTATCCGGGGCGACGCCACCAGCCACCGCTGCGGCGAGCCGGGCATCCACGGCGTCGAACTTCTGCTTGTTAACGGCCCAGTCCTGCGCGCCCCAGTTGCCGGTGCGCTGCTGGCTGATCTGCCAGTCGTCGGTGCCTTCGTATTGCTCCTTGGCCTCGGCCTGGTGCTCGGCGAAGTTCGCGTCGCCGATGATGCGGCCGATCTCGTTGAGATCTGGCTTGTTGTTTGTCATTTCCTTCTCCAATAGTTCGTCGATGGCGGTGAGCATGTCCGTGAGATGAGCGCGCTGATCGATCAGGCTTTCGCGCTGCCTTCGCAGGTGCTCGACGGCGGAGGATCCGCCGCTGAGCAGCTTCTTGATCTCAGCGAGCTTCATCCCAGTGGCTCGGTAAATCAGGATGTGCTGGATCCGGTCCACATCCTCAGGGGTGTAGAGGCGGTAATTGGACCAGCTTCTTTCGGTCGGAGTTACGAGCCCCTGGCTTTCCCAGTGGTGCAAGGTGCGCACTGTGATTTCCAAAGCCTCGGCTACCTCTCCGACGGTGTAGAGAGTGTCTTCTGTAGCCATGGACCTCATTGTGCTGCCTGACGCAGCGTAAGGGTCAAGCCTTCATCGCAAATATTTTTGCGCAACAGAAAACCCGTGGTGCCCGACTCTTTACAGTCAGGCCCCACGGGTTTTTAGCCTCGGTGGGCGGAACCGGGAACGGCAACCAGCTAGACCAGCCGGATGTTGCTCAGCGCTTCCTCAACGTCGATGTTCTCCGGCAGCTCGCGGTACAGCTGGAGCTGATCCTTCACGCTCGTGTTCTTCAGCTCCGCGCGCGGGTCGCGGAAAGCCTTGTACTTCCGGGACCCATCAGCCAGCACGAAACCAGTCATCAGGCCACGCACCGTCTCTTGTGCCGCGAACTCCGGCAGACCGGAGCCCATCACCAGGCGGCGGCCGTAGTTCTCGTGGAACCCAGCCTGGGAGGCCTTATCCATCCGGCGGTACACAACCTCGCCCTGCCAGTTCGCGGCCAGGCGCTCCGGGTTACCAGCCGGTGCGGCGTGAATACCGCCAGGGGAGAGTACCAGACCCGGGGCGTCCACGTGCTGCGCGGCGTCGTACGGGCTCGGGTTCGCATCGGCCGGGTACACGGCCATCACACCAGCAAGCCGCGGCTTGTCCCCATAAGAATCGAAGCCGTCGTTGACGTACTCGCGGGCCGTCGCCGCCAGCACCGCTGCCGCCGCACCCATGCCGTGGCCAGCCAGGTACAGCTTCGACGGGTGCACCGTCACATTGCCCTGACCCAGCTTCACGCCAGCCAGGATCTGCAGAGAGGTCTCCAGGTCGGAGGCGAAGCCGCGGTGGTTCGGCAGCACGCCGCGCTCCGTATCGGGAGCAGCCACGGCGAAACCCCAGCTCGCAAGGTGCCGCAACGTCGCGTGATAGGCCTTCACACCCACCCGCCAGTCGTGCCCGAACGCGATGCCCGGGATGCCCTTGCCCTCGGCAGGCGTGTACACGCGGCCCGGGATGCCAGCGAAATTAAGATCGCCGGTGAGCACCCGGTGCGGGCCACGCTTGCCGAGCCTTGAAACGAGGTTTTTCAAACTATCAGCCACGCAACTCACACTAGTAGAAACTGCTTCCGCATGGGCCAAGCGGGCGTGTATCGTTTCCATTTATGTGCGCAATCGTTGGATACGTAGGAAAGAAGCAAGCCCTGGAAATCGGGCTCGATGCACTGCAGAGGATGGAGTACCGCGGATACGATTCCGCCGGTATCGCCGTCAATAACGCAGAGGGTATCCGCGTAGAAAAAGCAGAAGGCAAGCTCAGTAACCTCGTCGAGCGCATCGACATCATTGGTCGCGACACCCTGACCGGAAACACCTGCCTGGGGCACACCCGGTGGGCCACCCACGGTCGCCCGAACGACGTCAACGCGCACCCGCACCTCTCCTTCGACGGCAAGGCCGCCATCGTCCACAACGGCATCATCGAGAACTTCGCCACCCTGCGCGACCAGCTCGAATCCCGCGGCATCGAACTCGTCTCTGACACGGACTCCGAGGTCGCCGCCCATTTGCTCGCCATCGAGTACAACGAGGGCGAGTTCGCCGGGGACGTCAAGGCCTCCGCGCTCGCCGTCCTGCGCCGCCTGGAAGGTGCCTTCACCGTCCTGTTCACCCACGCCGACGAGCCGGATCTCATCGTCGCCGGTCGCCGCAACACCCCGCTGATCGTCGGGGTCGGGGAGGACGGCATGTTCCTTGGTTCGGACGTCGCCGCCTTCATCGCCCACACCAAGAACGCCGTCGAGCTCGGCCAGGACAGCGCCGTCGCCATCACCGCAGATAACTACGAGATCATGGACTTCGACGGCGCCCCAGCCGAGGGCAGCCCGTTCACCATCGACTGGGACCAGGAGGCCGCCGAGAAGGACGGCTTCGACTCCTTCATGATGAAGGAAATCCACGAGCAGCCCGCCGCCGTCCGCGACACCCTGGCCGGCCGCTTCGTCGACGGCAAGGTCGTCCTCGACGAGCAGCGCCTCTCCGACGACGACCTCCGCAACATCCAGAAGGTCTACGTCGTCGCCTGTGGTTCCGCCTACCACTCCGGGCTGCTGGCGAAGTACGCCATCGAGCACTGGGCCCGCATCCCGGTGGAGATCGAGGTGGCATCGGAGTTCCGCTACCGCGACCCGGTGCTGAACCAGCAGACACTCGTCGTCGCCGTCTCCCAGTCCGGTGAGACCGCCGACACCCTGGAGGCCGTGCGCCACGCCAAGACTCAGGGCGCGCGCGTGCTGGCGGTGTGTAACACCAATGGTTCCCAGATCCCGCGCGAATCCGACGCGGTGCTCTACACCCACGCCGGCCCGGAGATCGGCGTGGCCTCCACCAAGGCCTTCCTCGCGCAGGTCGCGGCGAACTACGTGGTCGGCCTCGCCCTGGCCCAGGCGCGCGGCACGATGTACCCCGACGAGATCGGTGACATCTACGACACGCTGGCCGAGCTGCCCGCCAAAATCGAGAAGACCCTGGCGCTCGCCGAGCCGATCGAGCAGCTCGCCGAGGAGCTCGGACCGGTCAAGACCATGCTCTTCCTGGGCCGTCACGTCGGCTTCCCGGTCGCGCTCGAGGGCGCATTGAAGCTCAAGGAGCTGGCCTACATCCACGCCGAGGGCTTCGCCGCCGGCGAGCTCAAGCACGGCCCGATCGCCCTGATTGAGGACAACCTGCCGGTGGTCGTCGTCGTCCCGTCCCCGACGGGCCGCCCGGTGCTGCACTCCAAGATCGTGTCCAATATCCAGGAGATCCGCGCCCGCGGTGCGAAGACGATCGTCATCGCGGAGGAGGGCGACGAGGCGGTGCGTCCGTACGCCAACTGGCTGCTAGAGATCCCGGCGACGGGCACGCTGATGCAGCCGCTGCTGTCCACCGTCCCGCTGCAGTTCCTGGCCGCGGACATCGCCCGCCAGTGCGGCAACGAGGACATCGACAAGCCGCGCAACCTGGCTAAATCCGTCACCGTGGAGTAGTCCTTAGGCCACCCCGGGCTACTCCGGCATTAACTCACCACTCACCACCCAGGAGCTTCGCCCCATGCCGAATTTTTTGGACGACACCCCACCCGGCGAGCTGCTCGCCGCACGCGACTGCCTGGCCGCGGCCGGGGAAGTCTGGCCGTCCCCGCAACCACAAGAAGATAAGTACGCCGGTGTCGTGGGCATTTTCGCCGGCTCCGATACCTTCCCAGGTGCCGCGCTGCTGGCGCTCAAGGCGGCGGTGAAGTCCACCTCGCCGATGGTGCGCTACGCAGGCCCCGTGGACCCGCGCCTGATCGCCCTGGCCCTGCCCGAGGTGGTCAGCGCCCCACGCCCGGAGAAGGCCGGGAGGGTACAGGCCTGGGTCGCAGGCCCCGGGATCGACGAGGAGTCGCCGGAAGCGCTGAATATTCTGGACTGGCTGGTGCGCCAGCCCGAGCCCCTGCTGCTGGACGCCTCGGCGCTGCAGCTGGCGGCGAAGAATACGCATCTACTGCGCGGAATCATCAACCGCCACACCACGGGCCGGGCGACCGTCCTGACCCCACATGCCGGGGAGTTCGCCGCCCTCGCACGGGCACTGGGCAACGAGGCACAGGCCGAGGCCGCGGCCGTCGACCAGGACTTTGATCGCCGCCGCACCGCGTGCGCCTGGCTTGCCCGGCAGACCAAGTCGGTGGTTCTGCTCAAGGGCCGGCACACGATCGTCTCTGACGGTGATGTCGCCTGGGGCGTAGACGCAGGCCACTCCTGGTCCGCGACCCCTGGCTCCGGGGACGTGCTGGCGGGCATCGCTGGTGCTGTGATTGCGGCGGCCGAAGAGGCCCCGCTGCTGCACTGCATCCTCGGCGCGGTGGCGGTGCACGCCGTGGCGGCACGTCACGCTGCGGAGACCCCGGAGGGCTTCGCCCCGATTTCGGCATCCGACATCGTGGAGAGCATCCACGCCGTGGTCGCCGTCGCGCTCCGTCACGCCCATGAAGACGCCGACGGCGACTAGCCTGGAGGCCATGACCCACACCCCGAAGGACATAACGGGTCGCGGCGAGCTCATCCAGCTCATCGTCGATCTGGGAGCACTGGCCAATAACACCCGCTTCTTCGCAGACTTCGTCGCCCCCGCCCAACTCATGGCGGTCGTGAAAGCCGATGGCTATAACCACGGCGCGCTGCGTATCGCGCAGACCGCACTGGATCACGGTGCGGCCGTGCTGGGGGTGGCCACCGTCCCGGAGGCTCTGTTGCTGCGCGACGAGGGCCCGTTGAGGGACGGCGAGCCGGCCACCATCTTCGCCTGGATGTGGGAACCAGCCATGGACTTAAGCCCGGCCTTCGACGCCGAGCTGACCCTGGGCGTGCCCTCCCTGGCACACGCCCGCAGCCTCATCGACCAGGCCCGCCTCCGGCAGGCTAAGCCATGCCCCGTGGTGGGCGTGATGTCCGATACCGGTATGTCCCGCTCCGGGATCAGCCCGGCCGAATGGCAGGAAACCATCGCGCTGCTGGCCGCCGCAGAGCAAGAAGGCCTCATCGCGGTGGACGGGGTGTTCACGCACTTGGCCTCCGCGGACGAGGACGCGAAGCGCGCCGTGACGGACCGCCAGCACCAGCGCTTCCAGCAGGCCATCGCCGACTGCCGCGCTGCCGGCATGGCGGTGCCCCGCAACCACATCGCCAACACCCCGGCAACGCTAACCCGACCGGACATGCACCATGAGCTCGTGCGTCCCGGCCTCGGTGTGTATGGCGTGGACCCGGTGGCAGGCGGAACCCCGACCGGGGAGGCAGAGAACGCAGTACCGGGACTGCCGGACGTCCTGCCACTGGAGCGGACGATGAGCATGCGGGCGAAGGTCATCACCACCCGGGTGGTCCCGAAGGGGGAATCCGTCAGCTACGGCGGAATCTGGACCGCCCAGGAGGACACGCGCACCGCCGTCGTCGCCGCGGGGTACGCGGACGGGGTACCACGGTCGGCGTCCGGAAAGATGCAGGTCAGCATCAATGGCGAGAACTACCAGCAGGTCGGGAGGATCTGCATGGACCAGTTCGTCGTCGCCCTGGGGCCGGCCGAGAGCGCCGCCGCAGAGGCCGTGCAGCCCGGCGACTGGGCCGTAATCTTCGGCGACCCGGCAGCAGGGGAACCCGGCGTGGAGGACCTGGCTGCCGCCGCCGACACCATCCCCTACGAGATCATCACGATGCCACGCGGGCCACGCGTCCAGCGGGTCATCGTGGACGTGGAAGGGCAGGAACACGTTGTCGAACGCTAAGGCTGGCAGCGGGATGGACCTGGGTGAGGTGCAGGGTCACGCGCACGCCCGCACCCCGGAGGACATGCGCGTCATCGGCCGCGAGCTGGGCGAGCAGCTGGCGGCGGGCACCGTCGTGATCCTCACCGGCCCACTCGGGGCGGGCAAAACCACCATCACGCAGGGCATCGCCGAAGGGCTGGCGGTCAAGGGGCGTGTGCAGTCCCCGACCTTCACCATCGTGCGCACCCACAAGCCCGGGGCGCGTGGCATCCGGCTGCTGCACATGGACGCCTACCGCCTGCTCGGCGAGGGCGTGGCCGAGTCCATCGCGCCGGGCGAGCAGCTCTCCCGCGACGACGTCCTCGACACCCTGGAGTCCCTGGACATCGACGCCGACCTGGACGACGCGGTGCTCGTCGCCGAATGGGGGCGCGGGGTCGTGGAGGAGCTCGCGGACCGGGTGCTGGACGTGGAGATCACGCGTGCCGTGGGCGCCGAGGGAGACGGTGACGGCGACGTCGCGACCGCGGACGTCAAGGGTGATGGCGCGGACGTCGTAGATGGTGACCTCGCGGACGGCGGGGTCATCGACATGACCGACGGCGACGAGGACGACCCGCGCGAGGTCCACTGGCGCTGGCGCGAGTAGCTGGGGTCGCCGAGGGGGACGTCGGCGTCCTACCGTGCGCTGATGGAGCGCGAAAGGCGTGTCTGCGCGGGGTAGTACACTAACCCCCATGCTCGTGCTCACGATTGATACCGCCACGTCCTACGTTGTTTCTGGCCTCGTTGAGGTCAACCGTCGGGCGGGCAGTTGGGGCACGTTTGAGTACTCCGCGACCACGCTCTCGCAGCGGGTGCAGCGCAACCCGCGTGGCCACATGGAGTTGTTGGTCCCGCATATTCAGGAGTCCCTTGCGGAGGCGGGACTGCGGCCGCGGGACGTCGAAGCGGTGGTCGTCGGAACTGGTCCGGGGCCGTTTACGGGGCTGCGCGTCGGGATGGCGACGGGGGCGGCGTTCGCGGACGCGATCGGTGTTCCGGTGTTCGGGGTGGATTCGCTGTCCGCCACCGCCGCCAGTGTTGCGGCTGGTCACCAGGAATGTCTCGTTCTTTCCGACGCCAGGAGGCGCGAGTGGTACTCCGCCACCGCCACCGAGGCGGGTCGGCTGGTCGCTGGGCCGGCCGTGGGCAAGCCCGCGGACGTGCTGGCCGAGCACGGCTCCAAGCCCATCGCGGTGGCGCTGACTGCCGAGGTTGCGAGTGCGATCGAAAAGCTTGAGGGGGATGAGAAGGCCGCAACCGAAGCCTGGCGGATCATCACGGAGGATGCTTACCCCACGCCCGAGGGGCTGGCGCTGGCGGGCGCGGATCAGCTGTGGTGGCTCGAGGGGGAGGGGCACTTCGTTCAGCGGCTGCGCCGCCCGCTGGTGGCGCAGTATTTGCGCCGGCCGGATGCCGCGGAGCCGAAGCGCAAGGAGCGCACTGCCGCGGTGAACTTCGCCGCGGCGGCCGAGGACGTGGCGGCTTTCGATCGGCTGGAGGCCGAGCAGCGGGAAGCCGAGGCCACGCTGGAAGGAGATGCGCCGGAGAAGACTGCTGGTGCTGGGGGCTCGACGGGTGCTGCCGCGCAGGCGACCAGCGGGGCCGGGGCGGAAGAAGTGCCAGCTGAACCTGCGAATGCCGAACCTGCAAACGCCGAACCAACGGTGGAGCTGCTGACACTGGACAGCGCCTCCCTGGCTGACCTGGAGGCGATGGCGCGGATCGAGCAGGAGCTGTTCAGCGAGGAATCTCCCTGGTCCCTGGAGGCCTTCCGCGCCGAGCTGGCTAACCCCCGCAACTATTACGTCGCCCTGCGGGTGGCCGGTCAGCTGCTGGGCTACGCGGGCATCGCGCTCAACGGGCCGACCGCCGATCCCGAGTGGGAGATCCACACCGTCGCGCTGTCCCCGGAGCAGCAGGGCAAGGGCTACTCCCGGCTGCTGATGGACAAGCTCCTCGAGCCCCTGCAGGTCATCGGCGGGCCAGTGTACCTGGAGGTTCGCGACGGCAACGCCCCGGCCGTGGGGCTCTACGAAAGCTATGGCTTCGAGGTCACCGGCCGGCGCAAGGGCTACTACCAGCCCTCGGGCGCAGATGCCCTCACCATGTTCCGGCCCGACGAGAAGCGCCCGAGCCAGGCGGAAGGTGGGGCCCAGGACACGGGGACCCAGGACGCCGCTGCGCAGGGGAGCGCTACCGATGTCGCAGAGTCCATGCTGGTCATGGGCATCGAAAGTTCCTGCGACGAGACCGGCGTGGGCGTCGTCCGCATGAGCACGCCCGCCGCTGAGCAGGAGGAAGCAGGCAGCGCCCCGGTCGTCGAGGAGCTCGTCAACCAGGTCGCCAGCTCCATGGAGCAGCACGCCCGCTTCGGTGGCGTGGTCCCGGAGATCGCCAGCCGCGCCCACTTGGAAGCCATGCAGCCCACAATGCGGGCGGCGATGCGCAGCCTGCAGAAGCAGACCCGCATCGGGCAGCGCCCGGACGCCGTCGCCGTGACCATCGGCCCGGGGCTCGCCGGCGCGCTCATGGTGGGCGCCGCCGCAGCCAAGGCCTACGCCGCCGCCTGGGAGGTGCCGTTCTACGCCGTGAACCACCTGGGCGGGCACGTCGCCGTCGAGGCGCTCACGGAGGAGGGCCACGAGCCGCTGAAGAATGCCATCGCGCTGCTCGTCAGCGGCGGGCACACCCAGATCCTGCAGGTCGACGGCGTGGGCAAACCCATGACGGAGCTTGGCAGCACCCTCGACGACGCCGCTGGGGAGGCCTATGACAAGGTCTCCCGCCTCCTCGGTCTCGGCTACCCGGGCGGGCCCGTCATCGACCGCTTGGCCCGCCAGGGCAACCGCAAGGCCATCGCCTTCCCTCGCGGCATGATGCGCCCGCAGGACTCCCGCTATGACTTCTCCTTCTCCGGCCTGAAGACCGCCGTCGCGCGCTTCGTCGAGCGCGCCGAGGCCGCCGGGCAGGTGGGGGAGAACGCGATCCCCGTGGAGGATGTCTGCGCCTCCTTCCAGGAGGCCGTGGCCGACGTGCTCACCGCCAAGGCTCTGCGCGCCTGCGAGGACACGGGCGCGAATGTGCTGCTGCTCGGCGGCGGAGTTTCCGCGAACTCCCGGCTGCGCGGGCTGGCCGCCGACCGCTGCCACGACGCCGGGGTGGAGCTGCGCATCCCGCCGCTGCCGCTGTGCACCGATAACGGCGTGATGATCGCCGCCCTGGCTGCACAGCTCATCAGCGAGGGCGCCCAGCCAACCGCGATGTCCGCCGGTACCGATCCGGCCCTTGAGGTGGAGGTTCCGATCCTCACCGACTAGGCGGAAGGTGCGGGCCAGTCGAGGCGGGGACGTCGTCCGGGCGGGGCGTCGAACCCCACTGCCGAAACAGACGGACTAGCGGCGGTGGGGGCGTCGTCGTTAAAGCAAAAAGGGAGGGGGACAATAGACGGGATCTGGAGCGGCTGCGCCGTCGGTCGACGCGCGATGAGCGACCGCGGCGGCAAGACAGAGCGGGGCAGAGCAGGGCTGAGTAAGCCCGACTCAACCGGCGCTGTTGAGGGTTAGCACTTGGGTGGGTAGAGTGCTAGTTAGGTTGTTTGACACACAGTTGTTCACCCGCGACGACGGCTGTGCACGGAAAACAAACCGGCAGAAAAGAACCAAGCCCCAATCAACGGGGCGAAAAGAAAACCTTGAGGAATACACGGAGGTATTCAACGTGGCTAACGTCAACATCAAGCCGCTCGAGGACCGCGTTCTGGTCCAGATCGTCGAAGCAGAGACAACCACTGCATCCGGCCTGGTGATCCCAGATTCCGCACAGGAGAAGCCACAGGAAGCAACCGTCGTCGCAGTCGGCCCAGGCCGTTGGGCAGACGATGACGACCGCATCCCGATGGACGTCAAGGAAGGCGACACTGTCATCTTCTCCAAGTTCGGCGGCACCGAGCTGAAGTACGAGGGCCAGGAGTACCTGCTGCTCAACCAGCGCGACATCCTCGCCGTCATTGAAAAGTAAGCGGGTAACGCATGTCCAAACTCATCGCATTTGATCAAGAAGCCCGCCAGGGCCTCCAGAAGGGTGTCGACACGCTCGCTGACGCGGTGAAGGTGACGCTCGGCCCGCGCGGCCGCAACGTCGTGCTGGACCGTGCCTTCGGTGGCCCACTGGTCACCAACGACGGCGTGACCATCGCCCGCGACATCGACCTCGAAGACCCCTTCGAGGACCTCGGTGCACAGCTGGTGAAGTCCGTCGCCATCAAGACCAACGACATCGCAGGTGACGGCACCACCACCGCCACCCTGCTGGCACAGGCGCTCATCAACGAGGGCCTGCGCAACGTCGCCGCCGGTGCTAACCCGATCGCGCTGAACCGCGGCATCGCCACCGCCTCCGAGAAGGTCGTGGAGCTGCTGAAGGAGCGCGCGCAGGAGGTTTCCGACGCCGCTGCGATCGCCAATGTCGCGACCGTCTCCTCCCGCGACGAGTCCATCGGCAAGATGGTCTCCGACGCCTTCGAGAAGGTCGGACGCGACGGCGTGGTCACCGTCGAGGAGTCCCAGTCCCTCGAGGACGAAGCCACCGTCACCGAAGGCCTGTCCTTCGACAAGGGCTACCTGTCCCCGTACTTCGTCACTGACACTGATTCCGGTCAGGCCGTCCTTGAAAACCCGCTGGTCCTGCTGGTCCGCGAGAAGATCTCCAGCCTGCCGGACTTCCTGCCGGTCCTGGAGCAGATCGCCCAGTCCGGCAAGGAAGTACTGATCATCGCCGAGGACATCGAGGGCGAGCCCCTGCAGATGCTGGTGGTCAACTCCATCCGCAAGTCCCTGAAGGTCGTGGGCGTGAAGTCCCCGTACTTCGGTGACCGCCGCAAGGCATTCATGGATGACCTGGCCATCGTCACCGGCGCCACCGTCGTCGACAAGGAGCTCGGCGGGAAGCTGTCCGCCGTCACCCTGGACGACATGGGCACCGCGCGCCGCATCACCGTCACGAAGGACGAGACCGTCATCGTTGACGGCGGCGGTTCGCTGGACGCCGTGGCCGAGCGCCGCACCCAGCTGCGTCGGGACATCGAGAACACCGACTCGAACTGGGACCGCGAGAAGCTCGAGGAGCGCCTCGCGAAGCTGTCCGGCGGCGTGGCTGTGCTGCGCGTCGGCGGCGCGACCGAGACCGAGGTCAACGAGCGCAAGCTGCGCGTCGAGGATGCGATCAACGCGGCCCGTGCCGCGGCGCAGGAGGGCGTGATCGCCGGTGGTGGTTCCGTGCTCGTGCAGATCGCTGAGGAGATCGACAAGCTCGCTGCTGCCGAGACCGGCGACGAGGCCGTGGGCATGAAGACCCTGGCCAAGGCGCTGCGTCGCCCGGCGTTCTGGATTGC
This sequence comes from Corynebacterium sp., assembly GCF_030152825.1. Classification (GTDB taxonomy): domain Bacteria; phylum Actinomycetota; class Actinomycetes; order Mycobacteriales; family Mycobacteriaceae; genus Corynebacterium. The sequence goes on from NZ_JASLIP010000006.1 coordinate 12,303, forward strand.
TGAGAATGCTGGTCTCGATGGGGCAGTGGTGGTCTCCAAGACCGCGGAGCAGGAGAATGGCTCCGGCTTTAACGCTGCGACCCTCGAGTACGGCAACCTGCTGGAGCAGGGCATCATCGACCCGGTGAAGGTCACGCACAGCGCCGTTGTGAACGCCACCTCCGTGGCGCGCATGGTGCTGACCACCGAGACCGCTGTGGTTGATAAGCCAGAGAAGGCTGAGCCTGCAGCCGGTGGCCACCAGCACTAGTTGCTAGGGCGCTCTGGGAAAGAGTGCTCGGAACGCGCGCTCTAGGAGCACGTAACCCGCGAGCGCGTAACCCCCGGGACTAGTTCAATCGCGAGCTGTCCCGGGGGTTTCGCTTTGCACATTGCTCCCGCCGGTGAGGCTTGGGCGGAGGGGATGCATGTTTTGCAGAGTTTGATGTCGGAAAATCGTGAAAAACCGGCATTAAACTCTGCAAAACATAAAGAGCGCCGGGGTTGGGGACCAGCGGAGGGGGGTGAGGGGCAGGCCCCGGGCACTTGTGCGGTTTTGGGCCGTGGCGTGCCAGGAAACGTGCGAATTGTGGCACAGCACAGCCCAAAACGGGGATCCTTGGGGCCCGGGCAGAGCGAAAGCCCCGCCAGGAAAGGTCGGGGCTTTCGGATAAGAACTACAGCCGCCCGGTCCAGGGGAAGCGGGCGCGCAGCTGCTCGTTGGCGAAATCCATCGCATCCGCGTAACCCAGGCAGTAATCCCAGGTCACATAATCCTGCGGGGATGGCGCAGCCGAAGGCTCGTGCACCGGCAGGTGCTGGTGGTTCAGCATCGAGAGGATATTCGACTCGATGATTCCCCAGTCGTAGTAGTGCTGCTCATCGCAGTCCTCGCAGAGCATCGCCACGCCCCGCACACCGTGCGGCTCCAGCAGCTCCCGGAAGACCCGCACGTTCGCAAGGTCTTCACGCAGCGCGGCTTCCTCAGCCGCGTCGATCGGCTCCATGACTTCATCGCCCTCGACGGGCCCCAAAAGGGACGCCGGATCGTTCGGATCATCCGCGAAGGGATCCGGCGGCATCTGATAGTTACTAAAGCTCACGAAACCCACCGTACCCGCAAGCCAACCCGGAAAACACATTCGCAACGTTTAGCGCTAAAGTAAGGACTAATAAAAGCTCGTAACCGAAGCTGCGCTAGCGAATCTGGCACAACCCGCAGGCAGGTGCGTGTCTCGCGGGGAAAGCGGAAGACCTTCGCCGGTGCGGATCGTGCGCTGACAACGCGATGGAAGGATCAGGCCTTATGGCAAACCCACAGTCCACTAACAACTCTCAGGCAGCCCAGCGCGTGGAGACCGGGGGCGACGATCCGAACAAGGTTGCTCTCACCGGACTCACTTTCGACGACGTCCTTCTGATCCCGGACGCTTCCGAGGTCATTCCTTCCGCTGTGGATACCGCGACCCAGTTCTCGCGCAACATCAAGCTGAACGTCCCGATCGCTTCCGCAGCGATGGACACCGTCACCGAGGGGCGCATGGCCATCGCCATGGCTCGCCAGGGTGGCATCGGTGTGCTGCACCGCAACCTCTCCGTCGAGGCGCAGGCCGAGCAGGTCGAGATCGTGAAGCGTTCCGAGGCCGGCATGGTCACCAACCCGGTCACCGCCAGCCCGGACATGACGATCGAGGAGGTCGACGAGATCTGCGGCCGTTTCCGCATCTCCGGCCTGCCGGTCGTCGACGAGGACCAGACCCTGCTGGGCATCATCACCAACCGCGACATGCGTTTCGAGCGCGACATCAACCGCCCTGTCCGTGAGGTCATGACGCCGATGCCGCTGATCGTCGCCGAGCAAGGTGTCTCCGCCGACGCCGCGCTGCGCCTGCTGTCGGAGAACAAGGTCGAGAAGCTGCCGATCGTCGATGGCGCGGGTAAGCTCACCGGCCTGATCACCGTCAAGGATTTCGCGAAGCGCGAGCAGTACCCGAATGCAGCGAAGGACTCCTCCGGCCGTCTCGTCGTCGCTGCTGGTATCGGTACCGGTGAGGACGCCTGGAAGCGCGCCACCGCACTCGTCGACGCTGGGGTGGACGCCCTCGTCGTCGACACCGCGCACGCCCACAACCGCGGCGTGCTGGACATGGTCTCTCGCGTGAAGAAGGAATTCGGCGACCGTGTGGACGTCATCGGCGGTAACCTCGCGACCCGCGAGGCTGCGCAGGCGATGATCGACGCTGGCGCCGACGGCATCAAGGTCGGTATCGGCCCGGGCTCCATCTGCACCACCCGCGTCGTCGCTGGTGTCGGTGCCCCGCAGATCACCGCGATCATGGAGGCAGCCGTTCCAGCCCGCGCTGCTGGCGTCCCGATCATTGCGGACGGCGGCATGCAGTACTCCGGTGACATCGCCAAGGCCCTGGCCGCTGGCGCATCCACCGTGATGCTGGGCTCCATGCTGGCGGGTTGCGCCGAGACCCCGGGTGAGGTCGTCACCGTCGGTGGCAAGCAGTACAAGCGCTACCGCGGCATGGGCTCCCTGGGTGCGATGCAGGGCCGTGGCCTGACCGGCGAGAAGCGTTCCTACTCCAAGGACCGTTACTTCCAGGCCGATGTGAAGTCCGAGGAGAAGCTGGTGCCGGAGGGCATCGAGGGGCGCGTGCCATTCCGTGGCAGCCTGGACCAAATTCTCCACCAGCAGGTCGGTGGCCTTCGCGCCGCCATGGGCTACACGGGTGCCGCCACTATCGAGGAGCTGAACAACGCTCGCTTCGTGCGCATCACCTCCGCTGGCCTGCGCGAGTCCCACCCGCACGACGTGCAGGGCATCGCCACCGCACCGAACTACGACCCGAACCGCTAATCCCACCGGTCGGCTTCGCACACAGCGGAAGCCGGCCACTACCGATTAGCCTCGTTCTAGAGATAAGCCTCCCCCCCCTGGCCAGCGGGGTGCGCCGCCCACACCACCGCAGCGCACCCCGCTGACCCACGAAATAAGGACCAACATGCAGGAATACAAGGACATCGGCCGCGGTCGCTCGGCACGCCAGGTCTTCGGCCTCAACCAGATCGACATCGTGCCTTCGCGGCGCACTCGTTCCTCGCGGGACGTGGACACCTCTTGGCGCATCGATGCCTATGATTTCGACTTCCCGATCATGACGCACCCGACTGACGCCGTGGTCAGCCCGGAGTTTGCCATCGAGTTCGGCAAGGCCGGCGGGCTGCCCGTCATCAACGCGGAGGGCCTGTGGGGCCGTGCGAAGGATCTTGACGCCGCCTTCGGCGAGATCGTTTCCGCGGCCGAGCGCGGTTACTTCGGCTCCTTCAATGAGGGTGCGGACGAGGACGTCGCGGCCGAGGCGCTGGAGACCCCGGAGTTCGCCGCGAACCAGGTGCTGCAGCGCCTGCACCAGCAGTCGCTGGATCTGGATCTGCTTCAGGAGCGCCTGCAGCAGGTGCGTGATTCCGGCGTGCGCTTCGCGGTGCGCGTTTCCCCGCAGCGTGCTCGCGAGCTCGCCCCGACGCTGATCGCCGGCGGGCTCGACCTGCTGGTTATCCAGGGCACCCTGATCTCCGCGGAGCACGTGGACACCGACGGTGAGCCACTGAACCTCAAGGAGTTCATCGGCTCCCTGGACGTTCCGGTCATCGCCGGGGGAGTGGTGGACTACACCACCGCCATGCACCTGATGCGCACCGGCGCGGCCGGCGTGATCGTGGGCGCGGGCCCGGTGACCAACAGCCAGTCCTTGGGTATCGACGTCCCGATGGCCACCGCCATTGCCGACGCCGCTGCTGCCCGCCGCGACTACCTGGACGAGACCGGTGGCCGCTACGTGCATGTCATCGCGGACTCCGAGCTCTCCTGCTCCGGCGATATCGCCAAGGCGATTGCCTGTGGCGCGGACGCCGTTGCCCTTGGCGCACCCCTGGCCGCGGCGGAGGAGGCCGGCGCCCCGAACTGGTTCTGGCCTTCCAGCGCGGCACACCCGAAGCTGCCACGTGGCACCGTGGACGCGCTGCTGCCGCCGACCTCCGTGCCGCTAAATCAGCTGCTCTTCGGTCCGACTCCAGACCCGCTGGGCCACGAGAACCTGGTGGGTGGCCTGCGCCGCTCAATGGCGAAGTGCGGCTACACCGAGGTCAAGGCCTTCCAGAAGGTGGATATCGCCGTCCGCTAGTCGCGAAGACAGCGCGCAGAAATGGCTGATTAAGCGCGCAGCGGCGCCTGACTAATGGCGCCACACGCTGCCGGAAAATCAGAAGAATAAAGCGGTCGAACTCCTGCTTGCGAGTTCGACCGCTTTATTCATGCTTAAAATGGCAATCGAATGTTCGCTCGGTAAGTTGAAAACTGTCTGCCTTATTGCAATGGGCGATTGATTCAACTTCTTTTGGAGGAACATTATGCAGCGCGCACACAAGCTCCGCCCCGCTGGAGGGCTACGAGAATGAGATGAAGAAGTCCACGGAGATCTCCCCGGAGGTCGCCACCGCCGAGCAGATCCGCACGGTGGACCCGGACGCCATCGTCTCCCCGTTCGAGTCTGTCTACACCGACGATGGTGCCGGCACCATCGAGGAGTGGAAGGATCTATCCGGTGCCCTGCTGTACTCCATCTTCGACGGCGCACCGTACGTCGGAGGCAAGCTCTCCATCGCACAGGACATCTTCGAGCTCACCGGTGTGAAGAATGTCTTCGACGACGCCAACGAGGCATGGCCGGAGCTCAGCTGGGAGGCTCTGGCTGACAAGGACCCGGACTTCATCGTCCTGGCTGACCTGCCGGGCCGCGGCGCACCGGGAGACAAGGCCGAGGAGAAGATCGAGATGCTGGAGAAGGACCCAGCAACCCGTAACCTCAAGGCCGTGAAGGAGAAGCGCTACGTCATCGTGAAGGGCATCGGCCTGTCCGGCTCCGTCCAGTCCTACGAGCCGCTCGAGGACGTCGCGGAGTACGTGAAGAACTGGAAGAACTAGGTATGGCATCGAGCACTGACACTCGCCGCGAGCCCGGAAAGGGCGCGAAGGCATCCCCCTGGAGGGCACGAAGCTCGCACCCGCGCGCCGCGTGCCCACCTGGGTGGCGTGGGTCGTCGGGCTGATCCTACTGGCCCTGGTCTGCTACATGGCCCTGTTCATGGGCGCGGCCACCCTGACTCGCGACGAGGTCTGGGGCTCGATCACCCACAAGCTCGGCATCCTCGCCAGCGATTCCCGCCCCGCACCCAGCCTGATCCGACAGTCGATTCTCTTTGACCTGCGCATTCCGCGCATCGTCATGGGGATCTTCGTCGGCGCGGGCCTCGCGGTCGCGGGTGCCTCGCTGCAGGCGATCACCCGCAACGATCTTGCGGAGCCGTACCTGCTGGGTGTCTCCTACGGTGCGTCCACCGGTGCGGTCGTGGCCCTGCTGCTCATGCCCGTCAGCTTCGCGCTGGGCCTGACCGGTGGTGCGGCCATCGGCGCCCTGCTGAGCTTCGGTCTGCTGATGCTTCTCCTGCGCGGCACGGGATTCGTTTCCACCCGCGTGGTGCTCACCGGTGTGCTGGTTGGCCAGTTCTTCTCGGCCATCACCAGCCTCATCCTGGTCGCCCGCGGTGACGCGGAATCCGTCCGCGGCATCACCTTCTGGCTGCTGGGTGCGATGGGTGCCTCCCGCGCCAACACGATGTGGATCGTGCTGATCACCGTGGTTATCACCAGCCTGCTGATCTGGATGATGTCCCGCTACCTGGATGCCATGAGCTTCGGTGACGAGACCGCGAAGTCGATGGGCGTGCCCGTCGTCGGCGTGCGCGCCACAGTGCTGATTCTGGTCGCCCTCATGACGGCAGCGACGGTCTCCGCCGTCGGTGCGATCGGCTTCATCGGTCTGCTCGTGCCCCACGCGGTGCGCATGATCGTGGGTTCTGCCCACGCGCGCCTCATCCCGCTGTCCGCGCTAGTCGGTGCGATCCTGCTGGTGTTCACCGACGCCCTGGCCCGCAGCGTGTTCCAGCCGCAGGAAGTCCCGGTCGGTGTGTTCACCGCGCTGCTGGGCGTGCCACTGTTCTTCTTCATCCTGAACCGGGGGCAGCGAGTATGAGCATCGTGGAAATCCAGAACGTCTCCATCACCTAGCACCGCAAGTCCACCCCGACGGTAGCCAACGTGGACGCCTCCTTCGATGCGGGGACGATCACCGCGTTGGTGGGGCCGAACGGTGCCGGTAAGTCCACCTTGCTGAAGTCCGTCGCCGACGTCGTCGACTTCGACGGCGAGGTCATGATCGACGGCGCCCCGCTGCGCAGCTACAGCCGACGCGAGAAGGTCAAGCAGGTCGCGTTCGTCGCCCAGCACGGTAACGCGAACTCCGAGCTGCTGGTCCGGCAGGTCGTCGAGCTTTCCCGGATGGCCTCCAAGGGGCCGTTCGCCCGGCAGACGGACGAGGACCACGACGCCATCTCGCACGCGGTGGAGCACGCGGACGTCGCCCACCTGATGGATCGGACATGGAATACCCTGTCCGGTGGTGAGCAGCAACGCGTCCAGCTGGCCCGCGCCATCTCGCAGAGCGCGAAGGTTCTGGTGCTGGACGAGCCGACGAACCACCTGGACATCCACCACCAGTTCCGCCTCATGGAGCAGCTGCGCCACCTCGCGGCCGATCACAATGTGTGCGTGATCGTCGCGATGCACGACCTGGGGCTGGCCTCGCGCTACTGCGATCAGATCGTGCTGCTCGAGGACGGCGAGCTCGTGAAGTCCGGCACCCCGCACGAGGTCTTCACCCCGGAGCGGCTGATGAGCGTGTTCGGGATCGACGCCGAGATCACCACGGTGGGCGGCCACTTGGACCTTGCGGTTAATAGCGCGGTGCCGAATTGGAAGCACCACCACGAACCGAAGGAAGACCTCGCGCACTAAGCTGCGCGCTAGGCGGTGCGCCGGCGCCCACTAAGCCACGCGCTAAGTGGCCAGCGAGGAAGGCGGCCGGCCTGCCGGCTACGCGGGCAACCGGGCTGCCGACCGCGCGGCCAATCGGGCCGGTCATGAAGCAGCCCGCCAAGTGGGGCAGGAAGTCCCCCACGGGTGTTACCCACCCCGTGGGGGACTAGCCATATATGCGATAGGATGAGCAGCGTGAATCACCAAAATCATCAGCCAGTCCTCGTGGTGGATTTCGGCGCGCAGTACGCACAGTTGATCGCGCGCCGCGTGCGTGAGGCCCGGGTCTACTCCGAGGTCGTTCCACACACCGCCACCATTGAAGAAATCAAGGCCAAGAATCCCGCGGCCATCGTGCTGTCGGGTGGTCCGAGCTCGGTCTACGCCGATGGCGCACCGGCTCTGCAGCCGGAGCTGCTGGAGCTGGGCGTGCCGGTGTTTGGCATTTGCTACGGCTTCCAGGCCATGACGCACGCGCTCGGCGGCACCGTGTCCGAGACGGGGCAGCGCGAGTACGGCCGCACCGAGGTTGAGCTCCTCGATGATGGCGGCGTGATGCACGCGGGCCTGGGCTCGCACAAGGCTTGGATGAGCCACGGCGATGCGGTCTCGCAGGCCCCGGAGGGCTTCACCGTCACCGCGAAGTCCGCCGGCGCGCCGGTCGCCGCCTTCGAGTGCCTGGATCGCCGCATGGCCGGTGTGCAGTACCACCCGGAGGTCATGCACAGCCCGCACGGCCAGGAGGTGCTGGAGCGCTTCCTCACGGAGGTTGCGGGCCTGGAGCAGAACTGGACCGCCTCCAACATCGCTGAGGAGCTCATCGAACAGGTTCGGGAGCAGATCGGCGAGGACGGTCGCGCCATCTGTGGCCTCTCCGGTGGCGTGGACTCCGCTGTGGCTGCCGCGATCGTGCAGCGCGCCATTGGTGACCGCCTGACCTGTGTGTTCGTGGATCATGGCCTGCTGCGCGCAGGGGAGCGCGAGCAGGTGGAGAACGACTTCGTCGCCGCGACCGGCGCGAAGCTGGTCACTGTGGACGAGCGCGAGGCCTTCCTGAAGCGCCTGGACGGCGTGACGGACCCGGAGGCCAAGCGCAAGGCTATCGGTGCGGAGTTCATCCGCTCCTTCGAGCGCGCCGTCGCTGGCGTGCTGGCCGATGCGCCGGAGGGGTCCACCGTGGACTTCCTGGTCCAGGGAACTTTGTACCCGGACGTCGTCGAGTCTGGCGGCGGTTCCGGTACCGCGAACATCAAGAGCCACCACAACGTCGGTGGCCTGCCAGATGACGTCGAGTTCCAGCTGGTCGAGCCGCTGCGCCAGCTGTTCAAGGACGAGGTCCGCGCGGTGGGCCGCGAGCTCGGCCTGCCGGAGGTTATCGTTGCCCGCCAGCCGTTCCCGGGCCCGGGCCTAGGTATCCGCATCATCGGTGCGGTCAACGAGGAGCGCCTGGAGACGCTGCGTGCGGCCGACAAGATTGCCCGCGAGGAGCTCAGTGCTGCCGGCCTGGACGGCGAGATCTGGCAGTGTCCGGTCGTCCTGCTCGCGGACGTGCGCTCCGTGGGGGTGCAGGGCGACGGCCGTACCTACGGTCACCCGATCGTGCTGCGCCCGGTCTCCAGCGAGGATGCTATGACCGCTGACTGGTCCCGCATTCCTTATGAGGTGCTGGAGAGGATCTCCACCCGCATCACCAACGAGGTGGCGGAGGTTAACCGCGTGGTACTGGACATCACCAGCAAGCCACCGGGAACCATCGAGTGGGAGTAATCCCCACCGCTTGAGGTGCCTCCCTGGCAGTGCTCCTCAAGCAGAAAAGCGCGTCGCACGATGAGGTGCGGCGCGCTTTTCTTATTCGTGGAGGCTGGAGTGTGGGCTAGCCAGGATCAGCGGGTAGTCCGCACTGTAGGGCAGGGGCACTGGCGTTGAGCTGGACCGTGCACCGGGCCAGAACGCAGAGTCTAAGCGTCGTCCCGAACCTGCCCGGTCCCAGGTTCGGCGAGATAGCGGGTGCCGTCGATGCTAGGGAAGGAGATCCACGCATAGGCCCCAGCCAGTGCGAGTACAATCAGCGCTGCGATCCAGGAGTGGATCTGGAAGGCGGGCAGGATCATCAGCGCGAGCCAGAGGGGGAATAGCGGCATGATCTGCGCGACGGAGGTCTTGTATTTCCGCCCCGTCGATTCCACGGCTGCGCGCACCTTCTTGCGGTAGGGGTGGCTGAAGGTCACGAGGAAACCCACCCCGATGGCGATGATCAGCACCATGACCTGCCAGGTCGTCGCCAGCGGCATGACCATCGCCGCCACGCCGAGCCCGAGCAGGAGGGACGCGGCGGCACGCACGCCCTCGGGGGCGCGGACGAGGATGGTCGCCTCGCTGGGAGCGCTGCCCTCCTTGTTCCGCGCTGCGCTGTTCTGTGATGCGCTGTCCCGTGGTGCGCTGTTCTGCCGCGCTGCGCGATTCTGCTCAGCGCGCGAGGAGCGCTGTGGGGTGGGGCGCTGGGCGTTCTTGCGGGGCTGGTTCTTTTTGCTCATATGTGACGAGTCTAGTTCCTCGCGGCTGCGCGGTCTTTTTCGGCGGTGAGCAGGGCGTTGGTGAACCGCGCCAGGTGGGGCTAGAATCCCTGAATTAGAACATATGTTCGACTTGTCTGGTCTGTTTTCTATCTTTTAGGACGTCAATCCGGTCGGCCTGGCCGGAGCAGTGAACTTAACTTTGATTCCCGGCGGGAGCGGGCTGGCCTGCATGTTTCCCGAGCTGATGGTGCCGATGTAGAGGAGGGAGCGCCGTGCCCATGCTGATCGATGAGAGCAATGTTGTTCATGCGATTGAGAAGCTCAAAAGCAACCGTGCGGCGGCGCGGGCTGCAGCCACGACTCGGCGTGCGCCGGAACCTCGGGGCATGGCGGAGCCACAGAGCGCAGCGGAGCCACGGGGTGTGGCTGGGCTGCAGAGTGTGGCGCAGCCTCAGGTTGCGGGCCAGGAGGCGGAATCTGCCCGGGCGGCCGCGCCGTTGCGCGCGGTTGCGTCCGAGCCCGCGACGGTGGGGCGGGCGCGGACGCTCGGCATGCCCGAGTGGCTCGCGGGCCAGCTTGCTGGCGGTGGGCTGGCGCGCGGGGCGGTGACTGCGATGGCGGATTGTCCCGCCGCGGTCGTCGATATTCTTGCGCATGTCACCGCGAACGGCGGGTGTGCGGCGGTGGTGGGCTACCCGAAACTCGCGCTGGCGGCCGTCGCCGCGGCGGGTGGAGAGCTCTCCCGGCTGATCATCGTTCCGGATCCCGCGCCACACGTCGGGGCGGTGCTCTCGACCCTGGCGGAGGGCTTGGATCTGGTGGTTTACGTGCCCGTCCAACGGGTCACGCCCACCTTCGCACGCCCCGTGGAGGCGCGGCTGCGCAAGAGCAGCTGCGCGCTGCTTAGCTGTGGGACGCCCTGGCCGGGTGCACGGCTGAACCTCGACGTGCAGGTGGCTGGCGTCCACGGGCTGGGCCGGGGGAGCGGCCGCATCCGCTCTATCGACGTGACCGGGCGCGTCTGGGGCAAGGGGCAGCCGCCGCAGCGCATCACGGCGGAACTGACGGGCCGCCGCGATGGTGCTGGCAGTCAGGCTGATCGGGGTCGGATCGAGGTGGCGCTGTGAGTGGCCTGGGGAAAGCGGGAAGTGCCGAGGCGGGCGCTGTCGCGGCCGAGCGCGTGACCGTCCTGTGGTTCCCGGATTTCCCGGTCTATGCCGTGGGGCTTGCCCGCGGCTGGGATATGCTGCAGCCCGCTGCCACGATCGCGGATTATCGCGTCCAGGCCTGCAACGCCGCCGCCCGGGCACAAGGGGTGCGCCAGGGGATGAAGCAGCGTCATGCGCTCGCGACTTGCCCGGAGCTCTGGCACGCGCCCGCTGACCCGGTGCAGGAGGCCACGATCCACGAGGACATCGTGGACGCCCTGATGGACGTAGCTGCCGGAGTGGAAACACTACGCCCCGGCCTCGTCGCGCTGCCCACCCGCCCGCTGGCGAACTACTACGGTGGGGAGGCTGCGGCCGTCGAGCTCTTGCTGGACTCCGCGGCCCGGCTGGGGGTGGAGTGCCTAGCCGGCACCGCGGACGACCTGATGCCCGCCGTGTGGGCATCACGCCGTGGGGTGCACGTCCCGCCCGGCGGGAACTCCAGCTTCGTGCCCACCCTGCCCATCGGGTTTTTGGCGGTGGAGTCTGTGCTGAGCGCCCCCGCTGAGCTGGTCAGCACCCTGCAGGAGCTGGGGGTGCGCAGCCTGCGGGACTTCGCGGCGTTGGGTCGGAAGCACGTGGCGGGGCGCTTCGGTGCCGAAGCCGTGTACTGGCACCGAGTGGCCTGCGGCGAGCCCGGCCGGGAGGTATCCCCGCAGCGCCCCGCCCAGCCCGTCGAGGTGCTGCATCAGGTAGGGGAGCCTATTCGGAGCACCGAAACCGCGGCCTTCGTTGCCCGCCAGGCAGCTGCCCGGCTGCACGGGGAGCTCTTCCGGCGCGGGGAGGCCTGCCTCCGGCTGACCGTGCGGGTTCACCTCAACCCGCCTGCGGAGTACACCGGCCCCACCGTGGTGGAGCGCGCCTGGCGCTGTCGCGAGCCCCTGACGGAAGAAGACACCGCCCAGCGGGTCCGCTGGCAACTCGACGGCTGGATCACCCGGCTGCGCGCCAAGGTTGGCGAGCCGGAGCAGGAGGACTTCGAGGACGCCGCCGCCGGCGTGGTTGCCATCGAGCTGCTCCCGGTCGAGACGGTGCCAGCGGGTACCATCGCCGAACCGCTCTGGGGTGGGGCGGACGAGGGGCTACGCGCGGCTCGCGCCGCCGCTGGGCGAGCGCAAGCCCTCATCGGTATGGCCGCCGTTCAGCAGGTCGTCCACCGGGGTGGGCGGGCCATCGGTGGGCGCGTGCTCACGCTGCCCTATGGCGAGGAAGTGCCCGAGGAGATTTCCGCGCAGCCCACGACCCAGTGGCGGGGGGAGCTGCCCGCGCCGCTGCCCGCGACCGTGGGGGAGGCCGCTAACCCCAGCGCGGGGCACCCGGCCGCATCGATCGCGGTGCTCGGCGAGCGCGCACAGCCCGTGCACGTGACCGGCCGGGGCCTGATGAGCGACTCGCCTCAACGGCTGCGGTGGGGTAACCGGACACTACCCATCCGGGGGTGGGCTGGCCCCTGGCCCGTGGATGAGCAGTGGTGGGCCGAAGGAAAGCGCTACGCGCGCCTACAGGTCGCCACCGACGAGGGCGCCTACCTGTTGGTATGCAAGGGGCAGAAGTGGCGAATCGAGGCGACTTACTGAGGGCTGACTGAGTTGCGTTAGCGCTGGAAGGTGGGGTGAAAACGGTGGTGAGGAAAATAAACCAGAAATAGTTTTCCAAAGAAATGTACTGGTGCTAAGAAAATAGTAAGCTGCCAGACACTGAGATTGAACCGGGGTCATTCCAGAGAGCGAGATGCCTCGGCAAGCGACAGGCGGGACCGCCCAGCGCACCCAGCTCCCAGTCCTCAAAGACAAAAAGACCAGCGCATTCGCGCGGGTCAGCATGAAAGGGGCCAAAGAAATGGCGACCAAGAAGATCAACGCAATCGGCAAGGCCACCATTGCCCTCACCGCAGCGACGGCCGTCGCCATGGGCGGCGTCACCGCCGCAGGTGCAAGCCCGCTGGGCAGCCTGGGCAGCCTCGGTTCCTCCGCTCCGGGAGACCTGGAGCAGGCTCAGGGCAAGGAGTACAAGCTCGGTAACGTCGGCGGTCCTGCCTGGAACGTGGACGTCTACAAGCAGCTCGTCACCGGCGCTGAGACCGTGCGCCCGGGCGCGACCGTCAAGACCCGCATCAAGATCCAGGGCGTGAAGGGCGAGACCAAGGTTAGTGACCTCATCGAGCGCATGCCGGAGAGCTTCCAGCTGGTCAGGGTCGAGACCGTCGAGAACGGCCTCCTCGGCCGCAGCATCAAGCAGCTCGACCAGAGCCAGTACGGCGTGACCACCAAGGATGGCGTCAAGCAGGTCAACGTCGGCCTGAAGGAAGGCCTGATCTTCAAGGGGGACAGCACCGTCAGCACCCACAAGTCCTTGGTTGTCGACTTCACCTGGAAGGCCGGCTCGGAGGAAGGCGCCTTCGCCACCGGTGGTGGTGCAAAGGTCGGCGCAGCCTTCAACAACCACAAGGTCTTCGACAATGGTCCGAAGATCACCGTGAAGAAGGGTGCGTCCAAGCCATCCGGCAGTGTTTCCCTCAGCTCCTAAGGGCACCCGCGGGTCTTTCACCCATCCCACGGGCGTGAGCCCGTGAACCCTTAAGCGGCCGCGATCAACCGATCCGGCCGCTTAGGTCTGCCTAAGGCCTTCCATTTGGTACCTTGTCAGTTATGGCTACCAGCAGAAATCCACTCGCGGGAGTCTCGCCACACGAGTTCACCACCGAACAGCTCGACGACGCCCCCACCATTTGCTCCACCTTCACCGGAGAGCAGCTCGCTGGCACTGCAAAACCCGGAAAAATCGTCCTCTGCCTGGAGTTCTACACCGGCTGGGGGCACGACATCCTCGACGGCACCGCCTTCGGCGCCGAGCTGAATGCGAAGATCAAAACCTTCCTCAAGGACAACGGGGCCGAACTCCAGTTCATCCGCCGCCCCGGCCGGGAAGGCCAGGACCGCCGCCAGAACAACACCCGGGTGCTCTATATCGCCTGGGCCACCGGCACCGAACCCATCCTCGAAAGGATGGACCTGCCCAACGTCGAGGCCCTCCTGGACGTCGACCTGAGCACCCCGGGCAACACCCCGGGCGCCCGCCGCGTCGAGCACCCCATCCTGCTGGTCTGCACCCACGGCCGCCGCGACCGCTGCTGCGCCGTCCGCGGCCGCCCGCTCGCCGCCGCGCTGAACAAGCACTTCGCCGACGCCGCGACAGGGGAAAACCGCACGTCCGGGGCCGGGGAACGCAGTGCTCTCGCCCAGAACCACGCCGATGCCGCCGGAGTGGGAGCCGGGCCGGTGGATCCCAAGCGCACCGGATTCGAGGAATTCGACGACCACCCCTCGGTGGACCCCATCGACCCGATCATCTGGGAGTCCTCCCACACCAAGGGGCACCGCTTCGCGCCTTCCATGCTCCTGCTGCCCGCCAACTACTCCTTCGGCCGCATGGCCGAGGGTGGGGCGCGCAGCATGGTGGAGCACGCCCAACGCGGGGAACTCTGGCTGCAGGGTAATCGCGGCCGTGGCTGCCTTGACCCCGCCAGCCAGGTCGCCGAACTCCGCGTGGCACACGAGCTCCATGACCGCGGGCTGCCCGTCGGCCTCGCCACGCTGACGTCCTGGGAGGAAACCCCAGAAGGCAGTGACGAGGAAAACACGCAGGCAGTCGCCGACGTCGCCGTCCGCATCGTGGAAGACACCGCCTCGGGCCTGCGCTTCCGGGTCCGCATGGAGCGCCGGGACAGCGTCATGGTCGTGTCCTCCTGCGGCGATAAGCCCAAGCGCGCGAAGTCCTGGATCGCGGTCGACTGCGAGGAGATTCTTGGGTAGCTCGCGGCGTCCCGAGCGGAGTCAACCCGATCAGGGCAGCACTCAGCCGGGCAACGCCTCGCACGGGACGCCGGAATACAACGGCGCAGCCGGACACGACACCCAGAACGACCGCACCACGCCGCACGAGCACAACAGCGAGCAGAAAATCGATAACCAGCACAATCCCGACCAGGGGAGCATCCGGCACGCCATCGGTCTGGCCATGCCGGTGGGCCTCGGCATGGTTCCGCTCGGCCTGGCCTTCGGCATCCTGCTGACCCAGATGGGCTTCGCGTGGTTCTGGGCGCCGATCTTCTCGTTCGTGATTTACGCCGGTTCCATGGAATTCCTGGCACTCAGCCTCGTCACCGGGGGAGTGGGGCCGCTCTCAGCCGCGCTCTACGGGCTGCTGGTGAACTTCAGGCATGTCTTCTACGCCCTGAACTACCCGCTGCACGTCATCCGTAGCCGACTCGCCCGCGCCTATGGCATCTACGCGCTGACGGACGAGACCTATGCGATCGTCAGCGCCAACCCCAATCAGCGCTTCACCGGCCGCCAGGTCATCGCCATCCAGATCGTCCTGCAGTGCGCCTGGGTCGGTGGGGGAGTTCTCGGCGCCCTCTTCGGCGACGCCATCCCCTGGAAGCTCGAGGGCATGGAGTTCGCGCTCACCGCCCTGTTCGTCGTGCTGCTGATCGAGTCCTTCCTCGCCACCAGGGACGTCTCCCTGGTCCTCACGGCCGCGGTGACCGCCACGGTGGCGCTGCTGGTCTTCCCGGGCAACATGCTGATGATCGCGATGCTGCTCTACTTCGCCGTGCTGCTCGCCCGTTTCTACCTCCCGGGCCTGGACCGCGCCCTCCAGCTGCGCTGGCGCACCGGGGACGAAAGGCAGGAAGTATGAGCACCCAGCCCACTGTTCTGGCTACCGAGGCTGTCCACGCTGCCGAAGCTGAGGCCACCGGCAGCTACGGCCTGCCCGCCGGCGTGAGCCTCGGCACCACCATCGGCGTGCTGCTCCCGCTCTGCATCGTCACCGTCGCCCTACGCGGCCTGCCCTTCGCCGCCCTGCGTTCCTTCCGGGAATCCAAGCTCGTCGCCTGGCTCGGCATGGGCATGCCCGTGGGCGTGATGAGCATCCTTGTGATCTACACCGCTGCCGACCGGATGGACGCCCCCGGCGGCCTGGCCTCCCTGCTCATCGCGGTGGCCTTCACCACCATCTGGCACCTGTGGCGTCGCTCCGCCACCCAATCCATCCTGCTGGGCACGGTGTTCTACGTGCTGCTCGTCAACCTCGTTTTCTAGACGACGACGTCGCGACCGTCACCGGCGCCTCGTTCGTCACCGTCGCCTGCCCCAACAAGGCATAAAAAGAACGCCGCCCCCGGCACCGAAGTGCAAGGGGGTGACGTCCTAAAAAGGAGGACAGAAAGCCCGGTGAAGGGTGAGCTCCTAGCGGCGCATAACCTTCTTAGCCAGCCAGTTACCGAACAGCTGAGCAGCCTGGACGATTACGATGATGACCAGCACGGTGATCCACGTGACCTCGTCGTTGAAGGCGCGGTAACCGTAGACAATCGCGAAGTCACCCAAACCGCCAGCGCCGATGTAGCCAGCCATCGCGGACATATCCACGATCGCGATGAACATGAACGTAAAGCCCAGGATCAACGGCCCCAGGGCCTCCGGGATGATCACCGTGAAGATGATCCGCAGCGGGGAAGCGCCCATGGACTTCGCCGCCTCGATCACGCCCGGGTCGATGGTGACCAGGTTCTGCTCCACGATGCGGGCCGCGCCGAAGGTTGCGGCGATCACCATGCCCAACACCGCGGCCTTGAGTCCGATACGGCTGCCCACCAGGGCGTCGCTCAACGGGCCGATGGCGGTGAGCAAGATAATGAACGGGATCGGGCGAACGAAGTTCACCAGGAAGTTGATCACCCAGTAGATGGGCCTATTCGACAGCACCCCGCCCGGGCGGGTGGTGTACAGCAGCATGCCGAACAC
This sequence comes from Corynebacterium sp., assembly GCF_030152825.1. GTDB lineage: Bacteria > Actinomycetota > Actinomycetes > Mycobacteriales > Mycobacteriaceae > Corynebacterium. The sequence continues at coordinate 28,756 of NZ_JASLIP010000006.1, forward strand.
CAGGCCCAGCAGGCCACCGATGACGAGGGTGGCCAGCACCATCGTGAGAGTGTCGTAGATCGCCTGGGTGAAGGTACCGCCCAGCCGGTCCCAGTCCATCGCGGCGAGTACGAGGGTGTCCGGGGACGCGGCGGTTGCGGAGCCGGAGGCGGTGGAGCCCGCGGCGGTCGGGAAAGTAGTCAGCGCGCTCATCGGATCTCCTCAATATCGGTTCGCTGGGCCAGGTCGGCGTAGAATTTCTCGATCGCGGCCTCGCCGGCGGCGTCCTGAGGGGTCACGCGCACGGTCAGGCGGCCGAAGGAGTGATTCTGCAGGGTGGTGACCCCGCCGTGGACGATGTTCACGCTCACATCCGCAGCCGAGAGCTCGGAGACGGCGTCGAAGAAGCCCACGCCCTGGTTCATCGTGATGGTGAACAGGCGGCCATCGCCGGCCTGCAGGGCGTTCGCCTCCACGTTGTCCGGGGTGTTGCGCAGGGAGGTGGCCACGAAGTTCTTCGCGACCTCCGTCTGCGGGTTGGAGAAGACCTCGTAGACCGAGCCCTGCTCCACCACGCGGGCGTTGGACATGACGACGACCTGGTCGGCGATGGAACGCACGACCTCCATCTCGTGGGTGATCACCACGATGGTGATGCCCAGCTCCTCGTTGACGCGGCGCAGCAGCGCGAGCACGTCACGGGTGGTGGAGGGGTCCAGCGCGCTGGTCGCTTCGTCGGCGAGCAGCAGGCTCGGGTTTGTCGCGAGCGCACGGGCGATGCCCACGCGCTGCTTCTGGCCACCGGAGAGCTGCTCCGGGTAGCTGAGGCCTTTATCCGCCAGCCCCACGAACTCCAGCAGCTCGGCGACGCGCGCCTCGCGCTCGGCCTTCGGCATGCCCTGCAGCTTCAGCGGGTAGGCGATGTTGCCGGCCACGGTGCGGGAGGAGAACAGGTTGAACTGCTGGAAGATCATGCCGATATCGGAGCGCAGCTTGCGCATCTCCGGTTCCTTCAGCGGGACGACGTCCTGCCCGTCGAGCAGGATCTCGCCGCTGGTCGGCTTGTCCAGTCCATTGATCTGGCGCACCAGCGTGGACTTGCCTGCGCCGGAGTAGCCGATGATGCCCACGATGGAGCCCGGCTGGATGGTGATGTTCACGTCCTCCAGCGCAGTGACGGACTTGCGCCCCTGCTTGAAGACCTTGTGGACGTTGCGAAATTCGATTCCCGTTCCCGTGCGGTCGCCCCGCGGGGTTGCGGGGGCGGCCGCGTCGGGGGCGGCGGATGTGCCTTGGGCCATTGGAGTGCCTTCCGGTTTAAAAGGCGTGCCTCGGCAGGCGGGCTGGTGAGCCGGCCATGCGAGACACGCCTTTTGGGGTTGGGTTTACTGCTCCTTGAGCTTCTGCTGGGTGTTGTCCAGCACCTTCTGCAGCTCATCGCCGGACATGGTCACGGCGACGGAGGTGCCCTTGGTCTGCTCGTTGATGGCGTCCTGGACCGGCTTGGAGTGCCAGATCTCGACGAGCTTCTTCAGGTCCTCTTCGTCCTTGCGGTCCTTGGTGGTCACGAAGCCGTTGATGTACGGCTGTGCCTCCTCCTTCTCCGGGTCATCCTGGAAGATGGCGGTCGCCGGGTCGATGTCCGCGCGGTCCAGGAAGGAGTTGTTGACGATGGCCGGGGTGCCGTCGAGCCAGGAGGTTGCGGTCTGGGCTGCGTCGACCGGGGTGACCTTAACCTTGGACTTCTCGGTGTCGATGTCAGCCGGGGTCGGGGTCAGCAGACCCTCCTTCTTCAGGGTGACCAGCTCTGCCTGGACGAGGACGTTGATGGCGCGGCCCTGGTTGGTGGAGTCGTTCGGGATGGCGACCTCGCCGGCCTTCTCGACGTCCTTCAGCTCGGAGTGGTCCTTGTAGTACAGGCCCAGCGGCAGGATCTCGGTGGCGCCGACCGGTGCGAGGTCGGTGTTGTTGCCGTTGTTGTACTCGGCCAGGAACATCATGTGCTGGAAGTTGTTGACGTCGATCTCGCCGTCGGTCAGCGCACGGTTCGGGATGGAGTAGTCATTGAAGGACTTGATCTCGGTCTTCAGGCCGGCGTTATCCAGCTCCTGCTTGAAGACCTGCCACTGCTTCTGCTCGGAGTCAGTGGTGCCGATGACGATGGTGTCGTCGTCGTTGCCGCCGGAGCAGGCCACGAGGCTGAAGCTGGTGGTCAGGGCGATCGTCGCGGCCAGAGCCTTGTGTCGAAGGGACATGGTGATCCTCCTAGATCTGAGGGTGCCCGCCGTGTGCCGTAGTTGGCGTGGGTGTTTTCTTAGGTTTTGCGGGTCACTATTTGTTGAAGGCAAATTTAGCACCGCTGGGCGGTGGTGGACAACTTGGTCTATTTTCTTGTCATTTACGCACGTGGTGTCGTCGATTCCGGTCCCGACTGAATGGGGTTCTGGGGTGGTGGGGAAGAGGGCTAGCTTTCGTACGGTATCGAATAGGTGTTCGATTTAGGGTAGGGTTCTGGCCGTGACGTATACGCGCGGATTCAACAACCCCAAGGCCCTCAGCTGGTCGCGGATCGAGCGTATCCTTTCGGGAAAAACCACAGGTGAGTGCGTTGAAGTTCGCTCGCGGAACGAGGCGCGGCGCGACGAGCAGCTCGGTGGCCGACATGGCGATTACCCCGGCGAGCTCCGGCACGGCGAACAGTTCGATGGTCGAAACGGGGAGCGGCCAGGCGGGCCCCGCGGAGAGCGAACCGCGGCGGGGGCACCGCGCGCAGCCGGGACACGCGTGGAGTTCGCGGAGCTGCGCGCCGCCAGCAGCTATCACTTCCTCCACGGCGCCAGCGAACCCGAGGAACTAGTGGAGCAGGCCAGCGCGCTCGGGCTCAGCGCGCTGGCCTGCCTCGACCGGGACGGCATGTACGGGGCCGCGCGTTTTGCCACCGCCGCCGCAGAGACAGAAGGCGAGCTCCAGACCGTCTTCGGGGCGGAGCTCAGCATCGACGGGCCACGGGCCCCCGGCCTGGCGGTGCTTTGCCGCGGCCAGGAGGGCTATCGGCGGCTCAGCCGCAGCATCACCGCCGCCCGGATGGCCCACCGGGACAAGGACGCAGTTGAATACCCCAGCTTCAACTCTCTCGCCGAGGCCGCCGGCGGGCACTGGCTCGTCCTCATCGACGCCGCCCAGCTCGCCATCCCCGGCCGCGCCGCCGAACTACTCGACGCCTTCGGCGCGCAGTGCTGCCTGGTGCAGCTGCAGCTGAGCATGGACCCGGCCGACGTGGACCATAACGAGGCCCTGCACGCCTTCGCCACCACCCACGGGCTGCGCGAGATCCTCTCCTCACAGCCCACCTGCGCGACCCCCAGCCAGGCCCGCCTGGCCGGGGCCAAGGCTGCCCTGCAGCGGCGCTGGGACGTCGCTCGCGCCGAGCCCGTCACCCACCCCGTGGGCGGATCCTGGCTGCGCTCCGGGGCGGAACTGCGGCAGCTCGCCGGGGACTGCGCCTGGCTCGCGGAAGCCGCCGCAACCAGCGTGGGCGTCGCCGAAGAATGCGCATTCACCCTGAACCTCGTCGCCCCAGAACTACCGCACTTCCCCGTGCCGGAAGGCCACAGCGAGATGTCCTGGCTCCGCGAGCTCGTGGAAAGAAACGGCACCCACCGCTACGGGCGGCGCGGCTCCACCGCGGCAGCGCAGAAGGCCTGGGAGGTCATCGACCGGGAGCTCGACGTCATCGAAAAACTGGGCTTCCCCGGCTACTTCCTCATCGTCCACGACATCGTCGACCACTGCCACAGCAACAACATCCTCTGCCAGGGGCGCGGCTCAGCGGCGAACTCCGCCGTCTGCTTCGCGCTCGGCATCACCTCGGTCGACTCCGTCGCCGCCGGCCTACTCTTCGAGCGCTTCCTCTCCCCGGAGCGCGAAGGCCCGCCCGATATCGACCTGGACATCGAGTCCGGCCGCCGCGAGGAGGTCATCCAGTACGTCTACCGCCGCTACGGGCGGGAGAACGCCGCCCAGGTCGCGAACGTCATCACCTACCGGCGCAAGGGGGCGCTGCGCGATGCCGCCCGCGCGCTCGGCTACCCGGCAGGCCAGGTGGATGCCTGGACCCGGGGGACCGCGGAGGCCCCCGAGCGGGTCCGCCAGCTCGCCGAACAACTGATCGGCCAGCCCCGCCACCTCGGCATCCACTCCGGCGGCATGGTCATCTGCGACCGCCCCATCGCGGACGTCGTGCCCACCGAGTGGGCGCGCATGGAGAACCGCTCCGTGGTGCAGTGGGATAAGGACGACTGCGCGGCCGTCGGGCTAGTGAAATTCGACCTGCTGGGCCTGGGCATGCTCGAGGCCCTGCACCACGCCATCGACCAGGTGGCCACCCACCGTGGCCGCCGTATCGAGCTGTGGCGCCTGGCCCCGACCGAGGAAGCGGTCTACGAGATGCTCAGCCGCGCCGACGCGGTGGGCGTGTTCCAGGTGGAGTCCCGCGCCCAGATGAACACCCTGCCCCGCCTGCGACCCCGGCGCTTCTACGACCTGGTGGTGCAGGTCGCGCTGATCCGCCCCGGCCCCATCCAGGGTGGGTCGGTCCACCCATTCATCCGGCGGCGCAACGGCCTGGAGCCGGTGACCTTCGACCACCCGTGCCTGGAACCCGCGCTCAGCAAGACCCTCGGCATCCCACTGTTCCAGGAGCAGTTGATGCAGGTCGTGGTGGACGCCGCCGGGTTCACCGCCGCGGAGGCCGATACGCTGCGCCGCGCGATGGGGTCCAAGCGTTCCCCGGAGCGGATGGCGCGGCTGAAGGAACGCTTCTACGAGGGCCTGGAGCGCACCAACGGCATCACTGGGGAGGTCGCGGACCGGCTGTGGGAGAAGATCACGGCGTTCGCAGCCTATGGCTTCCCGGAGTCCCACTCCCAGTCCTTCGCCGCGCTGGTCTACTACTCCGCCTGGTTTAAGTACCACTATCCGGCGGAATTCTGCGTGGCCCTGTTGCGCGCCCAGCCGATGGGCTTCTACTCGCCGCAGTCGCTGATTGCGGACGCCCGCCGCCACGGGGTGCGGATCCTGCCGGTGTGCGTCAACGCCTCCGGGGTGCAGGCGGACACGGATCTCTCGGCCGGTTCTGCTGCGTCTTCTTCCTCTTCTTTTAAGGACGTCAACCGTGCCCGCGGGGTGCACGGGCTGGGGCGGGGCACCGCGGAGCCCATCGGCGCGATCCGGCTGGGGCTGGCATCCATCGCGGGGATCAGCGAGGAGGCGGCCGAGCGGATCGTTGCCACGCGGGAAGAGCAGGGGGAGTACCGGCAGGTCAGCGACCTCTCCCGAGAAGCCGGGCTCAGCGTGGCGCAGGTGGCGGCCCTAGCGCGGGCTGGTGCCCTGGAGAGCCTCGGGCTGGATCGGCGGCAGGCGGTGTGGGCCGCGGGGCTGGCAGCTACGGAGCGGGACGGCATGCTGCCGGGAACGTCCTCGCCTTCGGTGCCCGCGCTGCCCGGCATGAGCGCCTTCGAGCTGGCCGCCGCGGACCTCGCGGCCACGTCGGTGACCCCGGACGGCCACCCCGTGGAGCTGCTCCGGGGTCAGCTTTCCCAGTGGCACGACCTGCCGGTGCGCGCCGGGGTGCGCCGCGGGCAGCGCCGGGGCGGGGCGGCGGTGGTGCCCGCCGTGGACCTGCTGCATGTGGCAGATGGTTCGCGCATCCGGGTGGCCGGGGTGATCACGCACCGGCAGCGCCCGGCGACCGCAGGCGGGGTCGTCTTCCTCGGGGTGGAGGACGAGACCGGCATCGCGAACGTGATGCTCACCCAGGGCTTATGGAAGAAGCAAAGGCAGGTGGCGATGACAGCACGCATCGTGGTGGTCCGCGGGATCGTGCATAACGCGGAAGGCGCGGCCAGTGTTACCGCCGATCTGCTGGAGGCCGTGGAGCCGGAACTGGGCGGTGCCGCGGCGCTGGGCAGCCCGTCGCGGGATTTCCGCTGACGTGCCCCGGAGCCGGCCACCGGGTCGGCAGTGGGCGCGACCCAGGTGGGTGGCTGCGACGGTGAGGAAAGGCATGCGGCCGGGGAAGGCGGGGCGATCAAAACGTGGGGAATAACACTTATGCGATTCACCGATTGACAATCACCGCGCCCACCCTCCAAGATCGGGGGAATGACCACCCCTGGCCCTTCCTGGCGCCCCACCAGTCAGCGGCGCTATATGCTGCGGCGAATCATCGCCCTCGCACTGGCGGCCGTGGCCATTCTTCTCGCGGCCGGGGCCGGGGTGTGGCTGCAGAAAAACACCGGCTGGAGCGTCGAACACCTCACCCGAAAAAGTCGGCACAGCCTGGTCAGCGAGCGCACCGAGCACGAATCCGCCGTGGCCATCCCGGAGCGCTCAAGCCGGGCCACGGGAACCAGCAACGACCGCACCCCAGGGGCAGGCGGTACCGGGGAGGACCAGGCCGGCGCGGGCGGCGAGCCCAGCGCTCGCGGCGATCGCGGGGGAGACCCCGGCCAGGGAGCTGCCGCGGATCCCGCCACCAGCACCAGCCCCGCGCCCGTGCTGCGCAATACCCAGCACTCCGCCCCGCTGAGGGGCACCCCACGCCCCGGAAATAAAGGGCTGGTCAAACTGAAGTCCGGGGGACTCAACCGGCAGGCGGTGCTGCAGGTGCCCGCCGACGTGGTGCCTCGCCAGTCCCAGGCCACCCGGCCCAAGCCGCTGATCCTCGCCTTCCACGGCTACGGGCAGTCCGGTGAATCCATGGCCCGCTTCGGCGACCTCGCCCGGGACGGTGCCATCGTCGCCTACCCCGACGGAATCGACAAGGCCTGGGCGGGCGCGCCTTATACCACGGCCACCGGAAAACAGGACCTGGCCCTGGTCCGGGACCTCATCAACCGCATCGCCGCCACCTACCAGGTCGACGACCTGCGCATTTATGCCGCAGGCATGAGCAACGGCGGTGGCTTCGTCGCGAAGCTCGCCTGCGAGATGCCCCAGGAATTCGCCGCCTTCGCCTCCGTGGCAGGCGCCTATTACAAGGGCACCTGGCAGGGCTGCGCAACACGGGCACAGCGTGGCAAAGAACACCCACAGTTCCGTGGCAGCAGGGCGACGTCCTTCCTCGAAATCCACGGGGAGGCCGACAGCCGCATCCACTACGACGGCGGCTCCCGCTACGGCACCCCCTACCTCGGGGCGATGAGCTTCGCCTCCGCGTACGCCCACCGAGCCTCCTGCTTCGGCGCGCCTGCGGTTCGCAACGTCACCCCCGTCGTTCGCCGCTACCAGTGGCGCGACTGCGCGGCGGACAAGGACGTCATGCACATCGCCGTGAATGGGATGGGGCACACCTGGCCCGGCGAGGGCGAGGCAGCCCGGCCGGGCGAGTCCGGGATCGCTGGGGTGCGTAACGACGGGGGACAGCAGAACGCGAACCCCACTCGCGCGGTCAATGCCGGGGCGGAGATCTTGAGTTTCTTCACCCGGCACCGGAAATAGGGCTGTCCGGGGCGACTGCTAGGGTTAAAGCCGACCAACGCGGGAGTCCGGGAGAAAGTCCGGGCTGAGAGGGCGCCAGCATCGTGGTGCCGACCGTCAAACCTGATCCGGATCATGCCGGCGATAGGGAGGCTAACCGTGAGCATCACGCCCGAAAATCCACCACAGAACAGTGCCACCAGTGGCTTCGCGGGGGAGCAGCAGGCCACGCAGCACAGCAAGTCCTGGCGCGTCGTGGACATCATCGTCGCCGCCGTGCTGGGTGTGGCCTGCGGCCTGATCTTCTGGGTCTGGAATGGCATCGGGGGCGCGGCCTACGGTGTCTTCGACGCCGCCACCCCGGGTCTCGGCGGGCTCGCGGTCGGCATCTGGCTGCTCGGCGGCGTGCTGGGTGGGCTGATCATCCGCAAGCCAGGTGCGGCACTCTTCGTTGAGGTGCTCGCCGCCGTGGTCTCCGCGCTGCTGGGTAACCACTGGGGCATCGAGACCGTGTACTCCGGCCTGGCCCAGGGGCTGGGCGCGGAGCTAGTCTTCGCGATCTTCGCCTACCGCCGCGCCGGGCTGGGTGTGGCCATGGCCGCCGGTGCCGTGGCCGCCATCTTCGAGTTCATCCTGGAGCTGGCGACCAGCGGAAACTACGCGAAGTCCCTGGCCTTCAATGCCACCTACCTGTCCACCATGATTCTCTCCGGCATCCTGCTGGCAGGGCTGGTGGGCTGGCTGCTCGTCCGCGGCCTGGTCGCCACCGGGGCGCTCGACCGCTTCCCGGCGGGCAGGCAACGCCAACAACTGGTCTAGGCCGATAAGGGGAGAGGGCCATGACGAGCCACGGGCGGCCGCCGGGCGGGGCGGTCGTGGAGATCACCGACTTCGGCTGGCGCCACGCCGGCCGGAAGAACCCGGCCATCGCGAACATCACCGCACGCTTTGAACCCGGAGAGCGCGTCCTGTTGCTCGGGGCCTCGGGCGCGGGCAAATCGACCCTGCTCGCAGGTATCGCCGGGGTGCTGGGGGACGCCGAGGACGGCGAGCAGCGCGGCGCCATCCGCGTGGGCGGCAAGGATCCCGCCCAGGCGCGCGGGCTGGTCGGCATGGTGCTGCAGGACCCGGATTCGCAGGTCATCGCCGCCCGGGTGGGCGACGATGCCGTCTTCGGTTGTGAGAACCTCGGCATCCCCCGGGAGGAGATGTGGCAGCGCGCCGCGGATTCCCTGCGCACCGTCGGGCTGGGGGAGCTGGACCTCGACCGCTCCACCCACCGGCTCTCCGGTGGGCAGAAGCAACGGCTCGCGCTGGCTGGGGTGCTGGCCATGCGACCTCGGGTGATCGTGCTGGACGAGCCCACCGCCAACCTCGACCCGGAGGGTGTGGCCGAGGTGCGCGACGCCGTCATCCGCGCCTGCGAGGAGACCGGCGCCACGCTGATCGTGGTCGAGCACCGCGCGGCCACCTGGGCCGGGCACGTCGACCGCATCCTCGTGCTCGGGGAGACCAACCCCAGCGGCGTGGGGGAGCAGGTTAGCGGTGGTCGGCAGGCCGGGGGAGTGCTCGCCGACGGCCCGGCCGGGGAAATCCTGGACGCGCACGCCGACCGGCTTGCTGCGGCTGGCATCTGGGTGCCGGGAGTTTCGCCCGCACTGCGCCGCATGGGCACCCCGCCGCCCGAGCTGGGCGCGATGAACGCCGCGCCTGGTTCAACTGGCAGCCAGGGCCGCGCCGATCATCAGAACCATGCTGGCAACCGAGGCACCGTTGGTCACCCGACCGACGCTGAAACGCTAATCGACGCTGCGCCCGCGCCCGCGGGCTCCCACCTGAGCGGTGCGCCGCTGCTGCGCACCTGCGACCTCACCATCGGCTGGGGCGACCACGCCATCCGCACGGGCATCACCGCTGCCCTGGAGCCGGGGTCGACCTGCCTGACCGGCGGCAACGGCACCGGAAAATCCACCCTGGCCCTCACCCTCGCGGGCCTCGTCCCCGCGGCGGGCGGGGAGCTGGACGCCAGCGGGCTCCAGCCCGCCAAGCCCAGGCGTCGGGAAACCCCGGATCCCCGCAGCTGGCGCTCGAAGGACCTGGTCCGCCGCATCGGATATGTCTTCCAAAGCCCGGAACACCAGCTCGCCGCCCGCACCGTCCGCGACGAGCTGCTGCTCGGCCCCAAGGCCGCCGGGATGGACGCCGCCGCAGCCGAGCGGCGCGCCGATGAGCTGCTGGGCACCCTCGGACTGCCCCACCTCGCGGCGGCCAATCCCTTCACCCTCTCGGGCGGGGAGAAGCGCCGGCTCTCCGTGGCCGCGGTGCTGGCCACCGAGCCGCGCCTGCTGATCCTGGACGAGCCCACCTTCGGCCAGGACCTCAACACGTTCACCGCCCTGGTGGGGTTGCTGCAGAAGCTGGCGGATAGCGGCATGGGCCTGCTGTCCATCACCCACGACGCGGACTACTTCGCCGCCCTGGGCCAGCACCACTGGCACCTGCCCCACGGCCCCGGCCTGGAGGTGCGGGCATGATCCTGGAACGCATCGACCCATCGACCCGGCTGCTCGCGCTCGCGTTGCTGACCACCCCGCTGCTGATCAGCATCGATATTGTCAGTGCCAGCGTGTCTTTCGCGCTGACCCTGCTCGTCGTCGCACCCTTGTGCGGCGTCGGGCCCGCCCGGCTGTTCCGCCGGGCCTGGCCGCTGCTGCTCTTAGCCCCGCTGACGGGTGTGAGCATGCTCTTCTACGGTCGGGCCAGCGGGCAGAGCTACCTGGAATGGGGCTTCATCCACATCACCGAGAACTCGGTGCAGCTGGCCATCGCGGTGATGATCCGCGTGCTGGCGGTGGGCGTGCCAGCCGTGGTGCTCACCGCGGACATGGACCCCACCCGCCTGGGCGACGGCCTTGCCCAGCTGTGGAAGCTGCCCACCCGCTTCGTCATCGGCGCGGTGGCGGGCGTTCGCCTCGTCAGCCTGTTCCGGGAGGACTGGACAGCCGTGGAGCGCGCCCGCCGTGCCCGCGGTCTGGGGGACGAGGGCAAGCTGAAGCGTGCGGTGCAGCAGTCTTTCAGCTTGCTGGTGTTGGCGCTGCGCCGCGGTTCCAAGCTGGCCACCGCGATGGAGGCCCGTGGCTTCGGTGCCACGCATAACGCCGAGGGGCAGCCCATCGAACGCACCTGGGCCCGGCAGGCCCGCTTCAGCGGCTGGGACTGGGCCGTGGTGGCAGGCTCGCTGGCACTGAGCCTGCTCTCCCTGGGCATCGCGGTGTGGACCGGCCACTTCGTGCTGCTGGGAGTGCAGAATGGCTAGCGCTCCGCAGCTCTCCCCGGCGGCCGCCATCAGCGAGCTAGCCGCCTGGATAGCCGGGCAGCAGAGCCACCGAGCGGCACCGGCAGGGCCAGCCCAGCAGACCGGCCCCCGCGCGGGCCGCGACCCGCAGTGGGTGATCCTCATCGACGGTCGCAGCGGCTCTGGCAAGACCCACTTTGCGGCACACCTCATGGCCACACTCGGTGCCTCCAGCCAACAGACCGGCGCATCACCGAGCACGTCCCCAACCCCCGGCACCGCACCCCAACTGGTGCACCTGGAGGATTTCTACCCCGGCTGGGGTGGGCTCTTCGCCGCGGCCCGCATGCTCGCCGCCGAGGTGCTGCAGCCCAATTGCCCGGGCTTTCGCCGCTGGGACTGGGTGAAGAACGCCCCCGCGCAGTGGCAGCCCCTGGACCCCGGCCGCCCACTAATCGTCGAGGGCGTCGGTGCCCTAAGTCCTGAGTCCCTGGCCGTGCTGCGCCGCCGCGGCGTCCCGCACCTCACGCTCGTCATGGACGCCCCCACGCAGCTGCGCAAGCAGCGTGCGCTTGGCCGAGACCCCTACTACGCCCCCTGGTGGGCGATGTGGGCCGCCCAAGAGCGCGCCCACATCGCTCGGCGTCCCGCCCCGGACCTCGTCGTCGCCAACGGCCCCGCCCGGATAGAAAGCTAAACCACCGGCACCGGACTCGTTCACACCGGCCCCGTCGACACGGCGGGACTGCACGACCCCGCCCGACCGCTGCACTCCGCAGCTACTGCGGCGTGGAGGTGCGGTAGAGCCCGCCCCGTGCCACGTCCAGTCGCATCCCGGACTCGCGGAGGCGGCGCACGTACACCATGCCCAGGCCCGTCGCTGGGGTCAGCACGCCGCCTTCATCACCCGGCAGATCCGCCTCGTCCTTGAGCAGAGTGAGCGCCGCGGTGCCCAGCATCCGGCAGGTCGAGCGGTAGCCCGGATCTCCCTGGGAGTACAGGGTGGCGATGTAATCCGGCTCTACGTTCGGCGCCGGGTTCGGCTTCACGAATCCGTGGAACACGCAGCGGAAATAGCCATTCTCCTGTGCCTTGCTCGTCGGACCCTCGCCCGGCTCGGGTGCCCACTGGGAGATGAAGTCCCGCAGCTTCGGCGCCTTCATCGCGGTCAGCATCGTCTGCTGCACCCCGCCGAGTGCATAGGCCTGAACGCGGCCCTTCAGCCCCGGCCCGGTGGTCTGGAACTCTCGGTAGCGCAGAGACTTGCCGTACTTGAAGCCGCTCAGCGCATTGGAGCGGCGCACCACGCGGGTGTTCACCGAGGCCATGAGGAAAGGACCTGCCCAACCCTCCGGGGCGCCGACGGTCTCGGTCTGTAGCACGCCATAATCCGGCTGCTCACCCAGCTCAGGCTCCGCCTCGCGCGCCGGGCTCAGGGAGTACGGGTCAGCCAGCACGCGCCCCTGCTCCGGGTCGCGCTGTGCAGCCTGGAACTGCTCGCGTGCGGATTCCACGGTGCCGCCGGACATGGCCCCGCGCATGCTGACCAGGTTCGTCACCTCGGCCAGCTTCTTGCCATCCTTGGCTGCGGCCTCGTTGATCAGCAGCATGCCGATATCCGAGGGCACGGAGTCGAAGCCACAGGCGTGGATGATTCGCGCCCCGTTGGCCTTCGCCACGTCGTCGTACTTGTCGATCATCTTGCGCATGAACAGCACCTCGCCGGTGGAGTCCACGTAATGGGTGCCGGCCTCCGCGCAGGCGCGCACGAGGTCCTCGCCGTAACGAACGAACGGTCCCACCGTGGAGATCACCACGCGGGTGTTCTTCGCCAGCTCGGTCATGGCGTCCTCGTCGAAGGCATCGGCCTCCACGATCTGCCAGTCCATCACTCCCTGGTGGATGGTCAGCAGCTGCTGCTTGAGGAAGACGAGCTTCTCGCGGTTGCGGCCGGCCAGCGCGATGGTGACATCCTTCGGCGCGTGTTCTGCCAGCCAGGCTGCGAGGATCTTGCCGACGAATCCGGTCGCGCCGAACAGGGTGATGTCCACCGGGCGCTGCTTTCCGCCATTCGCGGTCTTCTTACCTTGCGGTGTTGCGTCCTTCGGTGCATCAGCCATGCCTGATCGACCTCTTTCATCGTCTGATGGGCTTCGTGCCCGATCGTCGGGTTCTTCCCCTCCATTCTTACCGTGTTCCGGTGCCGTGAGTCCCCGCGGGCGCGGTTAAGGTGAGTGGCGTGTCTTCGCAGCCTTCCACTCCCGCTTCCGCCGCAGGTCGCTCTTCTTCCTTAACGACGTCACCCCGGCCGGCCGCCGAGCCGCCCTTCCATATCCTGTTCGATCAGCCGCAGATCCCGCCGAATACGGGCAACGCGATCCGCATGTGCGCGGGCACCGGGGCGGCGTTGCACCTGGCGGGCCCGCTGGGTTTCAACTTCGAGGAGAAGCACGTCCGCCGCGCCGGGCTGGACTATCACGACTTGGCGGATGTGCAGCTCCACGAGGATTTCGAGGCCGTGGCCGCGCACTTGACTGGGTTGAGGCGGAAGCAGGCGGCGGGTGGCGCCCAACCCCGGGCGAGGGTCTTCGCCTTCACGACGCACGCGGAAACTTGGTTTACGGACGTGGAGTTCCGCCGCGGCGACGTCCTCCTCTTTGGTCCCGAACCCACCGGCCTGGACGAGGACACCCTGGCCGATCCCCGGATCACCGCGCAGCTGCGGATCCCGATGCTGCCGGCCCGGCGCAGCATGAACCTCTCGAACGCGGCGGCGGTGGCGGCCTACGAGGCCTGGCGGCAGCTGGGGTTCCCGGGTGGGCAGTAATAAGCGATAGACAATAAGTGCGCTGCCTCCCGCCCTGAAGTGGGGGAATCGGGGCGCACGCCGGTTGGGCAGCGGTAGGCCTGTGGAATAATGGCGGGCATGGCTGCGATTACCCTGGATGGAAAGAAGTACCGCGACGAGATCTTCGCGGACCTGAAGCAACGAGTCGACGCTCTGCGGGCCAAGGGGATCACCCCGGGCCTGGCAACGGTCCTGGTCGGTGACGACCCGGCGAGCCACTCCTACGTGCGGATGAAGCACAAGGACTGCGAGCAGATCGGCGTGAAGTCCATCCGCAAGGACCTGCCGGCGGACGTGAGCCAGGAGGAGCTCAACGCCGTCATCGACGAGCTCAACGCGGACCCGGAGTGCACCGGCTACATCGTGCAGCTGCCACTGCCGAAGCACCTCGACGAAAACGCGGTGCTGGAGCGCATCGACCCGGCCAAGGACGCCGACGGCCTGCACCCGGTGAACCTCGGCAAGCTGGTGCTCAACGAGCCCGCGCCGCTGCCGTGCACCCCGAATGGTGCGATTAGCCTGCTGCGCCGTTACGACGTCGAGCTGGACGGCGCGAAGGTCGTCGTCATCGGCCGTGGCGTGACCGTTGGCCGCCCGATCGGCCTGATGCTGACCCGCCGCAGCGAGAACGCCACCGTCACCCTCTGCCACACGGGCACGCAGGACCTGAAGGCGGAGACCATCAACGCCGACATCATCGTCGCCGCTGCAGGTAAGCCGCACATGCTGACCAAGGACATGGTCAAGCCGGGCGCGGCGATCCTCGACGTCGGCGTGTCCCGCCTGGACGGCAAGCTCGCCGGCGACGTGCACCCGGACGTCTGGGAGGTCGCGGGCGCGATCTCGCCGAACCCGGGTGGCGTTGGTCCGCTGACCCGTGCCTTCCTGGTCCACAATGTCGTGGAGCGCGCCGAGCTGCTCGCCGAGCAGGGCGAGAACTAGGGGATTAGAGCTAGAGGAGCTGGGCACGATGCCGGACACCCCGGAGGAGCGGGCGGAGGCCGCGCAGATCGGCACCTACCGCCGCGAGCTGCTGGCCAACCCGCACGACCGGGACGTGCCCGCCTCGCCGCTGCCGGTGATCACGCAGCGGGCGCTCATCGGGGTGTTTTTGCTGCTTCTGGCGGTGGGGGTGTTCTTCATCGCGGCGGATCGTTGGCGCCGCGGCACCACGGCGATGGGGGCCAGCCTGGTGTTCTTGGCCGCGATCCGGTGGGTCGTGGATTCCGACGTGCTGGGGATTTTCGCGGTCCGCAGCCGCAAATTTGATTGCCTCTTCGCCGGAGGCGTGGGGCTGTTGATGATGTACCTGGCGATCAGCGTGGACACGCTGGGCAGCTAGGGGCATCCGGACCGAGTCCCTGCGCGGGGGTCGCGCGAAGCTGGGTATGCCGCGACGCTGGGTATCCCGTGACGCTGGGCGTGGGGGTTGGGGGGCGGTTGTTCGGTGGCCACCCGTAGCGGGTCCTAGCGGTTGTGGTGCTGCAGGATCTCCGCGCGCCGCTCCGGATTCTCGGCCAGCTCCTCGGCGGCCGTGAGGAATTTCTCAAGCACATTGCCCATCTGGCGCGCCTCGATGAGGAAGCCATCGTGGCCGGTGGGAGAGGTGATCTGGGACAGCCCCAGGAAGGCTCCCAGGTTGCGGGAGAGGTGCTCCTGCTGGTGATAGGGGTAGAGGATATCTGTGTCGATGCCGCAGACCATCGTGGGGACCGTGGAGTTACCCAGGGCGGCGTTCATGCCGCCGCGATCCCGGCCGACGTCGTGGCGGTTCAGGGCATCGGTCAGGGTGACGTAGGAGCCGGCGTCGAAGCGGTTGCGCAGCTTCATCGCCTGCCGGTCCAGGTAGCCCTCGACCGAGAAGCGCTGATTGGGGGAGCGGAACTTACCCAGCGGGTTCTCTCCCCGCTGCGGCTCAGCGCCGAAGCGCTCGTCGACCTCCAGCTCGCCGCGGTAGGTCAGGTGCGCGATGCGGCGCGCCTCGCCCAGGCCCCAGACCGGACCCATGCCGGCCTCGTAGTAGTCCCCGCCGTGCCACAGCGGGTCGGCCTCGATCACGCGGATCTGCGCGGACTGGATACCAATCTGCCAGGCGGAGGCGCGGGCGGAGACGGCGATGAGAAGCACAGCGTCCATCATCTCCGGGTAGAGCAGCGACCACTCGAGGCTGCGCGCCCCACCCATGGAGGCGCCGACCACCACGTGGACCCGTGGGATCTCCAGCACGTCGAGCAGCTGCTTTTCGGCCTGCACGAGGTCGCGGATCGATAGCCCCGGGAATCGGGAGCCCCAGAACCCACCCTCCGGGTGCAGGGAACCGGGGCCGGTGGAGCCCGCGCACCCGCCCAGCGCGTTGGCGCAGAGCACCAGGTACTTAGAGGTGTCGATCGCCTTGCCCACGCCGACCATGTCAGCCCACCAGTCGGTGGCGTTGCCGTCGCCGGTGAGGGCGTGCTCGATCAGTACGATGGGGCGCTCCTCCGGCGGCGTGGGTACCGCCGCCTGCTCGGCTGCGTCGTAGAAGGCATACAGCCGCAGTGAGGTTTCGGGAATGCTTGCGCCCGCCTCGGTGAGCACCTCACCGATGGGAATATCGGTGTAGGAACCGGAGGCGGGCAGCAAGTCGGAGCGCATAGAAAACCTCGTGAGTTAAATCTGCTCGAAGCCCTGCTCGAGGTCGGCGATGATGTCGCGGACGTCCTCGATACCGACGGACAGGCGAACCGTTGCCTGGGAGATGCCCGCGTTGCGCAGGTTCTCCTCGGTGGACTGCGAGTGCGTGGTGGTCGCCGGGTGGACGACCAGGGAGCGTACGTCACCGACGTTAGCGAGGTCGGAGTGCAGCTTCAGGGAGTCGATGAACTTCCAGGCAGCCTCGCGCGGGTCGGCGTCGCCGGTGGCCAGGTCGAAGGCGAGAACGGAGCCAGTGTACTCCAGGCCCAGCTTCTCCTTGACCTTGTTCCACGGGCTGGACTCCAGACCGGCGTAGGCGACGCTGGCGACCTTCGGGTGCTTGTCCAGGAACTCGGCGACCTGCTTGGCATTCTCGTTGTGCTGCTTGACGCGCAGGTTCAGGGTGTCGAGGCCCTGGACGGCCAGCCAGGCGTTGAACGCGGAGAGGGTGGCGCCGGTGTCGCGCAGCAGACCCGCACGAGCCTTCAGGCCGAAGGCCGGCTCGCCGAGGTCGGCGTACTTCAGGCCGTGGTAGGCCGGGTCCGGGGTGACGAAGCCCGGGAAGACCGGCTTGCCGTTGCGCTCCTGGGTCCAGTCGAACTTGCCGCCGTCGACGAGGATGCCGCCGATGGCGGAGCCGTTGCCGGTGTAGAACTTCGTCAGGGAGGAGACGGAGACGTCGGCGCCGAGCTCCAGCGGCTTGACCAGTGCTGCGGTGGCCAGCGTGTTGTCGATGATCAGCGGGACCTTGTTCTCGTGGGCGACCTTGCTGATTTCCGGGATGTCCAGGACGTCTGCCTGCGGGTTGGCGAAGGTCTCGCCGAAGAAGGCGACCGTGTTGTCCTGAACAGCATCCTGCCAGGAC
Organism: Corynebacterium sp.; assembly: GCF_030152825.1. Classification (GTDB taxonomy): domain Bacteria; phylum Actinomycetota; class Actinomycetes; order Mycobacteriales; family Mycobacteriaceae; genus Corynebacterium. The sequence continues at coordinate 45,895 of NZ_JASLIP010000006.1, forward strand.
TGCGGGTCATCCGGGTTCTCGACGAAGGTGGTGGTGATGCCCAATCGCGGCAGGGTAACCAGCAGCAGGGTCTCGGTGCCGCCGTAGAGGCGCGGGGAGGCGACGATGTGGTCACCGGAGTTCGCGACGTTGATCAGCGCGGCGGTGATGGCAGCCATGCCGGAAGCGAAAGCGACGGCGTGAACGCCGCCCTCGAGGGTGTTGATGCGGTTCTCGAGAACCTCAACGGTCGGGTTCGTCAGGCGGGAGTAGATCGGGCCTGGATCCTCGAGCGCGAAGCGTTGCTTGGCGTGCTCGGCGCTGTCGAAGACGTAGCTGGTGGTCATGTGGATCGGCAGGTTACGGGAACCGGTCGGGTCCACGGTCTGTCCGGCGTGGATCTGCTGGGTAGCAAAGCCCCAGTTAGCGACGTTCGAATTGTCGTACTTCGTGCTCATGAATCTCCCCGTCTCGTTGGAGGTGGTGATGGTGTTGTGAATCGTGGCGATCTCGGTGGCTTGTGCGTCTCGATCGCTGTGTGGTGAGTCAGTTTATAGAAGCCGCGAGAAAAAGTAAACCGCTCTGTCTATTGTTGGGCGCTTTGTGTGCTGTATGTGCTGGTAACGGCATTATAAAAATTTATACCGCTTGGTCTGTTTTGGCGGTGTTTTGAGCGGTTATGAGTGCCGCTATGAGCCTTGTTTTGTGGCGCTTTTGGCGGCTGCGCTTGGGGCGGGGTAGAGGTTTTGTGGCGAGAAATATTCGCTGCGCCCGTCAGGAAGTCCAAGGAGTCGTTAGGCTGGGTGGTTAAGAGCGCTGACGTGCAAAAGCGCCAGCGTATAAGCCACGACAGGGCCCGAAAGGCACCGGAAAGGACCCGCACCATGGTGAACGAAGATGCTGCATTCCTGCTCGATCCTCAGCCGAGCGTGCTGCAGGTGGGCGTGGCTCGCCCACAGCCCAACGCCGCCGGCACGTACGAGGTCACTGGCATCGAGAAGCTGCCGACATCGCACATCGACGTCTTCGCGCCGGGGCCGAACTATGGCGACGGCAGCGGCGTGGTGGGGGACACCATCGGCGATAGCAAGCACCACGGCGGCGCAGACAAGGCAGTCTACGCGTTCGCACGCGAGGAGCTGGACTACTGGCAGGATCAGCTCGGCCGCGAGCTCGTTTATGGCAGCTTCGGCGAAAACATCACCTCTGCTGGCGTGAAGTGGTCCGAGGTCTACATTGGCCAGCGGGTGGGCATCGGCTCCGCGGTGCTGGAGGTCAGCGTCCCGCGCACCCCATGCGCGACCTTCGCCGCCTGGCTGGAGGAGAAGGGCTGGGTCAAGCGCTTCGCGCAGCACGGCGACTGTGGCGCCTACTTCCGCGTGATCACTGCGGGTCGCATCCGCCCGCTGGACGAGATTCGCTTCGGGCCGGTGCCGGAGCACGGCGTGACGATGGGGGAGGCCTTCGCTGCCAAGCTGGGCAATAAGGAAGCCGCCCGCAAGGTTTTCGACGCCGGTGTGCTTCCAGGCCACCACCACGAGCAGCTGGGCCGCCTGCTGAACTGAGACCGCCAGGCCGGGGCCCGGTGTCCCGGCCGGTAGAAAAGAAAAACTGAGCCTAGCAGCGCTATCTCTAGCGCGCTAGGCCCAGTCGGCTATATCCCTCCGCTGCCCTCTGGGGGCGGAGCCTGATGCAGGCCCAGCGGGGGAGGGGGTACTAGCCCTCCAGGGAGTTATCCGCTGCAGCGAGATCGTCGATGATCTTGTTGAATGCAGCGACCGGACGCATCACAGCGTTCGCCTTCTCTTCGTCCAGGTGGTAGTGGCCACCCAGCTCCACGGACTTGCCCTGGATGTCGTTGAGCTCCTTGACGACCTCGTCCTCGGCGCCCTCCAGTGCCTCGGCGACCGGGGCGAAGAGCTCAGCCAGGTCGGCGTCGTCCTTCTGATCGGCCAGGGCGCGTGCCCAGAACATCGCCAGGTAGAAGTGGGAGCCGCGGTTGTCGAGGGTCTTGACCTCGCGCTGCGGGGACTTGCCCTCTTCCAGGATCCGCTCGGTAGCAACGTCCAGCGCGTCGCCCAGCACCGGGGTGCGCGGGTTGTTGTCGGTGTCCGCCAGCTTGCGCAGGGACTCAGCCAGTGCCAGAAACTCGCCCAGGGAGTCCCAACGCAGGTGGTTCTCCTCGGTCAGCTGCTCGACGTGCTTCGGCGCGGAACCGCCAGCACCGGTCTCGAAGAGGCCGCCGCCTGCGATCAGCGGAACGATGGAGAGCATCTTCGCGGAGGTGCCCAGCTCCAGGATCGGGAATAGGTCGGTCAGGTAGTCACGCAGAACGTTACCGGTGACGGAGATGGTGTTCTTGCCCTCGCGGATGCGGTCCACGGAGAGCTGGCAGGCCTCGACCGGGGAGAGGATGCGAATATCCAGGCCCTCGGTGTCGTGGTCCTTCAGGTACTTCTCGACCTGGGTTGCCATGTTGCGGTCGTGGGCGCGCTCGGGGTCTAGCCAGAAGACGGCCGGGTCGCCGGTCTTGCGGGCACGCTCGACGGCCAGCTTCACCCAGTCCTGAACCGGGATGTCCTTGGCCTGGCAGGCGCGCCACAGGTCGCCCTCGGAGACCTCGTGCTCCATGAGTACGTCGCCGGCCTTGTTGAGGACCTGGACCTTGCCGTCCGCCTCGATCTTGAAGGTCTTGTCGTGGGAGCCATACTCCTCAGCCTTCTGCGCCATCAGGCCGACGTTCGGGACGGTACCCATCGTGGTCGGGTCGAATGCGCCGTTCTTGCGGCAGTCGTCGATGACGACCTGGTAGACGCCTGCGTAGGAGGAGTCCGGCAGCACGGCCAGGGTGTCCTGACGGGCGTCGTCCTTGTTCCACATCTTGCCGGAGTCACGGATCATGGCCGGCATGGAGGCGTCGACGATGACGTCGGACGGGACGTGCAGGTTGGTGATGCCGCGGTGGGAGTTGACCATCGCCAGATCCGGGCCGTCCTCCAGGCCCTTGTCGAATGCAGCGCGGATCTCCTCGCCGTTGTCCAGCTCGGACAGGCCGTCGAGGATGGCAGCCAGGCCGTCCTCACCGTCGAGGCCAGCACCCAGCAGCTGCTCGCCGTACTGCTCGTAGACGTCGGAGAAGTAAGCGCGCACGGCGTGGCCGAAGATGACCGGGTCGGAGACCTTCATCATCGTGGCCTTTAGGTGGACGGAGAAGAGCACGCCCTCAGCCTTTGCGCGGGCGACCTGGGCACGCAGGAACTCGTCGAGTGCCGCAGCGCGCAGAACGGTGGAGTCCACGATCTCATTCTTCTGGACCGGCAGGGAGTCGCGAAGCACGGTGGTCTCGCCGTTGGCCTTCACCAGCTGGATGCGCAGGTCATCCTCAGCCGGCATGATGACGGACTGCTCGTTGTGGCGGAAGTCGTTGGCTTCCATGGTCGCGACATTGGTCTTGGACTCGGACTTCCACTCACCCATGGTGTGCGGGTGGGTGCGCACGTAGTTCTTCACGGCCTTCGGCGCACGGCGGTCGGAGTTGCCCTCACGCAGCACCGGGTTCACGGCGGAGCCCATCACGGAGCTGTAGCGGGCGTAGGCGTCCTTCTCCTCCTCGGTGTTGACCTCGAGAGGGAAGTCCGGCAGGTCGTAGCCAGCCTTCTGCAGCTCGCTGATGGCTGCGCGCATCTGCGGAACGGATGCGGAGATGTTCGGCAGCTTGAGGATATTGGCCTCAGGGGACTGGGTCAGCTCGCCGAGCTCCTTGAGGGCGTCGTTGACCTGCTGCTCCTTCGGGAGCTTATCGTTGAAAGTGGCCAGAATACGACCTGCCAGCGAGATGTCACACGTTTCCACGTCCACGCCACAAGTCGATGCAAAAGCTTCCACGATCGGCTTCAGCGAATACGTGGCCAGAAGTGGGGCCTCGTCGGTACGGGTGTAAATGATCTTGGCCATAAGGCGGTATCTCCCTGCTTTCACTTCGTTCTCGGTGAACCGTTAAAGTCACTCGATTTTTATCGTGCCACCCAGCTTACGTGAAGTAGGGAAATCATGAATCATACGGGTACTGTCGCAACTTCGCTTGCGAAAGGCGAAAAAGTTATTAAAAATATTGATTCTTTTTCGTTACTTCGTATTCATCCAGCCCAGCCGAACGATTTTCAGAAAGCGTGCCCCGTGAGAACCATGCCGAACCGGCGCCCCGTCCCGACACAAACCACGATGGGCAGCCGTAGGAGGATCATCACCATGCTGGCCATCGCGCTCGGTGGCTTCGGCATCGGCACCACCGAGTTCGTGGCGATGGGGCTACTGAACCTTATCGCCGAGGACTTCCAGATTTCGGAGTCCACCGCCGGGCACGTCATCTCCGCCTACGCCCTCGGCGTGGTGGTGGGCGCACCGCTGATCACCACGCTGACCAGTACTGTGCCACGCCGCCGACTGGCGCTGGTGCTCATGATCGCCTTCACGATCGGTAACGGTCTGACTGTACTGGCCAGCAGTTATAACATGCTGCTGCTCAGCCGCTTCATCGCCGGCCTGCCGCACGGCGCCTACTTCTCCGTCACCGCGCTCATCGCCGCCTCGATGGCCCCGCCGGGGCAGCGCGGCAAGGCGGTGGCCTTCTCCGGGCTGGGCCTCTCCGTAGCCACCGTCGCGGGTGTGCCCGCAGCACAGTGGCTGGGCAACCACTTCGGCTGGAACTTCGCTTTCCTGCTGGTCGCCGTGATCGGCCTGGTGACCTTCGTGGCGCTGTATATTTCTCTGCCGCACATGACTCTCATGCCAAAAAGCAACCCGATCACCGAGCTCGGCGCCCTGATCAACCCGCAGGTGCTGCTCACCCTGGCGATCGGCACGGTCGGCTTCGGTGGCATGTTTGCGGTCTATACCTATATTTCCTGGACGCTGACCGAGCGCGCCGGGTTCAATGAGACCCTCATGTGGATCCCGTTGATGGCCTACGGAATCGGCATGGTCCTCGGCACGTGGTTCGGCGGAGTGCTGGCCGACCGGAACCTGGAATATACCATTGCCGGCAGCCTCATCTGCCTCATCGTGGTGCTTGCCGCGTTCTATTTCACTTCCACCAATGCCATCACAGGCATCGCCAACTTCGGTCTCATCGGGTTCCTGGGATCCTGCCTGGTCCCAAGCCTGCAGACCCGCCTGATGGACGTCACCCGGGACGCTCAGAACCTCGCCGCGGCCCTCAACCATTCCGCGCTGAACATGGCCAACGCTGCTGGTGCAGCGATCGGTGGCGCGGTTGTTGGCGCTGGCTTCGGCTACGCCGCCCCAGCACTTGCGGGCTCGGCGCTGGCTGCCACCGGTGCGGTGGTCTGGCTGCTGGCCTTTCTGCTACGACGTCGCCAGCTCGCCGCCGACTAGTCCGTCCGCTACGCTGCTGCTGGTGTGTCCGGGCCACGGCCTATATTGGTGGGCATGGGTTTTACAGTCGCTACGGTTAACGTCAATGGAATCAGGGCCGCCGCGAAGGTGCGCCACGAGAACAACCAGGGCATCCTCCCGTGGTTGGCCAGCCACCCGGCGGATGTGGTGCTGATGCAGGAGGTCCGCGCCGACGAGGCGCAGACCGCCAAGGCCATTGCTCCCGCCCTGGAGGACGGCTGGCACCTCGCCCAGGCCCCCGCCGCAGCCAAGGGCCGGGCCGGGGTGGCGATCCTCTCGCGCCTGCCGCTGCGGGACGTGCAGATCGGCTTCGGCCACCAGGCCAACCCGGAGCACCCGGGCGCCGAGGACGCCGCCCGCGAATTCGATGATTCCGGCCGCTACATTGAGGCCACCGTAAACGCCGAGGTTGGGGGCACAACCCAGCCGATCACCGTGGCCTCCCTCTACCTGCCCAGTGGCGCCAGCGGCACCGAGAAGCAGGACGAGAAGTTCCGCTTCCTGGACGCCTTCGCGCCCTTCATGCATCAGCGCGCCGCCGCTGCCGAGGCCGGCGGCCAGCAGATGCTCATCGGCGGTGACTGGAACATCTGCCACCGTCGCGCGGACCTGAAGAACTGGAAGCCCAACCGCAACAAGTCCGGCTTCCTGCCCGCCGAGCGTGCCTTCCTCGACCACGTGCTCGGCACCTACCCGGACGGTGCAACCCAGGTGGGCGATGCCGAGGACTCCGGTCGGGTCGGTAACCCCGCCGGGGCAGCCGAGGACTTCTTCGGCGCCGTGGACTACCAGCCCGGCGAGCTCGCCCAGGCGCGCCTCGCCGCGGGTGCCGCCACCCAGCCGGGCTGGCACGACGCCGTGCGCCACCTCCACCCCGAGGAGGACGGCCCGTACTCCTGGTGGAGCTACCGCGGCAAGGCCTTCGACACGAACGCGGGCTGGCGCATCGACCTGCACGCCGTCACCGGCGGGCTGCTGGAACACGCTGCCCAGGCCCGGGTCGACAAGGCGACCACCTACGACCAGCGCTGGTCCGACCACAGCCCCGTGATCCTCGAGTTCCGCTAAGCCCACCGGGAGACGGCATGTTCCTGATCGTCCTCTTCGTCATCGGCATCACCGCCGAAGGCGCGACCGGAGCCCTGGCCGCCGGCCGCGAGCGCATGGACCTCTTCGGCGTGGCCATCATCGCCTGCGTGACCGCCATCGGCGGCGGCTCCGTCCGCGACGTGCTGTTGGGGAACTACCCGCTGGTGTGGGTAGAAAACCCGATGTACCTGGTCTTCGTGCTCGTCGCCGCGTTCATCACCGTGGCCATCCCCGTGATGATGACCTACTTCCACTGGGTCTTCCTCATCCTCGATGCCGTGGGGCTCTCCGTGTTCACGGTGCTCGGCACCCAGATCGCCCTGGGGGCAAGCCATGGGGCACTCATCGCGATCGTCGCAGCGGTGCTCACCGGCGTGTTCGGCGGCGTGCTCCGCGACATCATGAGTAACCGCGTCCCCCTGGTTTTCCAGGGCGACCTCTACGCCTCCGTCGCGGTCTCCGGGTCTATCCTCTACCTGGCGCTCAACGCCGCCGGGGTGTACGACAACCTCAACGCGATCATCGTCCTCGCGTTCACCTTCGGCCTGCGGCTGTGCGCCATCTTCTTCCACTGGTCACTACCCGTTTTCGAGTACCAGGAGCGCGAGTTCACCCGCGACCGGGAGCACAGCCTGTCCAACCGACTGCTGAACAAGGCCCGGGAGCTGCGTCCCGCAGGCCCCCGCCAGCTGCGCATCACTGAAGGCATCGCTGGGCTGCGGCACCGCCACCGCGGCGAAGACCCGGGGGCGAGCGCCACGGGAGAGGACCCACGCACCGGGGGACAGGCCGCGACCGAGGGCGACGTCGATAAGGGATGCGGCTGCGATTGCCACGGACAGGGGGACGGGGACACGCAGCCGAAACCCGGTGAGTAGCATTAGAAGACATGACAAGCAGCGAAAACCCACAGCACAGCGATAGCGGCGCGAAGAAGCATCGCGTCGTCTCCGGCCTCCAGCCCACCAGCGACTCCTACCACCTGGGCAATTACCTCGGCGCGGTCAAGCAGTTTATTACCCTGCAGGATGATTACGACGCCTTCTACTTCATCCCGGACCAGCACGCCATCACCGTGCCGGGATATAGCCCGAAGGACCTGCGCAACCGCACCCTCGCCGGTGCCGCGCAGCTGCTCGCGCTCGGCATCGACCCGGAGCGCTCCACCCTGTTCGTGCAGTCGCACGTCCCGGAGCACAGCCAGCTTGCGTGGGTGCTGATGTGCATCACCGGCGACGGCGAGGCCCGCCGTATGACCCAGTTCAAGGACAAGTCCAGCAAGCAGGGCAACGAGAACACCACCTCCGGACTCTACGCCTACCCGATGCTCATGGCCGCGGACATCCTGCTCTACCGCCCGCACCTCGTGCCGGTGGGGGAGGACCAGCGCCAGCACCTGGAGCTGACTCGCAACCTCGCGGAGCGTTTCAACTCCCGCTACAAGAAGACCTTCGTGGTGCCGGAGGGCATGATTCCGCAGGGTGCGGCGAAGATTTACGACCTGCAGAACCCGACCGCGAAGATGAGCAAGTCCACCGACAACCCACGTGGCCTGGTGAACCTGCTGGACGACCCGAAGGTTTCTGCCAAGCGCATCCGCAGCGCGGTGACGGATAACGACAACGAGATCCGCTACGACGTCGAGAACAAGCCGGGTGTGTCCAACCTCCTGGTCATCCAGTCCGCCCTCGGTGACAAGAGCATTGACGAGCTCGTCGCCCAGTACCAGGAGGCCGGCTCTGGCTACGGCGACCTGAAGAAGGACACCGCTGAGGTACTCGAGGCCTTCTGCTCCCCGCTGCGCGAGAAGTACAACGAGTACATGGACGACCGCGCGGAGCTGGAGCGCGTCCTGGCCAAGGGCGCGGAGCGCGCCCGCGAGATCGCTGCGAAGACGGTGGAGCAGGTCTACGACCGCGTCGGCTTCCTGCCAAAGCCCTAAACCGGCACACCGCGACCCCTAAAAGACATAATGAGGTGCGTGCCCAGGCCGGCCACCAGCCGTCCGGCGCGAGCCACAGAATGATCCGACCCCGGATCAAGAACCCGAAGCCCCGAAAGCCTGCCTAAGGAAGGATGGACGCGCTGATGGCGAAAACATCAACGACGCCCGACTATGACAAGCTCGACGCCTACGGCGTGGAACGCAGCCGCAAAGACGACGAAGGGGCACTGGTTAAGCTCCGCGACAAGTGGCCGTGGTTCGACCACATCATGCGGATGAACGAGCGCTACGGCGAGCAGGGCGGTAACCAGTTCGCCGCGGGCATTACATACTTCTCCGTGCTGTCCATCTTCCCGCTGACCATGCTCGTGCTGGCCACGGTCGCGATCATCCTGGCCAATAACCAGGATCTGCTGGACAAGGTCATGGACCAGGTGACATCCATGGGCAGCGGCGAGATGGGCGACACCCTGGGCATCATCGTCGAGGGCGCGATCGATCAGCGTAAGTCCGTGTTCTCCATCGGTCTTCTGCTGGCCCTGTGGTCTGGCCTGAGCTGGATGAACCACCTGCGCATTGGCGCCTCCGAGATGTGGAAGGTCGATAACAGCCCGGAGAACTTCGTCAAGGGCAAGCTCTCCGACCTGCTGGGTCTGCTGGGCCTGATCCTGGCCCTGGTGGTGGCCTTCGCCGTGACCACCATCGGTAACTCGGGGCTGACCGAGAAGCTGCTCGGCCTGGTCGGGCTGGACGAGGTCCCGGGCATCCGCTTCATCACCTTCCTCGTCGCGCTGTTGGTCGCGCTGCTGGCCAACCTGCTGGTCTTCTTCTGGCTGATGGTCTACCTGCCGCGCGCCAAGGTGCCGCGCAAGTCCGCCTTCAAGGCGGCCATCATCGGCGCGGTCGTGTTCGAGATTTTCAAGCAGTTCGCCACGATGTTCTTCTCCAACGCGCTGAGCAACCCGGCGGGCGCTGCCTTCGGTCCGATCATCGGTGTGATGGTGCTGTTCTACTTCATCTGGCGCATCACCCTGTACTGCTCCGCGTGGGCAGCCACCACGCCGGAATCCCTGGCTATGATGACTCCGCCGGTGCCGCCGGCCGCGGTCATCCGCGTTCGCCAGGAGGTGCGCACCGGCTCCACGGACGCCGGCCGCGCCGGGCTGGTCGGCCTCGGGGCCGCCGCGGGTGTGGTCCTGGGTGGGGCCATCCGCTCGATCTTCAAGTAATCCGCCGGTTTTCGCCGGGCTTCGACGGCGGGGTTGATGACCCTCCCCGCCCGCCACCATGGGGCACAGCTGCCGAGTAAGCTGTGCCCCATGATTGATTCGGACGTCATTGCATCCCTGCCCAAGGTCGAGCTCCACGACCACCTGGACGGCGGCCTCCGGCCCGCCACGATCGTGGAACTGGCCGCCGAGATCGGCTACGAGCTGCCCACCACGGACCCGGCGGAGCTGGAGAAGTGGTTCTACGACGCTGCGAACTCGGGCGACCTGCCGACGTACCTGACCACCTTCGGCCACACCACCGCCGTTATGCAGACGAAGGAGGCGCTGGTCCGGGTGACCCGTGAGGCCGTCGAGGACCTGGCTGCAGACAACGTGGTCTACGCCGAGCTGCGCTACGCCCCTGAGCAGCACCAAGCCAACGGGCTGAGCCTGCAGGAGGTCGTGGAGGCCACCGTGCAGGGAGCGAAGGAGGGCGAGCGCGCCGCCGCTGCGAAGGGTAAGCGCATTCACGCCCGCCTGATCCTGTGCGCCATGCGGCACGCCGACCGCGCCACCGAGATCGCCCAGCTGACCGTGGATAACTACCCGATCTCCAGCCCAGGCGAGGGCTACGTGGTCGGCTTCGACATCGCAGGCGCGGAGGCTGGCTTCCCGGCCGCCAACCATGCCGAGGCCTTCCAGCTGCTTCGCGAGAACCTCGTTCCCTTCACCATCCACGCTGGCGAGGCCGCGGGCGTGGAGTCCATCAAGGACGCCCTGGTCCAGGGCACCCTGCGCCTGGGCCACGGCGTGCGCATCTACGAGGACTTGAACGCCACCCTTTCCGGCATCGAGCTGGGCCCGGTGGCCCGCCACGTGCGAGACCGGGGCATCCCGCTGGAGATCTGCCCAACCTCCAACACCCAGACCGGTGTTGCTGACGAGATCGCCGACCACCCCTTCAACCTGCTCTACGAGCTGGGCTTCGTGTGCACCGTGCACACCGATAACCGCCTGGTCTCCGGCACGACGATGACCCAGGAGTTCGAGCGCCTCGCGGAGGTCTTCGACCTGGAGTACTGGCAGATGCTGGAGCTGACCACCAACGCGTTGGACCATGCCTTCTGCGATGCCCCGCTGCGCGCCGAGCTGGAGCAGACCGTGATCTACCCGGCTTTTGCGAAGCTGGGGGAGGAGCTCGGCCTGAGCACCGTGGCTGGTGCGGGTGCCGGTCATGAGCACATTGGCGGGCCGGGGCAGAGCATCTCCGCGGGCCTGCAGGGCCTGCACAACCCGCACGATGCAGCCGGGGCACTCGGGGAGGATGCCAACCTGGAGCTGTCCATGGAGAACCTCAAGGCGGAGCTGGAGCAGCTCGGCCTGAGCCTCGACGACGAGCCCGGTAGCGACGAGGACTCCGCGGACGAGGGCTCCGCGGAGAAGGAGTAACCACGACGCCCCGCCGCCTCCGCCCGACTCGCGCGGGGCGGGTCGCAGCAGCGCGGTATCGCTGCAGTACAGCGCGTCTTGAAGGATTCAGAAGGCCGGCTTCCGGTTTGACTTAGGCCTCTGACCTGCGAAAAATCGGGAAACGTGCAGAAAAATAATCCCCGAATCAACACCGCGTTCAAGCGCGCCCTCGCGCTGCTCATGGCGCTCTCGATGGGCGCGGTCGCGGCATGCTCCGCCACCGGTGGCCGCCCGCGCGAGAACGCGAACGGCGAGGGCGGTGCGGCCGGCGGCGTCGACACGCCCCGCTACACCGTCGCGATGATCAGTCACGGCGCCCCCGGCGATACCTTCTGGGACCTGGTCCGCCGCGGCGCGGAAGACGCCGCGAAGAAGAACAACATCGAGCTGCGCTACGCCAGCTCCCCGCAGGCGCCCGACCAGGCCAACCTCGTGCGCAACGCCATCGACTCCCAGGTCGACGGCATCGCGCTGACCATGCCGACCGCCGAGGCGCTGGGCCCCATCGCCCGCCGCGCCACCGAGCAGGGGATCCCCACCGTCGGCCTGAACTCCGGCATGGGCCACTACGAGCGCTACGGGGTGTCCGCCTTCTTCGGCCAGGACGAGCACGTCGCCGGTGAGGCCGCGGGCGAGCGGCTGGCCAAGGACGGCGCGAAGAAGGTGCTCTGCGTGATCCACGAGCAGGGCAATCCCTCCCAGGAGGCCCGCTGCGGTGGTGCCAAGAAGGCCCTCCAGTCCAAGGGCGGCGGCACGCTGGAGACCCTCTACGTTAACGGCATGGATATGACCAGCGTGACCTCCACGGTTCAGGCGAAGCTCGCCCAGGACCGCAACATCGACTGGGTGCTCAACCTCGTCGCCCCGGTCGCCCTGGCCTCCGTCAACTCCGCCCGCGCCGCTGGCTCTGATGCCAAGATCGCCACCTTCGACACCGACGCCGAGCTCGTCACCGCCATCAAGGACGGCAAGGTGCAGTGGGCCGTAGACCAGCAGCCCTACCTGCAGGGCTACCTCGCAGTCGACGCCCTCTGGCTCGCCAAGCGCAACGGCGCGATCCCGGGCGGCGGCCAGCCCGTGTTCACCGGCCCGGCCTTCGTGGACGCCAGCAACGTGGACAAGATCGAGGACGCCGCGAAGGAGGGCCTGCGCTAAATGACTGACCCGAAGCCCGAGCAGGCCACCGGCCCGGCAGCAGCGAAGAAGATCGACGAGGCGGCGCCGAACCTGACGTCGTCCCCTAAAAAGGAGACCACCGCGGAGACCGCAGCCGACGGCGCCGCGGACACGAACGCAGGCAAAGACGGCGAGAGCGCGATCCTCGCGGCCTTCAAGCGCCCCGAGCTGACCTCCCTGGTCGGCGCGATCCTCATCTTCGCGCTGTTCATGATCCTCGCCCCGGCCTTCCGCAGCGCGGATGCCTTCGCCACGGTGCTGTACTCCAGCTCCACGCTGGGTATCATCGCGCTTGGCGTGGGGCTGCTGATGATCGGCGACGAATTCGACCTCTCCTCCGGCGTGGCCGTGACCACCGCCGCGCTCGCCGCCACGATGCTGAACTACAACCTGTGGTTGAACTCGTGGACGGGCGTGTTCCTCTCCCTGATCATCTCGCTGTCCATCGGCGCGATCAACGGCTACCTGGTCACGAAGACCGGCATCCACTCCTTCCTCATCACCCTGGCGATGTTCCTCATGCTGCAGGGCATCAACCTCGCCGTGACCAAGCTGGTCACCGGGCAGGTCGCCACCCCGACGATCTCCGACATGGAGGGCTATAACTCCGCCAAGGCGTTCTTCGCCTCCAGCTTCGAGGTCTTCGGCGTGGACGTGCAGATCACCGTGATCTGGTGGCTGCTGTTCGTGGCGCTGGCCAGCTGGTTGCTGTTCAAGACCCGCTTCGGTAACTGGATTTTCGCCGTAGGTGGGGACGCCGACGCCGCACGCGCCGTGGGTGTTCCCGTGCGGCGCGTGAAGATCACCCTGTTCATGTTCGTGGCCTTCTCGGCGTGGTTCGTGGGGATGCACAACCTATTCGCCTTCGACTCGATCCAGGCCGGGCAGGGCGTGGGTAACGAGTTCCTGTACATCATCGCTGCCGTGATTGGTGGCTGCTCGCTGACGGGCGGCCGCGGCACCGCGATCGGCACGGCCATCGGTGCGCTGATCTTCGGCATGACCAACCAGGGCATCGTCTACGCCGGTTGGAACCCGGACTGGTTCAAGTTCTTCCTGGGCGCGATGCTGCTGCTGGCCGTGTTGACCAATAATTCCTTCTCTCGGGTGCAGGGAGGTGCCAAGTGACTCGCGGAAACAAGCGGAAGGACGCGGCGACGGTGACGTCGACCGGGAAGGGTGCGACAGGCGACGTCGACGTCGTTGATAAGGGCGTTGTCGCGGACGGCGCCGCTGATAAGGACGCCGCCGGTGCCGAGGGCGGCGCCACCCTGCCGATCATCGAGATGCGCGGTCTGGAGAAGGCCTACGGCGAGCGGCTGGTGCTCAAGGGGATCGACATGGAGATCCGCCCCAGCACCGTGACCTGCGTGCTGGGCGATAACGGCGCCGGTAAATCCACGCTTATTAAGGCGCTCTCCGGGCTGCACCAGCCCACCGGCGGCGAGATGCTGATCGACGGGGAGCCAGCGCGGCTGCGCAACCCGAAGGACGCCCTCGACCGGGGGATTGCCACCGTGTATCAGGACCTCGCGGTGGTGGGGCAGATGTCCGTGTGGCGGAACTTCTTCCTGGGCCAGGAGCTCACCGGTGCGCTGGGGCGGCTGAAGGCCGACGAGATGCGCGAGATCACCGCCGAGCAGCTGGAAAAGATGGGCGTGAACCTGCCGGACGTGGAGGTGCCGATCAGCACGCTGTCCGGTGGCCAGCGGCAGGTCGTGGCGATCGCCCGGGCGATCTACTTCGGCGCGCGCGTGCTGATCCTGGACGAGCCCACCGCAGCACTGGGTGTGAAGCAGTCCGGCATGGTGCTGCGCTTCGTGAAGAAGGCCCGGGAGTCCGGGGTGGCGGTTATCTTCATTACTCACAATCCGCACCACGCCTACCTGGTGGGGGATCGCTTCATGATGCTGAACATGGGCGAGCAGGTGATGAACGCCGACCTGGCGGACGTGACTCTGGAGGAGCTCACGGTGGAGATGTCCGGCGGTGGGGAGCTGGACGCGCTGAGCCACGAGCTGCGCAGCTAGGCGGGCGCCTGGCTGCGGGGGGACCCAGAGCAGGGGGCTGGGGTCAGCTCAGTGCCGGGGCTACGAACCTAGATGAATATCAAAGGGCGCCTGGCGAAAGATCATTCTTTCGCCAGGCGCCCTTGAGCTTGTTCAGGCAGCTAGCGGCTCAAGCTAGAACTTGCTGAAGCGCTTGGTGAGGTCCTCCTCCAGCTGCTTCCAGCCGCGCACCTCCTCGTCGAAGGGGGCGGTCGGGGTGGTTCCCGACGGGGAGCCCGTGACGTAGGCGATGTAGGTCTGCAGGCGCGGGAAGCCGACCAGAACCTTGTTCACTGCGTCGTCGCCCGCCCAGTCGGCGGCGTCGGCCAGCAGCTCGTACGCCCGGCTTAGCTGCTTCGGATCCACCGCGTCCACGGACTTGGCGATGTCCTCGCGCAGCCCGGTGAAGGTGTACTGGTTCATGTCGTGGACCGTGACCTCCAGCTCGCCGGCATTCGCGGCCTGGACGATGTCGCTCCAGGTCTCCATCTCCTCGAGGTCGTGCTGCGGGGCGTCGATGAGCCAGCGCACCAGGGAGCGCGGGTTGGGGAAGGTATTGATTTGGCCGTGGCGACCCAGGAACACCGGCTTGCCGCCCACGTAGCAGCGCAGGGTATACACCCGCTGTCCGTTCAGGGAGATGCGGATCGGGTCGATACCGGCCTGCGCCCACACCGTCTTGTCGTACGGGTCGGTGTCCTCGTCTGCGGCGTTACCGGCTGCGTCCTTCTCCGCAGCGGCGTCCTCGCGCTTCTTCGCGGCGGCGCTGGCATCGGCCGCGGCCTTCTCTACTGCGTCGATGCGCTTCTGGGACTCCGCGACGGACGTCTCGTCCACCTCGACCTCGGTGAGGCCGTCCTCGAGGTCGTCGAGCATTTCCGCCCACGCGCCGAGCACGATGCGGCCCATTGCGGTCCATTCTTCGACGCCGTTCTGGCCGGAGTAGTGGTCCGCGCCGCGGTAGATGTTCTGCAGCATGGAGTAGGAGCCGAACCACTTGTTGATGGACTCGATGCCAGCGACACCGCCGATGGACTGCAGCAGGCGGTACGCGCGGCTGACGTCCCTGACGTTCTCGTAGCTCGCCCGCCCGGCCAGCTGGTTCGGAGCCTCGATCAGGGAGATCTCCTGGATCTTCTGCGCCGACATCTGGGCGTCGGCGTCCGCCTTGAATTCCTTCCACTTCGGGTGTTCGGCGAGCACGTGATCATTGCTGCCGACAACGTGGGCGTGGAGCTCGGCGGGGGAGGAGAACACGGAGATCGTGTCGTCCTTACCCAGGAATGCCTGCCACTTTTCGCCCCTGACGACCCACAGCGGGGCCCAGACGGTGTACCAGGTGCCGCTGGTGGTCTCCATCTTCAGCGTCACGAGCTGGTTTGGTTTAAACGTTGTCGGTTTGGAAGCTGCCATGATTGCGGATTCTACCCGGCGGGATCGGAACTCATAGCCTCGACATTGCGAAGCCGGGCGTCGAGCACCTTCGGCACCACCGCCGGGGGTGCACCCAGGAACTGCGCCTGAAGATATTCCTGTTCTTCCGGCTGCGTGACGATCCGCGCCAAGCCCGGAGTGTTCCGGGAAGAATGAGCCCCACCCATGTTGTGAAATCCCCCTTTTGTTGAACCGGTCCTGCGTAAACCGGCCCAGCCTGAGCTGCCCCCGCGTGAACGGGTCCAGCGCGAACTAGCTCAGTGAATTTTTTGCAGTGCCCACAGACTAACCCCGGCTAGCCGGTGGGGCGGTAGAAACCGTGGAAACCCATGCCGATGTTCTCCGTACGGATCGGGCTGATACCCACCGGGTCGCCGGCCTCGATCAGCTGGCCGTCCTCGATGACCATCGCCACGTGACCATCCCACACCGCCAGATCCCCGGGCTGCACCTGGTCCATCGGGATCTGCGGCCCCACGGCCTGCTGGTCGGCCAGGCGGGGCAGCTCCACCCCAGCTTGTCCGTAGGCCCACTGGACAAAGCCGGAGCAGTCGAAGCCCTGGCCCGGTGTGGTGCCACCCCACACGTACGGGGTGCCCAACTGCGTCTTCGCCGCGGCCACGGCCTTGGCCGCCGCCTCGGTCGGGGCACCCGCCACAGCGTCGGGATCCGCAGCATCACCGGAACCCGCAGGCACCCCGCCGTGAGCCGACCCGGATCCCGTGGCCCCACCCGGGTTCACCGGAGCGGGAGGCTCCCCGCTAGCTCCCTCGGATGGCGCGGGTGCTGCCGGGATCGCCTCGGCAGGAACGACGGTGGCCGTCGCCTCCTCCGCCAGCCCCAGCAACTCCTGGCCCAGCGCCTGCACGCGGGCCTCCGCCCGTCCCAGGTGCTTGCAAGCAATCGCCTGCGCCTCCGCCAGCGCCACCGGCGCGGTCGGGCCGAGCAGTTGCAGCGGATTCACCGTGCTGCCGGTCTCCGCCAGGGCTTCCATCGCGATCGCCCCGATATCCTCGATCGCCGCCTGGACGGCCTGCTGCCCTCGCCCGGCGACCGCGTCCAGCCCCCGGCGGACCTCCTCGATGAGTTCCACCGCCTCCGAACCTTGCGCGAACTTGGCGGCCATCGCCCCACCGGCCTCGCCGAGCACGGCCGAGCCGACCGTCCGGATGACCTCCCCGGCAAGCCCACTGACCCCGGAGCCCAACAGCGCAGAAACCCCCGGCTGCAGCGGCTGCGGGATCAGGGCCGCGATGGGTTCCACCAGCCCCAGAAAATCCGGAACGCAGCCGCCCCCGCCGAGCAGGGTGCCAGCCACCTCCCCAAACGCGGAGCCAGCCATCTCCCCAAGAACGGTGCTGAGCACGTCCTCGACAACGGCCCCGCCAGCTGGTGCCAATACAGGTGCACTCATCACCGAACACCTCCCGCAAGCGCTTCAAAGCCAGCCTGGGTGGCCTGCTCATGCTCGTCGACGCGCCCCCGGAACTCATCCAGCGCGCCGGCAGCGCCCTGGTAGAACCTCGCCAACTCCCCGGTGGCCTCGTGGTGTCGAGCCCGAGCCTGCTGCAGCGCGGCGAGGAACTGGCCCAGCGCCGGTAGCAAGGGCAGCTCCACGTGCGGTGTGCGGGGCGGAGCCACTGCCGACAGCTGCTCCGCCACCGACCGCGCCTTGTGTGCTGCTGATTGAATCCGCTCCTGTTCGGCGACCACCTGGCCGCCAATGTGTCCCCCAGCACCAGGTCGCTCAGTACCTGGTGACTCAGTACCGTTCGTCAAAGGCACCATAATTCCCCCTGAATCTTCCCTGAATCGTCTCGGTGCGTGAAGCAACTCAGAGGTATTAGACAACGAGGACGGCCATTTGGTTCCCGGCCACGCCAATTTTCTCGCGGGCCCTGTGCTTAACGTAGATTTGGAGGCATGGACATCAAGGTGGTCAATCATCCTCTCGTGCGCGCCCGTCTGACGATTATGCGCGACGCCCGCAGCAACAACGTGGTCTTCCGCGACGCCCTCGCGGACCTCGGTGCGATGTTGATCTACGAGGCTAGCAACGACCTCGAGACTGAATCCTTCAACGTGGAAACGCCTGTCTCCACCGCCGAGGGGCACCGGCTGAAGAACCCGCCAATCATCGTCCCCATCATCCGCGCGGGCCTCGGCATGATCGACCCGGCCCTCTCGATGATCCCGGACGCCCAGGTGGGCTTCATCGGCCTGGCCCGCGACGAGAAGACTCACGAGCCGGTCCCGTACCTCGAGGCCCTGCCGGATGATCTCTCCGGGCAGCCCGTCATGCTGGTCGACCCGATGCTCGCCACCGGTGGCTCCCTGCTCAACGCCGTGGAGCTGCTCGTCGAGCACGGCGCGGACGACATCACCTGCGTGTGCATGGTCTCCGCCCAGCCGGGCGTGGACAAGCTGGTGAACTCTGGCCTGCCGGTGCGCAAGCTCGTCACCGCCACGATCGATCCGGCGCTCGACGAGAACGCCTACATCGATCCGGGTCTAGGCGACGCCGGCGACCGCCTCTACGGCCCGCGGAATATCGACCTCGAGAGCCGCTAGCGCAGCCTCCACCTGCTCGCGGTCCGCGGTCTCGCCCACGGCCTCCAGGTAGAACTTCGCCTTCGGCTCCGTCCCGCTCGGTCGGGCGACGACCCGCAGCGCCACGCCGTCTGCATTACCCACCAGGCGCAGGCCCTCCGCGGCCTCCTCACCCAGCAGCTCGGCGCTCATCGCGGCCCCCGCCAGGTTCTCCGGCGGTGTGGCCGCGAATTTTTTAATGACGTCCGTGGCTTGCCCGATGGAATCCAAGCGGATCGAGAGCTGGCTGGAGCGGAAGCAACCGAACTCCTGCTCGATCGCCGCCAGCTCGTCCGCCAGGCTCCGCCCCGCCGCGGCGAGCTCCGCCGCCCAGGCGGCCGCGACCAGCGCGGTGGCGATGCCGTCCTTATCTGCGACGATGCCGGGGGAGGGGCAGGTGCCGATGGCCTCCTCGTAGGCGAAAGCCAACTCGCCCGGGCGACCTTCCGCGGCGCGCGCCAGGTGCTTGAAGCCAGTCTTCGTCTCCACGTACTCCCACCCGCTGGCCTGGGCCATCACACCCAGCAGTTGGGAGGAGACGTAGGTCGTCGCCACCACCGGCGGGGCAGCGGAGTCTGCCGCCACGCCAGAGAGCACGCGACGGGCCAACAGCGGGCCGGCCTCGTTTCCGCTCAGCATCCGGTAGGCCGGATCGTTACCGGTGGGCACGCCGATCATGCAGCGGTCCGCATCCGGGTCGAGCGCGATCAGCAGGTCCGCGCCGACCTCCTTACCCAGTCCGAGCAGCAGATCGGTCGCGCCGGGTTCCTCCGGGTTGGGGAAATCCACGCTCGGGAACTCCGGGTCCGGCCAGCGCTGTGCCGCCACCGCGTGGATATCCGCGAAGCCATTGGCCTGCAGCACGGACTCCAGCGTGTCCCCGCCGACCCCGTGCATCGGGGTATAGGCGATGGTCAGGGCGCGCCGGGCGCTGAGCACCGCGTTCTCGCTGCTGACAACCGGTCCACTGATCGCGGCCTCGTAGCCCTGGGAGGCGCCGAGCTCCAGCTGCACGCTCCGGGAGCGGGCGACCTCCTCGGCCACCGGCTGGGCCGCCATGGCTGCCTCGATCTCGCGATCGGCGGGGGAGACTAGCTGGGAGCCACCAGAAAGGTACAGCTTGTAGCCGTTATCGCCCTTTGGGTTGTGCGAGGCGGTGATCTGAACGCCGGCGTCCAGACCCCGCTCGCGCACCAGCCAGGCCAGCACCGGGGTGGGGTTGTTGCCACCCAGCAGGGTGACGGTGAATCCCTTGGCTGCGAACACCTCGGCGGTGGCTCGCGCGAAGGTCTCGGAGCCGTAGCGGGCGTCGTGAGCCACGGCGACCGCGATATCGGCCGCGGGCCGCTCCGGGTGCTGGGCGATGAGCCAGTCGGCCACCCCGGCGGTCGCTCGGGTGACGGTGGCGACGTTCATGCGATCCGGCCCCACGCCCACCGGGGCGCGCAGACCCGCGGTGCCGAAACTCAAGCCCGGCTGGGAACTATTGTCCTGCTGGGCTGGAATCGTTTCCTGCGGGGAGGGGCTCACGACTGGATCACGCTCGCGAGCAGGGAACCCATCTCCTGGGCTGCGGCCTGGCCGGCGGCCAGCACCTCCTCGTGATTCAGCGCCTCGCCGGTAACCCCCGCCGCGAGGTTCGTGACCAGGGAGATGCCGAGCACGTCCACGCCGGCCTCCCGGGCGGCGATCGTCTCGTAGACGGTGGACATGCCCACCAGGCCCACCCCGAAGGTGCGCAGCATGTGGATCTCCGCCGGGGTCTCGTACTGCGGCCCTGGCATCATCGCGTACACCGCCTCACGAATGCCTGGGCGCAGGGCCTTGACCTTCTCGCGCAGCTCGGGGGAGTACGCATCCACTAGGTTCACGAAGTTCGCGCCCACCAGCGGGGTCTTCGCCGTGAAATTGATGTGATCGCTGATCAAGACCGGCTCGCCCACGGACATGCCCTCCGTCAGTCCGCCCGCGGCATTGGTCAGTACGACCTGCTTCACCCCCGCGGCGGCAGCGGTGCGCACAGCGTGCGCGCACCGCCACAGCTCGTGGCCCTCGTAGGCGTGCGTGCGGCCCAGCAGGATCAGCACGTTGCGCTCGCCGATGCGCAGCGCCCGAATGGTGCCGCCGTGGCCCTCTGCGGTGGGTGGCAGGAAGCCCGGCAGGTCGGACATCGGGAACTCCTGGACGTCGCTTTCCGCGGCCTCGCAGACCACGTCCGCAGCTGGTCGCCAACCGGAACCCAGGACGATGGCGACGTCGAAGGCAGAAGAACCAGTCTTCTGCAGCAACGCCGCGGCAGCCTGCTCCGCGAGCTCGTAGGGGGCCTGCCCGGGATTCGACGCAGCGGGCGAGGATTGCGCATTGTGGCTAGACATGGCCCAAGGCTACCGCGAAGTCACGTACCACAGGGGTGGGCATATAGAATGGTGTTTTATGCGGCGCAACTAGACTACTCGGTCTTGAAGCGCCACAATCAGCAGACATCGACAATTATTGGCTTTAAGCCGGGAGGCATGCAGTGCAACACGGCGGACCCACCTCTGAGGCGGCCCATCTCACTCAGTACGTCACCCTGTGGCTGAACGAGAACGTGGACCGTCTGATCGAGTGGCGGCGCCACCTGCACCGGAACCCGGAACTCTCCCACATGGAGGACGGCACCACCGCCTTCATCATGGGCATCCTCCGCGACGCCGGCCTTACACCACAGGAAATGACCTGCAAGGGAGCCACCGTCGACATCGGACCCGAGACCGCCCCGATGATCGCCTTCCGCGGGGACATCGACGCCCTGCCGGTCACCGAAACCACCGGCCTGGACTTCAGCTCCACCGTGCCCGGCGTGATGCACGCCTGCGGCCACGACATGCACACCACCATCCTGCTGGGCCTCATGGTCGCCCTGGCTGCCTACGTCGAGGAGTACGGCGAGGACGCCCTGAGCGTGCGGGTGCGCGGCATCTTCCAGCCCGCCGAGGAGGTTCTGGACGGTGGGGCCAAGGACGTCATCGCAGCCGGCGCCCTGCGCGGTGTGAACCAGATCTTCGCGGTGCACTGTGAGCCGAAGCTGCGCTGCGGGCAGATCGGCGTGCGCGTGGGCGCGATCACCTCCGCCACGGATGTCATGGAGATCGTCCTGCGCGGCCCCGGTGGCCACACCTCGCGCCCGCACCTGACGGCGGATCTCATCAACGCCGCTGGCCTGGTCGTCACGATGTTGCCGCAGCTGCTGAGCAGGCGGGTGGACCCGCGCAGCGGAACCGTCGCTGCCTTCGGTTCGGTCCACGGTGGGCAGGCCTTCAATGCGATTCCTGAGGAGGTCCGTCTCGTCGGATCCTTCCGCACCGCCGAGGTCGGGGTCTGGCGGGAGAGCGAGGCGATCGTCCGCGAGCTGCTGGACGAGATCGTCGCCCCGACGGGTGCGAGCGCGGAGCTGCACTACACGAAGGGCGTGCCGCCGGTGACCAACGACGACGTCGCGACCGCGCTGCTCGCGCAGTCTGTGCGCAACGTCGATCCGCACTCCCTGGTGGAGGCCCCGCAGTCCAGTGGCGGGGAGGACTTCTCCTGGTACCTGGAGCACGTGCCGGGCTCGATGGCGCGCCTGGGCACGTGGACCGGCGAGGGGGACAAGCCGGACCTGCACCGGCCGAATATCATCTTCGACGAGCGCGCCCTGGGCATTGGGGTCCGGCTCTTCGCCGGGGTCATCGACCAGTTCCGCCCCTAACTGGATCCCCCGCGCTGTACTCCTAGCCTGGGAGACGGCGCCGCTGGTGGGCGGAGTCAACTGGGGACAGCGCCACGGAACACCGCGGGAGCATCAACCCACGAGGGCAGTATTAGCGGTTCAGGCGGCGCTGCTGGCGTAGCTGGCGAACGGCGTGGCGCTGTTCGCGCTCGAGCTGCCGATTCGTCGGCATGTACCAGGACTCCGGGCCAATCTTGAGCATGTACAGCAGGATCGCCACGACGGGGATGATCCACAGGAACCATTCCGACACCGTGACCAGCATGAATGCGCTGACCACGGAGAGCGCCATGATCCCGCCGCGGATATTGCGCCCCCGCTTGGAGGCCACGGCGACCTCCTCGGCGGTGTACACTAGCTGCCCATAGCCGGGCACCGCAACCACCTGCGATTGCTGCGCCTGGTCGCCGCGTGGGATGCGGGGGAGATCCAGGAAGACCTCCGTCAGCTCGCCATGCACCCTCGCGTTGGCGATGTGGCGGCAGCGGTCGTCATATTCTGAAATGTCTAGCCGGCCCGCCTCGAGGTGCTTCGAAAGCAGGTCCATGGCCTCCTCGCGCTCCTTATTTCCGATGCGGACAGCGCTTCGGGGATCGGGTCGCGAACCGTGTTCCCCCGGCCGGTTCTGCGAGTCATTCGAAAAAGTCATATACCGAGCCTACGCTTTCGTGGCCCAGCCGAAGGTGCGTTCCACAGCCTTATTCCACATGCGGTAGAGCTCGTCTCGCTCCTCCTCGGATGCCCGCGGGGTGAAGGTGTGCTCCTCCTGCCACAGCCGCCGGATTTCCTCCTCATCTTGGAAGAATCCCACCGCGAGGCCAGCGGCATAGGCTGCGCCCAGGCAGGTGGTCTCCGTGATCTTCGGGATCGTGACGCTCACGCCCAGTTGGTCGGCCTGGAACTGCATCAGCAGGTTGTTTTCCACCATGCCGCCGTCGGCCTTCAGGCTGGTCAGTGGGACGCCGGAGTCCGCGTTCATCGCCTCGACGACCTCCCGGGTCTGGAAGGCGGTGGCCTCCAGGGCAGCGCGCGCGATGTGGGCCTTGGTGACGTAGCGGGTCAGCCCCGTGATCACCCCGCGGGCCTCGGGGCGCCAGCGGGGTGCTAGCAGTCCGGAGAAGGCGGGGACCACGTAGCAGCCGCCGTTGTCGTCCACGGAGCGGGCGAGGGGCTCGATCTCGTCGGCGGTGTTGAAGAAGCCCAGGGACTCGCTGAGCCACTGCACCAGCGAGCCGGTCACCGCGATGGATCCCTCCAGCGCGTACTTCGGGGGCTGATTCCCCAGCTGGTAGGCGATGGTGGTGATCAGCCCGTGCTTGCTGCGCTGCGGTTCGTCCCCGGTGTTGAGCAGCAGGAAGCTGCCCGTGCCATAGGTGGATTTAGCGTCCCCCGGTTCCAGGCAGGCCTGCCCGAAGGCGGCGGCCTGCTGATCGCCGAGGATCCCCGCGATCGGCACGCCCTGCACCGGACCCGAGCGACGCACGCGGCCGATGACCTCGCTGGAGGAGACGATCTCTGGCAGCAGGGACATCGGGATGTCCCAGATCTTGCAGAGTTCCTCGTCCCACTGCTGGGTGGACAGGTCCATCAGCATGGTGCGGGAAGCGTTCGTCACGTCGGTGACGTGCTTGGCGCGCTGGCGTCCTGCCTTGGCCCCGGAACGGCGACCGGAACGGTCCGCGGACCGGGAGCGGGAGGAGCGGGTCAGTTCCCAGATCACCCAGGTGTCGATGGTGCCGAAGGCCAACTCCCCGCGTTCTGCGCGTTCGCGGGCGCCGTCCACGTTGTCCAGGATCCAGCGGATCTTCGACGCCGCGAAGTACGTCGACGGCGGCAGGCCGGTGCGTTCTTGGATGAGCTCCCGCTCCTCACCGGTGAGAGCGTCGACGAGGTCGGCGGTGCGGGTGTCCTGCCAGACGATCGCGTTGTAGATCGGCTCGCCCGTAGCCCGGTCCCAGATCACCGTGGTTTCACGCTGATTGGTGATGCCCACGGCCGCGATCTCCTCCGGGGTGATGTCCTCGGAGGCGGCTGCGTCGGCCATGACGCGGCGGATATTGAGCCGGATCTCCTCCGGGTCGTGCTCCACCCAGCCCGGGTGCGGGAAGATCTGCTCGTGTGGCAGCTGGCTGCGGCTCGCGATCTCCCCGCGACCGTCGAAAATGATGCAGCGCGCGGAGGTCGTCCCCTGGTCGATGGAGAGGACGAATCCCCGACGGGAGTTGGTCAGGCGGGCGTATTGCTCAGCGACCTGGTTGGAAAACTGATTCGCGAGAGTGTCCATCGTGTGCGGCTGCGGGACCTAGCGATTTTCCCGACCGCGGAGAACTGCGGACACCACGAGCAGTGCGATACCGCTGCCCACGCCGATCATCGAGATCCAGCGGAGGGTATTCAGCGAGCCACCGGACTTGGTGGAGATGTAGTTCTTCCCCTCGTTACACGCGATGTGCGCGCCCTGGATGTTCTCGATGAACTCCACCCGGGCGTACACTCCCTTGACCTTGGTGAACGGCAGGGAGATGTCCTTGATCTTGACGTCCTCGTCGGTGAGGTCCTCCAGGTCCTTGACCTTGTCGTGGATGGGCTTGCTGCCGGGGCCAAAGAAACCGCAGGCGGTGGCCTCGAGGGCGTCCTTATCGGCGAGCAGGTAGTAGGAGGTCTCCGCCTTCACTGCGGTGGGGTGGTCCTCGGAGAAGCCCTTGACGGAGGAGAGGCTGACGATCCACGTGATCGTGCCGATGACCAGGAATACGGCGCCGATGATTCCCAGCAACTTGGGGGAGACCCCTCGGGTGCCGCGGTCGTGTTCTTCTGCCTCGGTCGGCTTGTCGGTCACCAGGTCCGGCTGGTCCTCGGGCTGAAGGTGGTTATCGGTCATAGCTCTTGAAACTCCGCAAAACAGGGTGGGCACCGGGAGTAAGCGAACCGCGCCGCGAACTCAAAGCCACGTTCGCAGCCAGGAGCGCCGCCCCCAGGTATAGGGCAGGCCTCATCACTGGGGCATGGGTGACCCCCAGCGTGGATCAGATCTACCAATCCATTCTAAACAGACCCCGGTGCCGGTGGGTAGACAACCCTCGATCTAGCTCCCTGCGGCGCCTGGCGATACTCTGCCGAAGGAGCCGGGAACGGCAGCGCCGAAGAAGGCCGGGAACGGCAGTGCAGAAGCGGGAGCGGGGTAGAAGGGGCGCTAGTCGTCGAGAATCTCGAAGAGCGCCTGGTTCTTCGTCACGCTATCGCCCGGGGCGATAGCGAGTCCGGTGACCACGCCCGACTTGTGCGCCTGCAGGGCGTTTTCCATCTTCATGGCCTCCAGCACCAGCAGGGTATCGCCCTCGGCGACGCGCTGGCCCTCCGAGACCTCGATCTTCACGATCGTGCCCTGCATCGGGGCGGCCACGGTATCGCCGGTGATGGCGGCCTCGCCCGCGGCGGCGCGGCGGCGAGGGGCCCGCTTCGTGCGACCGCCGGCGGCCATCAGCTCGCCCGGGA
Organism: Corynebacterium sp.; assembly: GCF_030152825.1. Classification (GTDB taxonomy): domain Bacteria; phylum Actinomycetota; class Actinomycetes; order Mycobacteriales; family Mycobacteriaceae; genus Corynebacterium. The sequence goes on from NZ_JASLIP010000006.1 coordinate 71,497, forward strand.
CGGTGATCTCCACGCGGCGGCCCGCAACCTCGATGGTGACGCGCTGGCGAGGCAGCTTCTCCTCGCCGCCCGCCGCTGCAGTCCCATCCTCGGCGGCCTCGGGCAGGGAGCCATCCCACTCCTCTTCGATCCAGCGGGTGTAGACCTTGAAGCCATCCTCCGCGGTGAAGTCCGGGTTGTTCAGCATCTGCTGGAAGAAGGGGATGACCGTCGGCAGGCCAGCAACCTGGAACTCCCGCAGTGCACGCTTCGAGCGCGCAATGGCCTGCTCGCGGTCCTCGCCCCACACGATGAGCTTGGCCAGCATGGAGTCGAACTGGCCACCGATGACGGCGCCCTCCTCGATGCCGGAGTCCATGCGCACACCAGGGCCCGAGGGCTCACGGTAGCCGGTGACCATGCCCGGGTTCGGCATGAAGTTATTGGCCGCGTCCTCGCCGTTGATGCGGAACTCGATGGCGTGGCCACGCAGCGTCGGGCGGCTCGTTCGGGAGAGCGGGCGACCTTCTGCGATGCGGAACTGCTCGCGCACCAGATCCCAGCCGGTGATCTCCTCGGTGACGGGGTGCTCGACCTGCAGGCGGGTGTTGACCTCTAGGAAGCTGACCAGGCCGTCGGAACCAACCAGGTACTCCACGGTGCCCGCGCCCTGGTAGCCCGCGGCGCGGCAGATCTCCTCGGCGGACTCGTAGATCCGGCGATTCTGCTCGGCGGTCAGGAACGGGGCCGGTGCTTCCTCGATGAGCTTCTGGAAGCGACGTTGCGTGGAGCAGTCGCGGGTGGAGGCGACCAGGACGTTGCCGTGCTTATCGGCCATGACCTGCGCCTCCACGTGGCGGGCGCGGTCGAGGTAGCGCTCGACGAAGCACTCGCCGCGGCCGAAGGCTGCGATGGCCTCGCGGGTGGCGGAGTCGAAGAGATCCGGGATCTCCTCCATCGTGTAGGCGACCTTCATGCCGCGGCCACCGCCGCCGAAGGAGGCCTTCACCGCGACCGGGAGGCCGTGTTGCTTGGCGAACTCCTCGACCTCGGCGGCGCTGGAAACGGGGTGCTTCGTTCCCGGTGTCATGGGAGCATCGACCATCGCGGCGATCTGGCGTGCGGTGACCTTGTCGCCGAGGCGGTCGATGGCCTCCGGTGGCGGACCGATCCAGTTCAGGCTAGCGTCGATGACGGCGCGGGCGAAGTCCGCATTCTCTGCGAGGAAGCCGTAGCCGGGGTGGACGGCATCGGCGCCGGACTCCTTGGCCACGGCGATCAGCTTGTCGATGTTCAGGTAGCTCTCGGCGGAGGTCTGCCCACCCAGCGCGAAGGCCTCGTCGGCCATACGGACGTACGGGGCATCGGCATCCGGCTCGGCGTAGACCGCGACGGAGGCGATGCCCTCGTCCTGTGCGGCGCGGATGATGCGGATTGCGATTTCGCCGCGGTTGGCGATCATCACCTTCTTGATGGGGGTGATGCCCTCGGAGCTCGCCGTCGCAGCAGCACCTTGAGCTGGCGCGCTCGACACCTGATCCGTCTTGGCCGTCACGACGTTAACTCCTCCAATGTGGGTACTCTTTGAACTCATCACCCTACCGCTATTTGTTGCTGAATTGTTACCTGGCGCGCGGTGTTTCGCTCAAGCTCTTCTGAACTGGGGTGGGGCTGACGTGCTCTCACAAGCCAACTATGAATTCTCCCACTCACTGGCTTTGGGAAAGCGCTTCGCGTGTCCGCTATGCGGTCTATTATTTTCGCCAAGCTAAGGAGTTGTGAGGAGGCTCATGGTGAAAAACCACGTTGTCCGTACCCGAAAGTCTGCCGAAGAGTTCCCCAGGGAGGAACATCTGGCCTGGAAGATCGCGATGATGGCCGCCGACCCCGTCGCCGTCGACGAGGACGTCGAGGAGATGGTCGTCAACCGCGTCATCGATAACGCTGCCGTCGCGGTGGCCTCGGTGCTGCGCCGCCCGGTGTCTTCTGCCCGCGCCCAGGCCCTCTCGGTCGGCCGTCCGCTGCAGGGGGAGGGCGCGACCGTCTTCGGGGTCGAAGAAAGGGTCTCCCCGGAATGGGCGGCCTGGGCCAACGGGGTGGCGGTGCGAGAGCTGGACTTCCACGACACCTTCCTGGCCGCGGACTACTCCCACCCGGGGGATAACATCCCCGCCGTGCTCGCGGTCGCCCAGCACCGCGGCGCGGACCTGGGGCTGAGCGGCAAGGATGTGGTCCGGGGGATCACCACCGCCTACGAGGCCCAGGTCAACCTCGTGAAGGGGATCTGCCTGCATAAACACAAGATCGACCACGTGGCCCACCTGGGCCCCGGCGTGGCTGCGGGCCTGGGTACCCTGCTGTCGCTGGAGCCGGAGCAGACCTACCAGGCCATCGGTCAGGCACTGCACACCACGACCGCGACCCGCCAGTCCCGCAAGGGTGAGATCTCCAGCTGGAAGGCACACGCCCCAGCCTTCGCCGGGAAGATGGGCATCGAGGCCGTAGACCGTGCATTGCGCGGAGAGGGCGCGCCCGCCCCGATCTGGGAGGGTGAGGACGGCGTGATCGCCTGGCTCCTGGACGGGCCGGGGGGCGAGTACACGGTTCCGCTGCCGGAGCCGGGGGAGCCCAAGCGCGGGATCATGGACACCTATACCAAGGAGCACTCCGCCGAATACCAGTCCCAGGCGCCCATCGACCTGGCCCGGCGCATGCGCGATCAGGTCGGTGACCTGAGCCAGATCGAATCCATCGTGCTGCACACCAGCCACCACACGCACTACGTCATCGGCACTGGCTCCGGAGACCCGCAGAAGTTCGACCCGCACGCCTCGCGCGAGACCCTCGACCACTCGGTGATGTACATCTTCGCCGTGGCTCTCGAGGACGGCACGTGGCACCACGAGCACAGCTACGCCCCGGAGCGGGCGCAGCGGCCGGAGACCATCGAGCTGTGGCGGAAGATCTCCACGGTGGAGGACCCGGAGTGGACCCGCCGCTACCACTCCGAGGACCCCGCGGAGAAGGCTTTCGGGGCACGCGCGGTGATCACCCTGAAGGACGGCACCGTCATTGAGGACGAGCTTGCCGTCGCCGACGCGCACCCGTTGGGCGAGCGGCCCTTCGAGCGCGCCAACTACGTCGAAAAGTTCCGGACCCTGGCGGAGGGCGCCATCGACGAGGCGGAACAGAACCGCTTCCTGGATGCAGCCGAAAACCTGCCGTCGATGAGTGCTGCGGACTTCGGGGAGCTCAACATCCGATTCTCGGCGGACACCCTGTCCCGCTCGCCACAGATCCCGCGGGGCATCTTCTAAGCCACAGCGGAACCCCGAAGGGGACGACGAGCAACAGCAACCGATGCCACGCAGCACCCGAGTCACAGCAACACCAAAGACCAACAGCACCACCTGAGCCACAGCAACGAGGAGCAAAGGAGCTTCCACCATGAGCACGAACACTCAGAACGCCAACGCCCAGAACGCCGCAGCCGAGCAGCCGGAGGTCCGCAAGGGGCTCTACGGTGTGGTCGCCGACTACACCAGCGTCTCGAAGGTCATGCCGGAGACGAACTCGCTGACCTACCGCGGCTACGCCGTCCAGGACCTCGTCGAAAACTGCAGCTTCGAGGAGGTGTTTTATCTCCTGTGGAACGGCGAATTGCCCACCGAAGCCCAGCTCACCGAGTTCAATAAAGCAGGCCGCTCCTACCGCAAGCTCGATCCCGGGCTGATCTCGCTGATCCACTCCCTGCCCACCGACTGCCACCCCATGGATGTCATGCGCACCGCGGTGAGCTACATGGGAACCAAGGACCCGGAGCACTTCACCCCAAACCGGGAGCACATCACGCACGTCGGCCACAACCTGCTGGCCCAGCTGCCGATGGCCATGGCGATGGACATCCGCCGCCGAAGGGGCGAGGACATCGTCGCCCCGGACCCGGAGAAGGGGGTGGCGGAAAACCTGCTAGCCATGGTCTTCGGTAACGGGCCTGATTCGCCGGCGAGCAACCCCGAGGACGTGCGGGACTTCGAGAAATCCCTCATCCTCTACGCCGAGCACTCCTTCAACGCCTCCACCTTCACCAGCCGCGTGATCACCTCGACCCGCTCCGACGTGTATTCCGCGATCACCGGCGCGATCGGCGCGCTGAAGGGGCCGCTGCATGGTGGTGCCAACGAGTTCGTCATGCACACCATGCTGGAGGTCGACGACCCGGCGAAGGCGGAGGAGTGGGTCAACACAACCCTCGATAACAAGGAGCTCATCATGGGCTTCGGCCACCGCGTCTACAAGAACGGGGATAGCCGCGTGCCGAGCATGGAGCAGTCGTTCCGCGCGCTGGCCGAGCGCCACGACGGGGCCAAGTGGGTGGCGATGTACGAGAACCTCGCCGCGGCGATGGACAAGCGCACCGGGATCAAGCCGAACCTCGACTTCCCGGCCGGGCCCGCCTATTACCTGCTGGGCTTCCCGGTGGACTTCTTCACGCCACTATTCGTTATCGCCCGCGTGGCGGGGTGGACGGCGCACATCGTGGAACAGTTCGAGAACAACTCGCTGATCCGCCCGCTGTCGGCCTACAACGGGCCCGAGCAGCGGAAGGTCGTGCCAATCGCCCAGCGAAGCTGATAACCAGAGAACACAGCGAGGCTGATAGCCCGACTAGTCAGCGAAGCCGGCACCGGCGGCGCGCCGGGGAGGTGACCGTATCGGCCACCCTGGCCGCCGCTAGCGGTTCCAGAAGTCCGAGACGCTGAGGCCGAAGTGCTCCAGCGCCCGGCGCACCAGCGGTAGGGAGAGCCCAATGACGCTGGAAGGATCTCCCTCGATGCGGTCGATAAACCAGCCGCCGAGGGCCTCCAGCGTGAAGGCACCCGCGCAGCCCCAGGGCTCGCCGGAGGCAGCGTAGGCCTCGATATCCTTATCGCTGGCATCCGCGAAGAACACACTGGTGGCCGAGGAGTCCTCGAACCATTGCCCGCCGTGGTAGATCGCGTGCCCGGTGATCAGCTCCGCCCGCTTGCCCCGTTGCTGCTGCCAGCGGCGCACGGTTTCCTCCGCGGTGTGCGGCTTTCCCTGCAGCTCCCCGTCCAGCAGCAGCATGCTGTCCCCACCAATCAGCACGTCGCCCTCGCCCAGCCGGAGCCCGTCCTCCAGGACCGCGGTCGCCTTCGCCTTGGCTAGATGGCAGACCTTCTCGGCGGGGGTGGGGGTGCGCCCCTGGCTCGCGGCCTCGTCGATCAAACGCTGCATCGCGGCGTCCTCGTCCACGCCGGAGACCTGGACGACCGGCTCCACCCCGGCGCTGCGCAGGATGGAGAGCCGGGAGGGGGAGGAGGACGCCAGCACGATGCGTGGGGTGGCCTGGGAGTCAGGCATGTCTCGCTCCTTGAAAGGGACGGGAGGAAATATCAGTGTGCCGCCGCGCGGTGCGGCAGCTAGGCCTGTGGCAAATTCGGGTTACGGAAGCCCGCCGGGTTCGGCTCCGGGGCGCCTGCAAAGGGCTCGTCGGTGGTGCCGTACCAGCCCCGGGTGTTCGGCTTGGCGCGGCGGCGCTCCTCAGCCTGCTCGGTGAGCTCACCCACCAGCTGTTCCAGAGCCTGGCGCTGGACGGGCGTGGGATTGCCCTTCACCACCTCGACGGCGGCCTGTTGCTCCGCCTGGGGTGCTTCCTGCTCGGCAAACGTCGCGCCAGGGCGGTGCGTCAACCGTGCGCTGGTCAGCTCTGTTGGCTGTGTACTGCGGCGGGCGCGGGAAAACTTTCTGCTCATGGGTGCTCCAAACGGGGGCTCGGCGGGGCTGGGGCGCAGCGGGGCGCTAGAACGTGACGATGCTGTGCTTGCGCGGGTAGCCGTCCTCAACCTTGCGCTCCAGCAGACCGAGGCCTTCCACCAGCTTCTGGCGGGTCTGGCTCGGCGGCAGCACCGCATCCACCAGCCCGCTCGCGGCGGCCTCGTAGGGATCCTGGGGGGTCGCCTCGTCCGCGCCGATCTCGGCGGCGAAGGTATCCGCGTCCGCCACCGCGACCTCCGCGGTCGGCCACGCGAAGACCAGGTCCGTGCCCATCCGCTTCGCAGCCAGGGCCAGGTAGGCAGAGCCGGTGGCCTTGCGGGTAATCACCGTGATCTTGCCGACCGACGCTGCAGCCGTGCTGTGGTAGAGCTTCGCGGTGCGGCGGATGACTGGCGCGTCCGGCTCCTCCGGCAGGAAGCCCGGGGCGTCGACGAAGGAGACCAGCGGCACGTTGAAGGCGTCGCAGAGCTGGATGAAGTAGCTGACCTTCTCCGCGGAGTCGATGTCGATGCCGCCGGCCTTCACGGTCGGCTGGTTGGCGATCACGCCGACTGCGCGACCTTCAAGGCGGGCGAAGCCGGTGATGATGTTCGGCGCGAAGCCCAGGCCCAGCTCCAGCAGGCTGTCCTCGTCCAGCACTGCGGCCAGCACATCGCGCACGTCGTAGGTTTCGGACGCGGAGTCCGGGATCAGGTGGTCGATCTCGCTGCTCAGCGCGGCGTCATCGGCGCCTTCCTCGGCGCGACGATTCGCCAGCTCGGTATTCACTGGCTCCGTGGCCGGGGCGATCGCCCGGTTATTGGAGGGCAGGTAGCTCAGCACGTCGGCCACCGTGTCCTGAGCGGCGGACTCGTCGGGGACCACGATGTGGGCGGTGCCGGTCTCCTGGGCCTCGACCACCCCGCCGGGGTTGGCGTCCATAGACAGGGAACCCTGCCCGTCGACGGAGATGACGACGTCGGACATCGCGATCCCGTGCACCTGAATGCCACGGCACTCGCCGGCGACGACCGCGATCTGCGGGATCACGCCGGAGGCCTGGGTCTGCAGGCGCAGGATGCGGGAGTACATGTCCAGGGCGATGATGCCCTCCTTGAGGCGGGCGCCGGCGCCGTCGTAGAAACCGATCACCGGGGTGCCGGACTTCAGAGCCAGCTCCAGCACCTTGATGATCTTCGCGCCGGTGGTTTCACCGATCTTGCCCTCGAACAGGGTCGCGTCCTGCGAGAAGACGCAGACCGGGCGGCCGTCGATGGTGCCGTGGCCGGTGACCACGCCATCGGTCAGCGGGCGCTCCTTCTCCAGGTCGAAGGCCTTGGAGCGGTGGCGCGCCAGGGCGTCGATCTCCACGAAGCTGCCATCATCCAGCAGCGCTTCCACCCGCTCGCGGGCGGTGAGGCGACCAGCGTTGTGCACTGCCCGCACCGCGTCCTCCCCGGCGGGTTGGCGGGATTTCGCCAGGCGGTCCTGGAGGTCCGCGATCTTTCCGGCCGTGGTGGACGTGTCATTCTGAGGATTCATGGCACACAGTCTAGATCATGTGGCGGGGCAGTCCCTACGCCACACGGGCTGGGCAGCTGCGGGCGGCGGGGTGTGTCCGCGCCGTGTTCTAACATCAAGGGCATGCAAACTTCCCGTGTTCTTCTCGACGCCGCCACCTTGCACGAGGTACTGCCCGCCCTCGGATGTGGGTCCGTGGAGGTGCTCGATCAGACCACGAGCACCAATAGCGTGCTCGCTGAGCAGATTCGTGCGGCGCTGGCGGCAGGCGAGGAGGTGCCGGAGTTCTCCGTGCTCTTTGCCGAGGAACAGACGCAGGGCCGGGGGAGGCTGGATCGGGCGTGGGGTGCGCCGCGCAGCAGCCAGCTGATTGTTTCTGTGGCCGTTCGGCTGCCCGGGGTGGACATGGCGACCCGGCTGGGCTTGCTGCCACTGCTGACCGGTGTCGCTGCGGTGGACGCGGTGCGCGCGGTGAGCCGGGCGGCCGGTGCGGAGGTCCCGGCGGAGCTGAAGTGGCCCAATGACGTGATGGTGGACGGCCGGAAGCTCGCTGGGATCCTCGTGGAAGCCGTGCAGCTTGAACCCGAACCGATTGTGGTGATCGGATTGGGGTTGAACGTGGACTTGGACCGCTCGGAGCTGCCGGTGCCACACGCGACCTCCTTGGTTCTGGAGGGCATTCCGAGCGACCAGGAGTCGACCGAAGACGGCCCCGGCGTGCGCACCCGCCTGGCCATCGCGCTGATCGACGAGCTGGTGGGCGGACTGCGCCGCTTTATCCAGCTGGGAGGGGCGCCGCAGAGCGTGCTGCCGCGCTACCGGCAGGTCGTCGACACCCTCGGCACGAAGGTCGTGGTCCATCTTCCGGACGGCACGACCACCCACGGCGTTGCCCGCGACGTGGCGGGCACCGGTGCGCTGGTCGTTGACGTCGACGGCGGCGGTGCGCTGGTCGTCGCCGCCGGGGACGTCACCCACCTGCGCCCCGCGGAAGGGGAATACTGATGGCCTTCGGGAAAATCACCTTCGAGCCAGGTGAGAGGATCCTCGCGGAGCTGTGCCCCAACCGCCGCTCCCTGCTCTTCCCCGTGTTGGAGCTGCTGCTGATCACCGGGGTGACCTGGGCGCTGATCGGGCTGATCGACCACTTCCTCGACGCGGAGGCCCTCCGCCTGCTCGGCTATAGCTTGCCGGTGCCCAGCCAGCTGGCGCTGCACGTCAACGATCCGCTGTACCTCACCGCCCAGTGGGGCCGGCGCGCGCTGGTGGTGCTGTGGATCTTCCTGGCCTGGCGGCGCTGCGGGCGGCAGATGATCTTCCGCGCCCGCAGCCGAATGATGCTCACTAACGAGCGCCTCATCACCGCCACCGGGCACTGGCGTAGCCAGACCGCACAGGTGCCGCTGGAGTACATCGTGGATGCCCGCGCGAAGGGCTCCACCGTCTCCGTGTTCGTGATGGGAACCCGCAATCCGATCGTGCTGCGGGACGTGCCCTATGCCAAACGCTTCGTCCGCCTGATCCGCAGTTACACGCGGGCACTATGATTGGCCGTGTGAAAGATTCAGCTCATTCTTCTGCACCATCCGGTTCCGACTCCACCGCTGATTCCGGCATGACGCGCGCCGCCGACTGCTCCATCGCCCGGGCGGCTGCCCACGCGCCGGGCGCCCCGTTGGTCACCATCATCGGTGATGGCCAGCTGGCCCGCATGATGCAGCAGGAGGCCGTGGAATTGGGCCTGTCTGCCCGCGTGCTCGCCGGCTCCGCCGATGCCTCCGCCGCGCAGGTCACTGCAGACGTCGTGCTGGGGGACTACACCAATAAGGCGCACGTCGCGGAGGTCTCCAAGGACGCCGACGCCGTGACCTTCGACCACGAGCACGTGCCGAACGAGTTCCTCGACGATCTCATCGCCGCGGGCATCAACGTCCAGCCGCAGCCGAAGGCCCTGATCAATGCGCAGGACAAGCTGGTCCAGCGCCGGCGCCTCTCCGAGTTGGGCGCCCCGGTCCCGGCCTTCACGGCCATCGAGAACACCGAGGACGCCGCCGCCTTCTGGGCTACCACCGGCGGCAAGGTCTGCCTCAAGGCCCGCCGCGGCGGTTACGACGGCAAGGGCGTGTGGTTCCCGGGCTCCGAGGCCGAGCTCAAGAAGCTGGTCGCCGAGCTGTTGGACAAGGGCGTGTCGTTGATGGCCGAGAAGAAGGTTGAGCTTGTCCGCGAGCTCTCCGCCCTGGTCGCCCGCACCCCGTCGGGGGAGGCGAAGGCCTGGCCGATCACCGAGTCCGTGCAGGAGCGCGGCATCTGCGTGGAGGCCGTCGCCCCCGCACCGGGTCACGACGGCGAGGTTCTCAATCAGGCTCGCGAACTGTCCCGCACCATCGCCACCGAGCTGGACGTCACCGGCGTGCTCGCCGTTGAGCTCTTCGAGTTCCGCGACGCCGACGGTGAGCTGGCGATCAGCGTCAACGAGCTGGCCATGCGCCCGCACAACACCGGCCACTGGACCCAGAACGGTTCCGTGACCAGCCAGTTCGAGCAGCACCTGCGCGCGGTGTTGGACCGCCCGCTGGGCAGCACGGATCTCACCGCGCCCGCCACTGTCATGGCCAATGTGCTGGGGCACGACGACGCCGACCCAGCCATGCCAATGCACGAGCGAATGGACCAGGTGTGGCGCCGCTTTCCGGCGGCGAAGATCCACATGTACGGCAAGGATTGGCGCCCGCGCCGCAAGATCGGGCACGTGAACCTCTCCCTGCCCGCCGACCAGCCCGCGACCGACGAAGCGGTGGCACAGCTGCGCCGCGACGCCCGCCTGGCTGCGGACTTCCTCGTCGCTGCCGAGTGGTCCGACGGCTGGACCGAGGCCTAGAAAACGATCAGCCCCAGGAGGCACACAACATGACTGATAACAAGAACTCTGCCCCCACCGGCCCACAGGTCGGCCTGATCATGGGCTCCGATTCCGACTGGCCGACCGTCGAGCCCGCCGCCGAGGTGCTGGCGGAGTTCGGCATCCCGATGGAAATTGGCGTGGTCTCCGCGCACCGCACCCCGGAGCGCATGCTTGACTACGCCCGCGAGGCGCACAAGAACGGCGTGAAGGTCATCATCGCCTGCGCTGGTGGTGCCGCGCACCTGCCGGGCATGGTCTCCGCAGCCACGCCGCTGCCGGTCATCGGCATCCCACGTGCCCTGAAGAACCTCGACGGCCTGGACTCCCTGCTCTCCATCGTGCAGATGCCGGCGGGCGTTCCGACCGCCACCGTCTCCATCGATGGTGCGAAGAACGCCGGCCTGCTGGCCGTCCGCATGCTCGCGGTGGCTGACCCGGAGCTCATGGCGCGCATGGTGAAGTACCAGGAGGATATGCGCGATAGCGTCATGGAGAAGGACGCCGCCCTCAAGCGCAAGCTCCTCGGCGAGTAGTTACCAACCGCCGCAGCTACCGGGCAATGCGGCTGCCGGGCCGCGCCGCCCGGCAAAGCCAAAGAAAAAGCGCCCCTCGGGGCGCTTTTATGTTTTCCATCACCGCCAGGGGCGATCGTTGTCCTGCGTGAGCTCGGCTCTAGTACTCCCGGTAGCGGCGGTAGCCACGCCACACGAGCCAGCTCAGCAGCAGCAGGACCGCGAAGAACACTCCGGGCCAGGGGGAGGGCTCGGGCTGGAATACATTCCACACTGCCTGCACCCCGGCCAGCAGGGTGAAGAAGCCCACGAAGCCCAGGGCGGACTCCCAGACCAGCTTCTTGCGCTGGCCTTCCGGGTCCACATCGCCGGTTGGTGCGCCACTCCGGGCAGCTCCAGCGGCGCGCTCGTCCGATCCACCGGTGCGCTCGTCCAGCCCGCTGGCAGCCCCGCCGACTGGCCGATCCTTGCGCGCGTCCCGCGCCGCATCCTCAGGCTTCGACACGATCAACCACCCCTACTTCACGCCACCGGCGGTGAGCCCGGAGACGATGCGGCGCTGGAAGACCAGCACCATCACGACCAGCGGCACCGTCACCAGCGCACCAGCAGCCATCGTCGCCGCGTACGGGAACTCGTAGGCCGAGGCCCCGGAGAAGCGGGCGATCGCCACCGTTACCGGCTCCACCGCAGGGGTGGACAGCTGCTTGGCGAGCATGAACTCGTTCCAGGTCGCGATGAACGCCAGGATGGCCGTCGTAAACAGAGCGGGCGTGGCCAGCGGAAGAATGACCTTGCGGAAAGCCAGGCCACGGGAGGCGCCGTCCACGCGGGCGGCCTCCTCCAGCTTCCAGGGCAGCTCGCGGAAGAAGCTGGTCAGCGTGTACACCGTCAGTGGCAGCACGAAGGAGATATTCGGGATGATCATCGCCTGGTAGGTGCCGATCCACTCGATCTTCGAGAAGAGCTGGAACAGCGGGGTGACCAGCGCGATACCCGGGAACATCGAGGCCGCCAGGATAATGCCCGTGACCAGCCCCTTGCCGCGGAAGTCCACGCGGGCCAGCGCGTAGGCGGTGAACACGCCCACCGTGAGCGCAATCGCGGTGGTCGCGGCACCGATGAGTAGCGAGTTGCCGATCGCCCGGAGGAAGTTATTGCCCGCGTCAGTGGCCAGCGCGTCGCGGAAGTTCTCCAGCGTGAGGTGGCTGGGCAGCGGGTTGGTGGAGAAGGTGTAGCGCTTGTCGCGCAGCGCGGTGACCACCATCCAGTAGAACGGCGCGAGCCCCCACGCCAGGATCACGATGACGGCGAGGTAGTTACGCAGAGTCTGGGTTGCCTTCTTCATCGCTGTCCTCCCGTCGCTGCGGTATCCACGGTGTTCGCGCTCTTGGCGCTCGTTGCGTTGCCCTTGTCGGGGACGTCGCCGCGGTCGGCCTCAGCCTTACCGTCCTTCTTCTTCGTGGCGACGCTCCCGCCGCGCAGCCTGCTCAGCAGAGACTTCTTTGGCTTGCTACCCGTCTCCTGGGTCCCCCCGATATCGGCGCCCAGGAACCTCACCATCACGTAGGCCACCCCGAAGATCAGCAGGAAGATGAGGGTGGACAGGGCGGAGGCGGAGTTGTAGTTGCCCTGCTTGGTATCCGTAATCACCAGCTGGCTGATCACGGCGGTGGGGGAGTTGGAGGACTCGGAGATCATGATGACCGGCAGGTCGTACATGCGCAGCGCGTCCAGGGTGCGGAAGAGCACCGCGACCATCAGCGCCGGGCGGACCAACGGCAGGGTGATCTGGGTGAACTGCTGCCACTTGGAGGCGCCGTCCACGCGCGCGGCCTCGTAGACACCCTGCGGGATCATCTGCAGGCCGGCGAGGATCAGCAGCGCCATGAAGGGTGCGGTCTTCCACACGTCCGCGATGATCACCGCGAAGCGGGCGGCCCAAGGGTCGGTGGTCCAGTGGATCTGGGTGCCGAGCAGGGAGTTGATGATGCCCTGGTCGGCGAAGATGAACTGCCAGAGCTTCGCCGTCACGGCGGTGGGGATCGCCCAGGGCACGAGCACGGCGGCGCGCAGCAGGCCGCGGCCGAGGAAGCTGCGGTTCATCACCAGTGCCATCCATAGGCCCAGCAGGGTCTCCAGGCTGACGGTGACCACCACGAAGAACAGGGTGATGCCGAGCGCGGGGTAGAAGTCCGTCGGCAGCATGCCGGAGGTGCACTCCACCACGGTGCCGTTCGGGCTCATGCAGCGCTGGGCAATCCATGTGAGGTAGTGGTCGAAGCCCGCGAAGCCACCCTCCACGAACATGCCCGTGTCTGGGTCGAGGTGCCGGTTGGCCTGGAAGGAAAGATAGATAGCCCGCAGGATCGGGTAGCCGATGACCAGGGCCAGCAGCAGCATGGCCGGGCCGACGAGCCAGACTGCGCGCAGGTCGCGGCGGGGCTTGCTGGGGCGTGCCGCCTTCGCCTTCCTGCCGTGCGGCGCGGCACCCGGTGCAGGCGCCTGGTCGGCCGGTGCCGCCGATGTCGGCGAGGTGCTCACAGGCTTTCTCCTTTTGCCGTTGACGGGCCCGCCGGGGAGACCAGCGGGCGGGTTGCACAAAAAGCATAGTCGCCACCCTCGACAGAAATGGCGAGGCGGCCACCACATCATGGTGATGCGGTGGCCGCCTGAGTATCGCGCATAGCGACGAGAGGGGAAGAGGCGCTTAGTCCTGCGCGGACTCGATGGCCTTCTTCATGTCCTCGGTAGCCTTGTCGACCTCGCGCTTCTGGGTCAGGGCTGCGTAGGAGTTATCCTGCACCGCCTTGGACAGAGCGTCGTAGGTCGGGGAGGCCGGGCGCGGCTTCGCGTTCTCCAGGGAGACCTTCAGGGCCTCCATGTACGGGAACTCCTTCTGGATGTCCTCCTCGTCGTAGATGCTTGCCAGCACCGGCGGGAAGGATGCCTTGGCGAAGGAACGCTGGTTCTCCTCGTTGATGATGAACTCGATGAACTCCTTGGCCGTGGCCTTGTGCTTGGAGTTGACGTTGATGCCGTTGTTGTAGCCACCCAGGGTGGACACGCCGACGCCGTCCTTACCGACCAGCGGGGAGACCTCGGTCTTGCCCTTCACCGCGGAGCCCTCCTCCTCGGCGTTGGTGTACATGTACGGCCAGTTGATGGCCATTGCGGTCTGGCCCTGCGTGAAGGCGAGGTTGACCTCTTCCTCGGTTGCGCCGGTGGAGGCGGAGGAGATGGTCTTGTCTTGGTAGGCGTCCACGAGAGCCTGCAGGCCCTCCTGGGACTTCTCATCGGTGACGGTGACGTTGCCGTCACCGTCCATGATGGCCCCGCCCCAGCCGCGCATGAAGCTGTCGGTCATGACGGTCAGGCCCTCGTACTGCTTCAGGGTCGCGGTCAGGCAGTCCTGGTCCTTGACCTCCTTGCACTTCTCGACGAGCGCGTCCCAGTTCTCCGGGGTCTCCTTGACGATGTCGGTGTTGCGGTACAGCAGCTGCGCGTTGGTGTTCTGCGGCAGCGCGTAGAGCTTGTCGTTGTAGGTTGCGGACTCCACGGTCGGCTGCAGCAGCTTGCTGGTGTCGACCTCGAGGTCGCCCTCCAGCGGTGCGAGCCAGCCGTTGGCTGCGAACTGCGCGGTCCAGACGACGTCCAGTGCCATGACGTCGATGTCATCCTGACCCGCCTGCAGGGACTGCACCAGGGTGTCGCGCTGGGCGTCGGCCTCACCGGCGAGCTCCTGGAGCTTCACCTGCTCGTCCGGGTGCTCCTCGTTCCACGCGTCGATGATCGGGCGGAGCTTGTCGGTGTCGTTCTTGCCCATCGCGAAGGTGATGGGGCCGCGGGCGTCGGCGCCCTCCTGGCCCTTGGCGGAGTCGTCGGAGCCGCCGTCGGAGCAGGCTGCCAGAGCCATGCCGGATGCCGCGAGGATGGCCAGCATCTTCTTGTACTGGTTTGCCATAGTGGAGCCTTTCTAGAAGGTATTCCCGGCTGACCGTTCCCGGCGAGAGATACAGGGAAGCGACCCACCAACGCGCCGTGGGGCACGCTGATGAGTGTCAGTCAGCGGGAAAGCTGAAAAGTCTGCACCCCAAGTTTAGGTAATCGGGGGGGTAGATCCCACGATGAATATCTTTCTAGTGGTGAATTCTAGCCCCGGCTGTTACCCCCGACCCGCTCCTGGGTCTGGGCGTCGAAGAAGTGGATCCGGGCGCCTGCCGCGGGGGAAATCACCACGGTCTCCCCGATGGCGGGCTGCGCGCCTGCCCCACCCCTGGCCACGAGGGTGCCGTAGTCCGTCTCTGCATAGATATAGGAGTCCGCGCCGAGCTCCTCGACGAGGCTGACCTCGCCGCGCACGCCGTTGGCCGAGCCCGCGGTGTCGAGGGTGAGGTGCTCCGGGCGCACGCCCACGATCAGCTCCTTAGCGCCACCATTGCCCGCGTAGCCGGCCGGCAGGGTCTCATCGAAACCCGGCAGCGGCTCGGTCGTGGTCAGCAGGTTCATCGCCGGCGAGCCGATGAAGCCGGCCACGAAGGCGTTATCCGGGTTCTCGTAGAGCTCCTTCGGGCTGGCCACCTGCTGCAGCACGCCGTCGTTGAGGACGGCCACGCGGTCGCCCATCGTCATCGCCTCCACCTGGTCGTGGGTGACGTAGACGGTGGTCACTCCCAGGTTCTTCTGCAGTTTCACGATCTGCGCGCGGGTCTGGACGCGCAGCTTGGCGTCCAGGTTGGACAGCGGCTCGTCCATGAGGAAGACCTGCGGCTCGCGGACGATCGCCCGGCCCATGGCCACGCGCTGGCGCTGGCCACCGGAAAGGTCCTTCGGCTTGCGGTCCAGGAACTCCTCCAGCCCCAGGATCTCCGCCGCGCGGTCCACCCGCTCGGCGATCTCGGACTTCGAGCGCTTGGCGACCTTCAGCGCAAAGCCCATGTTCTCTCGCACCGTCATGTGCGGGTAGAGGGCGTAGTCCTGGAAGACCATCGCGATGTCGCGAGCGGCCGGCTCAGTGCCGGTGACATCCTTGCCGCCGATGGCGATGTGCCCGCCGCTCGTCGCCTCCAGGCCGGCGAGCGCGCGCAGCGTAGTGGACTTTCCACAGCCGGACGGCCCCACGAGCACCAGGAACTCGCCGTCGGCGATGTGCAGGTCGAGGTCCCGCACGCTGGGTCGTTCCGCGCCGGGGTACTGGATCGTTACGTCATCGAATTTCACGTCGGCCATGGGGAAGATGATACTTCAGGACGACGAAGCCCCGCCCCAGCCGACCCTAGAATGTCGAACTATGCCCGAAAGCAAAGTTCCCGGCGCGCTCGCTCCCAGCACTATGGGGTCCAGCACCCTCGGCTCCACCGCGGCGTGGTGGCGGGATCCCGGCCGCCGCCTGCAGTTCCTCGTTATTTCGCTGCTTTTCCTGCTGCTCGCCCTCCCGGAGATTGGCGTCGCCTATGACCAGCTCGGAGGGTGGCAGGGGACGATGCTTTTCGCTGGTCTCGCCATCTCCTACACGGGCCTGCTCGCCCAGCAATGGCGCGTGGAGCTGGGGGTGGCGCTTATCGCGGTCGGCCTGGCCCTCTCCACGCTGTCCAATGGTTTTGTAGTGTTACTCGGGTATCCGCTGGTGTGCTGGCAGGTGTACGTGATCCGAGCTCATCTGCCGCGGCGCCGGAGGATGTGGCTGACGATCGCAGTGGTCGGAAGCCTCGCGGCGATCACCTTTCAGTTCATCGTAAACCGGCTAAATAACCCGATCTTTGAGGAAGAAAACAGCCTAGAGGCGGTGCTGGCCGAGCCAGAGGTATGGCTGACCATCGGCTTGGCGAGCCTGCTGGCCCTCGTGTCCATCGCACTGTGCTGGCAGTTCGGTAAGCAGGCCTATGCGCGCCAGGTGGAGGTCGCCAACCTCGCCGCCCGCGCGGAACTGGCTACGCTCTCCGAGCGAAACCGCATCGCCCGAGAGATGCACGATATTGTCGCGCATTCCCTGACCGTGGTGATCGCGCAGGCTGATGGCGGCCGTTACGCGGGGCGCAAGGATCCGGAGAAAGCCATCGAGGCGCTCGAAACGATCTCCACCCGCGGGCGTGAGGCGCTGACGCAGATGCGCAGCCTGCTCTCCGTCCTCCACACGGAGGATAACCGGGACGTCACCGCCACCCCGGGCATTTCCGGTATCCAGGACCTCATCAGCGACGCCAACCGCTCCGGCGCCCACGCCATCCTCGCAGTCGCGGGGGAGGAAGCTCCGCTCGACGAGGCGAAGGGGCTGACCGTCTACCGGGTGGTGCAGGAATCCCTCACCAACGTCATTAAGCACGCGGGCCCCGCCGAGGTGCGCGTCCGCTTGCTGTGGGAGGACGAGCGCCTGACCGTCATGGTGGATAACGCGCCGGGCGAGGAGCAGCTGACGGGCAGCGGCCGGGGACTGACCGGCATTAAAGAGCGCGTGCGGATCCACGGTGGGAAGGCCAGCTGGGGGTCGAGCGCGCTCTTCCCCGGCGGGTGGAATGTCACGGCCACCATCCCACTCGGTGCGTAGGGGGCTGCGTGTGTGACCACAGTGCTACCGTGACGGCAGCAGCTGCAGAAGGCAGCACTCATGAAGGAAGAATTTTTACGAGGCGAGGGGCGAAGAAGCATGATCACCGTGGGATTGGCTGATGACCAGCAGCTCGTGCGCGCCGGCTTCGCGATGGTGCTGGATAGCCAGGATGATATCTCCGTGGCCTGGGAGGCCGCCGACGGGGCCGAGGCCTGCGAACTGGCAGCGGCCCGGCCCGTGGACATGATCCTGATGGATGTGCAGATGCCCACCATGGACGGCATCTCGGCGACCCGCCGAATCCTCAACGAGCTCGCCCCCACGGGACCTGCCGGGGAACCGACCCGGGTGGTCGTTCTCACCACCTTCGATAGTGATAACTACGTCCTCGGCGCTGTCACCGCCGGGGCCAGCGGCTTCCTGCTCAAGGACGCCGACCCGGAGGAGCTCATCAACGCGGTTCGCACCGTCGGGGAATCAACGGCCGTGATCAGCCCGGCGGCGACGGCCAAGCTCATTCAGCGCCTGCGGGCGGACGGGGCGACTGCCCACCCGGCGGAGGCTCCACCGGGTGCACTCGCGCCGCGCGATGGCCCGAGAAACATCGCAGCCACGGAACCGGCGGCGACGCGGCAGGGCACGCCGGATGCCGAGGATGACCTCGGGCTGGTGGACCCGCTCACCCCGCGCGAACGGGAGATCCTCTGTCTCATCGCGATGGGGGAGAGCAACCAGGAGATCGCGGAGAAACTCTTCATCTCCCTGCCCACGGTGAAAACCCACGTTGGGCGGGTGTTGATGAAGACCGGCTCGCGGGACCGGGTGCACGCCGTGCTTTTCGCCCTCAAACACCGCCTCGTGGATCCGGAAGAGCTGCTGACCGCCGAAAACTAAGCGTCAACCGGGGCAGGCACGCCAGCCCGGTGGGGGAACACAGCGGAACCAAGGTGAGCCCTGGGGATGACCGGAAGGGCCGGACGTCATACCCCGGTATGAAAGAACAGAAACGGCGATAATCATCCGCCGGACCGATGTGCCGGGGTGGGGGCAGGAGCGAAACTGCGAAGCATGATCACAGTTGAACAGCTCAGCAAGAGTTACGGAAAGAACAACGTCCTGAAGGACATCAGCTTCCACGTTCCGGATGGAAAGGTCACCGGCTTCCTCGGGCCGAACGGCGCGGGCAAGTCCACCACGATGCGCTGCATGCTCGGCCTGGACCGGCCAACCGCCGGGCACGTCACCTTCAGCGGCAAGTATCGCGACGGGCAGTCCTACGACGGGGCCTTCGCGACGCTGAAGAACAAGACTCAGATCGCCGGCGCGGTGCTGGATGCGTCCTGGTTTACCCCGGCACGCACCGGCCGCAACCACCTGCGCGTGCTGGCACACGGCGCGGGTATCAGCGACAAGCGCGTGGACGAGTGCCTCGACATCGTGGGTCTGAGCAGCGCGGGCAAGAAGAAGGCCGGTGGTTACTCCCTGGGCATGAAGCAACGCCTCGGGCTGGCGGCGGCACTGCTCGGCGACCCGCAGCACCTCATCATGGACGAGCCGGTCAACGGCCTGGACCCCGAGGGTGTCACCTGGATGCGCAACACCATCCGCGCACTCGCGGCGGAGGGGCGCAGCGTGCTGGTCAGCTCCCACCTGCTCAGTGAGATGCAACTGACGGCAGACCGCCTCGTGGTGATCGGCAAGGGGCAGCTGATCGGGGAGTACTCATTGGATGAGTTCCTCGCCGGCGGCACCGTGGTCACCGCGGAGTGCCGGGAGGCTGTGCTGCTCGCCGAGAAGCTGCAGCACAAGGGCCTGAAGGTGGAGCTGCAGCGGCCCCGAAGCATGCGCATCGCCCTGCCGGAGGAGCGGAGCGAAGAGGAGCTGCGCGAGTTGGTGGCGCAGACCGCGATGGAGGAGAACTTCCTCATCACGAAGCTGGCCGCGGAGACGGCGAACCTGGAGCAGCGTTTCTTGGCGGCGACGTCCGAAGCTCAGGAATACCGGACGGGCGCGGTGGCTGGGGCTGGTGTGCACCGCTAGACGACCGCAACAGCTGAATTTCAAGAAGAAACCACAAGCGCAGAATAAAGAAAGAAGGCGCACCCCATGAGCAGCTTCCTCAACGCAGTGAAATCCGAAACAACTAAACTCCTCACCCTGCGCAGCACGTTGGTCTACTTCATCATGCTGGGCGGTTCCATCGGCGGCCCGGTGTTTTTGTACCTCCTTCTGTCAGATACACCCCTCAAGGTGAACTTCGCGGATGTCGGCATCGGCGGCATGATCGCCCTGATGATCTGCATCATCTTCGGCGCCTCGACCGCAGCCGGCGAAATCAGCACGAAGATGCACGCCCAAGCATTCCTCACGCAGCAGTCGCGCTGGAACTGGCTGGCCGCCCGCGGCGTGGTCGCCAGCCTCTTCGTGCTGTTCACCCTCGCGCTGGCGATGGCGCTGACCGTGTTGATGATCGTGATCTGGCCAGGCGCGACATTCGTGGACGAGCAGAACAACACCGTCTGGTCGCTGCTGATCGGCGGGGCAGCGTTTACCCTGCTGGCGCTCGGGACGGCCGCACTGCTGCGCTCCCGTGTCGCAGGCATCGGTGTGCCGCTGGTGTGGATGCTGGTCGTGGAGCCGCTGATTTCCCTCGGCGGCGGGCGTTTCTCGGTTCTGCAGAAGGTTTCCGACGTGATGCCGGCGGGCACGATCACTGAGATCCAGCGGTACTACACCTTCCAGGCCGACGGCGTTTTGATGGAGGGTGCGCACACCCCGGCGTTCTACCTGACTGTGCTGGCGGTGTGGGTCGTGGTCCTGCTGATCCTGGGCTTCTTCCGCAACTCCCGCACGGACGTGCGCTAGGCGATCGTCGCAGGGGGTTGGCAATACTGGCGCGTGGCTTCGGCCACGCGCTTTTCGCATTTCGGCGCTTGTCAGCGGGCTGGGTACCCGTCGTTATTAGTTAACGAGGCGGGCGTTTTCCGAGGCCGCGAGTTCCGCGAGCCGCTCCGGGGAGGCGTCCGTGCTCATGACGACGGCCCCGCCCGCCGCCCAGGGGTGCAGAGTCTCCGCCAGCTCAACTGCGTTGTCCCAGGGGCCGAAGACCAGACGCTCGCCGTCCGCGGCGCCGTCGTCGTCCCTAGCGGTGGCCAGCCACTGACCCTCGGTGAGTTGCCCGCCGCCGCTGGCTGCCAGCACCCGGCCCGCATCGGCCGGGGCGGCCGTGCCCAGGAATGCATCGGGCTGAACCCGCAACTCGGGGGAGAAGTCGTTCAGGCCGAAGGGCAGCTCGCCGCCCGATTCCGTCACGCCACGGCCGAAGGGGTCGGTGGAGAGGACGAAGACCTCCTCGATTGGCTCGCCCAGTTCACCGAACCCATCCACCACATCCAGCCCGGCCAACCCCTCGTCGGCCAGCTGCTCGGCCAGCTCGACAGAGTCCGTGAACGCGGCGACAGGCGGGCCGGCGGCGGCGGAAAGGGAGTCGGGGAGGGGGCCGCGGGCGTCCACGACGGTCGCGCCGATCAGCCACGCGCCCACCGCGATCGTCACCGGCTGCCAGCCAGCCTCGGCGTCGCAGACGATCAGCGTGCCCGGACCCGCACCTAGGCCGAGCAGGAGGTTAGCCACCTTGGACTGCCAGTTCTGCAGCGTTTGGCCGGATAGCTCCATGCGGCCGGCCTCGGTGTAGGTGGTCAGCCGCGGGGCGGCGGGATCGGTCAGAAGGGCAGAGAGAGCATCCATGCGCCCCATCCTAGAGACCCGCACGCGCGGGGTGCCGTGAGGCTGCGCGGGATGTGGTGGGGTTATGCGTGGCACGGTAGGGCCCACAACGCGGTGTGGCGGTCCCACAACACGGGGGACCTGGCCCCACACGCAATAAGAGCCCGGCCCAATGGGCGAGGCTCGTCATGCTGTGAGTGGGCGTGTCAGCCGCGCGGGTGCGCTTAGTTCACGCACATGGGGCCGTCGCTGCCCGCGTCGATCTCCTTGACCGGAGGCTTGGCCTTCGGGTCCTCGGTGTTCTCCACCGGGTTGCCGTCGCCACCGATGCTGCCCGTCTGTCCGACGGTGTTGCCCTCCTCGCCGGATTCGGTGCCCTCGTCCGGGATTCCGTCGCCGTCCAGGTCGCGCATGCCCTCGGTCAGGGTGCCCGCATTCGGGTCATTCGGCTCGACCAGTGGTGCCGTGCCAGGGACGGAGCCCGGGCCGGTGTAGGTGCCCGCCAGGGTGACGGAGAGTTCCTTGTCATCCAGGGAAGGATCCTCGACAATCTCCAGGCCGCCGAGCTGCTTGGCCAGCCCACGGGCAGCCGGGTCGTTCTTATCCTTCGCGTTGACCTGGGACTCCGAGACGCCGGTCTCCTCGGAGTTTCCGACCTCTCCCTCCTTGTATCCGTAGTTTCGGGTCAGCTCGGAGACGTTCGCGGCCGCCCCCGGGATGTTGGAAGCGTTGAAGACATTCACGCGGTAGTCCTCCGCGTCGTAGTCCTCGATCGGACCGTCCTTGTCCTTATCCTTGGTGGCCTTCTCGCCGCCGTCCTCCGGGGCATCATCGCCGAGCAGTTCGTTGAAGAACTCGTGGACCTGGTCGACGTCGACGGTGACGATGGATTCGCCCATGTCGCCGACCCCGTCGATGGAGGTCACGGGGATGGTCTGGAACTTGACGTTGCCGCCAGCCAGGTCCTGCATCTGGGTTGCCAGGGACATGACGTCCCAGCCCTGGTCCAGGACGACGGAGCGCTCCACGGCGTCGTTGATGCGGTTCAGCGCGGAGGGGTCGGTCAGGGTCTTGGAGGAGAGCACCTTGTTGACCAGGGAGGCCATGTAGGCCTGCTGGCGGGTGATGCGGTCCAGGTCGCCGCGGGGCAGGCCATGGCGCTGGCGGACGAAGCTCAGTGCCTGGGAGCCCTTCAGCGTGGAGCGGCCCTTCGGGAAGTTTGCCCCGGAGAGCGGCTCCTTGACCTTCTCCTTCAGGCAGACGTCCACGCCGCCGACCGCGTCGGTGAGCAGGACGAAGCCGAGCAAGCCGATCTCGGCGTAGTGGTCCACGGTGATGCCCGTCAGGTCGGCGACGGAGTGGATCAGTGCCTGGCGGCCGGCCTGCTTGGAGGCCTCCTCGTCGCTCTTTTCCTGCTCGGCGTCCACCGGCTCGGTGCGGCGCTCGGCGATTTTCTGCTCTTCCTCGAACTTCGCGGTGCCGTAGACGCCGTTGAGCTTCATGTTGCCGTTCGGGGTGGCGACGTACGTGTCGCGCGGCAGGGAGACGGCGGTTGCCCCGGAACCGTCGTTGGGCACGCGGATGAGGATGATCGTGTCCGTGTTGGTGGCTTCCTCCTCACCCGCGTTGAGCATGTCGATCTCCTTCTGGCTCAGCGGGTTGCCCTGAGCGTCCGTGCGGGAGTCGATGCCGACCAGGAGGATGTCGGTCGCGCCGTCCTGGTTATCGCCGAGGGAGAGCTCGCCGGTTTGGGCGAGTCGTCCGTCGAGCTGGCCGATCGCCTTGTACCCCACGGCACCGATCAGCAGCACCAACGCGGACACAGCTGCGAGCACCATGCGCACTGGCCTCGAGCCGATCTGGCGGGTGGCGGTATCCCCGGGGGCGGGCATGATCTGGCGGGAGGAGCGCCGCGGTGTTGCAGGCTCCGAATCCACCCTGCCTGCGCGATCTGCCCGCGAGCGGTAGCCGCGGGGCTGCTGGTCGCCAGCATTGGGGGGCATAGTCATAGGGTTTTCTTCTCATTCCCGGTTGGCAGATCCGCTGGGTTGCGGGCGGCCTCGTGGCACACAAAACTCCGATAATTATAGGCCTTTTCTCCTGCCAAGCCCACTACCTCCGCGGTGGGCGCAGCAATAGCCCGGGCGGCCTCTGTCTCCCCGACTGGCTGTGGGGCCTTAGTAATCTGGACGCCATGTCACAGTCACAGAATTTCCCGGCCAGCCCCGAGCAACCGATGGGCATTGACGGCAGCGTCGAACCCAGCAGCGTTGTACCCGGGACCCGCGTGCCCGGCATCGTCGTACTGGGCGCCGGGGGTCAGCTCGGCGCCGCCTTGGTAGTTGAGCTCGCAGACTACGCCGCGCCGGTCGTCGCTCTCGGCCGCGGCGAGCTGGACCTGACCGCCAGCGACGAGGAGTGCGCCACCGCCCTGCGGGCAGCCATCGAGCAGGCCGGTGGCCGCGACGTCGTGGTCATCAACGCCGCTGCGTGGACGGCGGTGGACGCCGCGGAGGAAGCTGCGAATACAACGACGGTCGAGCGGGTGAACGGGATCGCGCCGGGCGTGCTCGCGCAGGAGGCAGCCGCGCAGGGGGCGGGTTTCATCCACGTCTCCACTGACTACGTCTTCAGCGGGGAAACGGGCGGGCCGCGGGCGGTGACCCCGGATGATTCCCCAGCGCCGGTGAATGAGTACGGCCGCACGAAGCTGGCGGGGGAGCGCGCGGTGCTGGATGCCGGCGGAACCGTGGTGCGCACCGCTTGGGTCTTCAGCGGACCCACCGGCCCTGGACGGGATTTCCTGGACACGATGGCGGGGCTGGCTGACCGCGGTGTCGACCCGAAGGTGGTGGACGACCAGTGGGGCCGGCCGACCTTTACCGGGCACCTCGCCGCGGGGCTCGTCGAGCTGGCAACCAAGCTGTGTCGCCAGCGTCGGGCCGGGGAGCATTCGCAGATCAGCGCGCCGTCGTCGGGCGGGAGCGAGGATGAGGCGCGCACGCCCGAGCTGCCGCGACTGCTGCACGCCACCGGCAGCGGGGAGGCCACGACCTGGGCGGGCTTCGCCGCCGCGATCTTCGAGACCACCGGCCACGACCCGGCCCGCGTGAGCCGAATCCCCACCGCGGAGTACCCCACCCCGGCGCGCCGCCCGATCGGGGTGTACCTGGACACGGGGTGCTGGGAGGCCGCCGGGCTTTCCCCGCTGCCAGCGTGGCAGGACGGACTGCGGGCGGCTCTGGGGTAACGTTCCCCCCGTGGCACCCATAGCGATTATTACGGTGACGTACTCGCCCGGCGAGTACCTCACAAAGTTCCTGGACTCCATCCCCGCTGCCGCCGCGCAGGGGGCGCACGTCGTCATGGTCGACAACGGTTCGACGGACGGCGCGCCGGAGGCTGCCGTCGCCGACCGTGGCGGACGTATCAGCGGACCCGGAGTTGGGGCTCAGGACGCAGCCCCGGATGCGGCCGGAACCGCGAAGGAACTGGGCCTGGAGCTGCGCTATTCGGGTGGCAACATCGGCTACGGTTCCGCGATGAACCTCGGCGCCCGGAACCTGCGCGTGCTGCGCGAGGCAGGCGATATCGACGACGAATTCCTCATCATCTCCAACCCGGACGTCGTCTTCACCCCGGGGTCCATCGACGCGATGCTGGAATGCGCCCGCCGCCACCCGCGCGCAGGTGCGATCGGCCCACTGATCCGCGAGGCCGACGGCTCCGCCTACCCGAGCGCACGCAGCGTCCCGCGCCTGGGGGCTGGCATCGGGCACGCCCTGCTGGGCGGGGTGTGGCCGTCCAACCCATGGACGAAGCAATACCGCCACGACGATGACCTGGACCGCGAGCGCGAGGCCGGCTGGCTGTCCGGCTCCTGCCTGCTGCTGCGGTGGAAGGCCTTCGAGTCCGTCGGCGGCTTCGACGAGCGCTACTTCATGTACATGGAGGACGTGGACTTGGGCGATCGCCTGGGCCGGGCGGGTTGGCAGAACATTTTCACGCCCACCGCGGAGATCAGCCACGCCAAGGGGCACGCCGCGGGCGAGCATCCGGAGAAGATGCTGCCCGCCCACCACGAGTCCGCGTACCGCTTCCAGTCCGACCGCCTGCCGGGTGCGAAGAACGCGCCGATCCGCCTGCTGCTCAAGGTGGGGCTTTCGGTGCGCGCCAAGGTCTCGGTGCGGCTCGCCGAGCGGAAACGCCGGGGCTAGCGCCGAAAGCACCGGCGTCGAAACGCCCACGCCGAGATGCGCCGTGTCGTGGCGCCCCGCATGATCGTGGCCGAGCCTTTCTCCCGGCCCATCGAGCCTGAAGGAAAATTGGCCCCAGTGTCTCGCCTTACCGGCGTGGAGGCGGGATTATCGTCCGCGGGCGCGCTAACGTCCCTAGGGAAACAAGCCCCACGATTGGGCGTCCTCAGCGCCGCGCGCCGGGGAGCCGTCCAGCCGGGCCGAAGCTAATAGTTTTTGACTGTCTACAGCAGTAGCCGAACACGAGGGAGTAAGCGATGGCACAGGCGCCTCAGGACAGCCTTGATACCCGAGCTCTGGCGGAGCAGACCGACGCGGTGATTCTCGTCGGTGGGAAGGGCACCCGGCTGCGTCCCCTCACCAACAGCATCCCGAAGCCGATGCTTCCGGTGGCGGGAGCCCCGTTCCTGCAGCACTTGCTGGCCCGCATCAAGGCCGCGGGGATGACCCACGTGGTGCTGGGCACCAGCTTCAAGGCGGAGGTCTTCGAGCAGTATTTCGGCGATGGCTCCGAGATGGGCCTGGAGATCGAGTACGTCGTCGAGGACGAGCCACTGGGCACCGGCGGTGGCATCCGTAACGTCGCGAGCAAGCTGCGCCACGACCGCGCGATGATCTTCAACGGCGACGTGCTGGGCGGCACGGACCTCGGCGCGATCCTGCGTACCCACGTGGAGCAGGACGCGGAAATCACCCTGCACCTGCTGCGCGTGGCCGATCCGCGTGCCTTCGGCTGTGTGCCGACGGACGCGTCCGGCCGTGTCGAGGCTTTCCTGGAGAAGACGGAGGATCCGCCGACGGACCAGATCAACGCGGGCAGCTACGTCTTTAATAGGGACGTCATCGAGTCCATCCCACAGGGACGTGCGGTGTCCGTGGAGCGGGAGGTCTTCCCGGAGCTGCTGAACAGCGGGGCGCGCGTGTTCGGGCACGTGGATCAGGCGTACTGGCGCGACCTGGGGACCCCGGGGGACTTCGTGCGCGGTTCCTCCGACCTGGTGCGCGGGATTGCGCCCTCTCCGCTGCTGGAAGGACGTCACGGCGAGGCGCTGGTCGACGAGTCCGCCGCGGTGTCCAGCGGTGCGCTGGTTTACGGCGGTTCGGTGATCGGCCGTGGTGCGGAGATCTCCGGTGGCGCTCGCGTGGAGTCCTCGGTGGTTTTCGATGGCGTGCAGATCGAGGCTGGGGCCACGGTGGAGCGCTGCGTGATCGCGGAGGGCGCGCGCATTGGGGCGCGGGCACACCTCGAGGACTGCGTGATCGGCGAGGGGGCCGTGATCGGTGCTCGCTGTGAGCTGGAGTCCGGCGCGCGGGTGTGGCCGGGCGTTGCGATCCCGGACGGCGGAATCCGCTTCAGCAGTGACGTTTAGCGCGGCCTCGTCGTGCTAGGGGCGGGGCCGGTGGAGCCCGCCGGCGACACCGGTGAGGCGGCATGCCGGTCCTGCGACGGGACTTTCGGGGGTGGAAATAAAATTTCTTCGAATTTCCAATATCTTGTGCGCGAGACGTCACTTCCGGTGATCGCAGGCCCATATGTAGTGGTTTCGGTCGGGGTGTGCGGGATATCTCGTTACCTTCGAACGTCTGTTCTAGTTGTCTGTCGCGGACGATATAGTGACCTCTGTGACAGCTGTGACTTTTGGGGCGGGCGGGTTTTTCAGAAAGTTTGACGGGACGTAACTACACGTGTGTAATCTTCGATATAGCTGCAATAACAACACACCCGGTGAGGCGCTTGACTTTCACCTCAGGCGATACATCCACAGCGCCGGGAGTGCGAACCAGTAAGGAGTATTGCCGTGGATAAGCCAGCGAGCTCGGCCTATCCCACCCCGCCGCAGCAGGGGTCAGCGGCAATGGAAAGGGAGGCTCGAGTGGACACAGGTGCCCGCCAGCACAACCTCTTCGACCTTACGCAAGACTTCGACAAGCTCTTCGACGCCGTGGAGCAGGACTGGCAAGAGCAGGCGCTGTGCGCCCAGACGGACCCGGAGGCCTTCTTTCCGGAGAAGGGTGGCTCCACCCGCGAGGCTAAGCGGATCTGCATGGCCTGTGGCGTGCGAGATGAGTGCCTCGAGTATGCCCTCGCTAATGACGAGCGCTTCGGCATCTGGGGTGGCCTCTCCGAGCGCGAGCGACGCAAGCTGAAGAAGCGCCTCGGCTAACTACCCGGCTTCTATGCCCGGTCGCTATGGCCGGACTGCACGAGTGACCTCACGCGCTCTGAACGGGACCGCGTGAGTTTTTCTTTTCCCGGGGGCTTTCCCCGGCGTTCCCGCGCAGTGGCCGACTAGCGGTCCCAGTCGAAGCGCGGGTCGATGGTCTCCGGGCCGACGTTCAGATAATGCGCGACCAACCGGGTCACGATGTAACGGAGCATGTCCGCCCGTTCCTCTTTGCTGCGCGCCCGCATCTCCACGGGGCGGCGGAAGACGATCAGCCGGGGACGGGTGGGGGAGCCGCTGGAATCCACGCCCGCGGGGATCAGCCGACCCAGCGGCACCTTGCCGTCGGCGACGACATCCGAAGGCCACTGCGTGTAGCCGCTCTGCAGCCGCATGCGAGGAACCAGGTCCACCGCGAGGTCCAAAGAGGCGAGCTGATCGTCGAAGCGGTCGAGGATCCGCTCGTAGGCATCCAGCACCGCCTGATCGAAGTCCTCAGAGCGGGTCCGGTAGCGCGGCAGATCCGGCAGCAAAATGCCGCGCGGGCCGCGCCCCCGGGGGTCGTTCCTCACTCTGCGGATGTGGCTCATGGGTATTGAGCCTACGCGGTCGGTGGGCTTGCGCCCCGCGGCGCGCGGGCAGATGTACAAGCTGGTGAATCTGGCTAAGATGTTCCGCGTGACTGTACACCGAAATTGCTCCCGCCCCGGCTGCCAGCGCCCGGCCGCGGCGACGTTGGAGTTTAATTACGCGGATCAGATCGCCATCATCGGACCGCTGCAGCCGGCCGGCAATCCCCACCGCTGGGATCTTTGCGAGGACCACGTGGAGCGCACGTCCGTCCCGCAGGGGTGGCGCCTCGTCCGCAAGACTGAGGACGCAACCCTGCCACCGGCCCTCGGCGGCGCGAGCACCGTCGGAGTAGCCGACGGCCACGCGGCGGACGACGAGGCCGATGAGGAGGAGCTCCTCGCCCTCGCCGAGGCGGTGCAGCAGGCCTATGAGGAGTCCGGCGAGCTGCCGAAGGACCCTGGCTCGCGTCTCGTGCGCCGCGAGGAAATCCCGTTGCCCACCGGCCACCACCCGGCCCGCGGCAACCTGCCGAGCAGCCGCCCCCGCCGCCATCTGCGTGCGGTGCAGGAAAACGACTAGAATCTGACCCAGAACCAACGCCGACCCCGCCCGACCGCCCAGCCTGCGCTGGGCAGTATTGCAATCAGGAGAGAATATGGCACAGCAGTCCGCCCAGCGCGATATCGACGCCGTGAACGCCGTCATCAAGGCCTACGACGTCCGGGGTGTGGTCGGCGACCAGGAAGGCCAGATCAGCGAGGGCTTCGTTCGCGACGTCGGAGCCTCCTTCGCCCGCCTCATGCGCGCCGAGGGCGCGAAGAGCGTGGTCGTTGGCCACGACATGCGCGATAGCTCGCCCGGATTGGCCGCCGCCTTCATCGAGGGCGTGACCGCCCAGGGGCTGGATGCCGTGAACCTCGGCCTGACGAGCACCGACGAGCTCTACTATGCGGCGGGCGTGGGGGAGTGCCCGGGCGCGATGTTCACCGCCTCCCACAACCCGGCCCAGTACAACGGAATCAAGCTCTGCCGCGCCGGTGCCAAACCGGTCGGCCAGGGCACGGGCCTGGAGTGCATCGTGGAGGAGCTCGTCGCTGGCGTTCCGGCGTACGACGGCGAGCCGGGGATGTCCTCCGAAAAGGATGTTCTCGACGGGTACGCGGACTACCTGCTCTCCCTGGTCCCGATGGACATCCGCCCGCTGAAGGTCGCGGTGGATGCCGGCAACGGCATGGGCGGGCTGACCGTCCCGGCCGTGTTCGGCAAGCTGCCGGTGGAGCTGAAGGACCTCTACTTCGAGCTAGACGGCAACTTCCCGAACCACGAGGCCAACCCGTTAGAGCCGAAGAACCTGGTGGACCTGCAGAAGTTCACCGTGGACAACGGCTGCGACCTGGGCATCGCCTTCGACGGCGACGCCGACCGCTGCTTCATCGTCGACGAGAACGGGGACGCGGTCAGCCCGTCCACGGTCTGCGCGATGATCGCCGAGCGCTACCTAGGTCAGAATCCGGGTGCGACGATCATCCACAACCTCATCACCTCGAAGTCCGTTCCGGAGATCGTCACCGAGCTGGGCGGCACCCCGGTGCGCACCCGCGTGGGACACTCCTTCATCAAGGCGAAGATGGCCGAGACGGGCGCGGTCTTCGGCGGCGAGCACTCCGCGCACTACTACTTCTCGGACTTCTTCAACGCGGATTCCGGCATGCTGGCCGCGCTGCACGTGCTGGCCACCCTCGGGGCGCAGGATAAGCCGCTCTCCGAGCTGAAGGGCAAGTACGAGCGCTACATCGCCTCCGGGGAGATCAACTCCGAGGTCGCGGATCAGGCCGCCAGCACCAAGGCGGTCGTGGAAGCCTTCGCGGATCGCACGGAGAGCAGCGACGACATGGACGGCGTAACCGTTGAGCTGACCGGCGGGGCGTGGTTCAACGTGCGCGCGTCGAACACCGAGCCACTGCTGCGCCTCAACGCCGAGGCGGCGACCCAGGAAGAGGTGGACGCGATCGTCGAGGAGGCTCTGCGCCACATCCGCGGCTAGCTGCGGGAACGCCGCGGGCACACCCCGCGGATTACCGCCGGCGGGCGGGTGAGAGGCTAGAATAGCCGGCTAGTTGAATGGCCGACCCGGCGGCGGTGAGCGGTCGACGAGCGTTGAAGGCTGAGGAAAGTGTATCTACTGAAGGGCAACATCCACTCTTTCGAGTGGGGCTCCACTGAACTCCTTGCAGGAGTCATGGGGCGCCCTTCGCCGACCCCGGAACGCGAGG
This sequence comes from Corynebacterium sp., assembly GCF_030152825.1. GTDB lineage: Bacteria > Actinomycetota > Actinomycetes > Mycobacteriales > Mycobacteriaceae > Corynebacterium. Next base: position 101,729 of record NZ_JASLIP010000006.1, read on the forward strand.
CGGAAGCGTGGTTTGGCGCGCACCCGGGCGGACCCAGCGAAATTCTGGCGGGCTCTCCCGGTGCAGCATCGGCGCTGCCCCACGACCTGGCCGAGGCTATTAGCCAGGACCCGGCGGGCCAGCTGGGCCCGGACCTGGCGGAGCTGCCCTTTCTAGTCAAGCTGCTGGCCGCCGATAAAGCGCTGAGCATCCAGGCGCACCCCTCCAAGGCGCAGGCCGAGACCGGGTTCGCCGCGGAGCATGCCGCCGGGCTGCCGGCTGGTGATCCGACCCGTAATTATCAGGATAAGAACCATAAGCCGGAGCTGCTCGTCGCGCTGACGGAGTTCCACGCGCTCGCTGGCTTCCGGCCGCTGGCGCAGACCGTCGAACTGCTGCGCGACCTGAACGTGCCGGAGCTCGCCCCTCAGTGCGAGGCGCTCGCGGCCGCCCTGCCGGGCGCGGAAGGCGACCCGGCTGGGGTCACCGAGTCGGCCGCCCTGCGTGAGGTGCTCGGCGAGTGGCTGAGCCTTTCGCCCGCCGATGCTGAGGGGCGCGTCGCCGCCCTGCTCGAGCGTTGCGAACCGCTGCGCGGGGAGCCGGGCATCTTGGGCGAGGCGGCCCGCACGGTGGTGGAGCTGCAGCGTGATTACCCTTCCGATCCGGGCATCCTGGTCGCCCTGCTGCTCAATCGCGTGTCCCTGCGCCCTGGAGAGGCAGTGTTCCTTGCCGCAGGCCAGCTGCACGCCTACCTGAAGGGCATGGGCGTGGAGGTCATGGCGAACTCCAATAACGTGCTGCGCGGTGGCCTGACCGCCAAGCACATGGATGTGGCCGAACTGCTCAATATCTTGGACGCCTCTCCTCTTGCCGAGCCGCGCTGCGAGGTCTTCGCTGACGGCGACCAGGCGACGGCTGAGTACCGCACCCCGGTGGCGGACTTCCGGGTGCGCACGCTGCGACCGGGGGCCAGCATGGTGCTCGAGGAGCCCGCGGTGGTTCTCGCCGCTGGCGGTGAGCTGACGGTGACGTCAGCGACGCAGGAGCTGCCCGTCGCTTCCGGCTCCGCCGTGTGGGTGGGGGCCACCGACGGCCGCGTGTCCGTTACTGCTCGCGGTGAGGGAACCAGGGAAGCTGAGTTCGACGCCACCGCCTTTATCGTGACCGTGGGCGACGCTACCGCGCTCGACTAGCCTCGCTGCGACGGTGTGGTTCAGCCTTGCGGGGTTAAAACTGCGCTCGCGAAAGGATCCCGCGTGACGGGAGCGGGGAAGGACACCGCTCCTGCGCTTTAGCGCTCTGGACGGGGCGTCGGCTCGGGGGTTGGGGCCACCTCAGGCTGCGGGGAGTCCTGCTTGTCTGCTCCCTCGCCGTCGGTCTTGGTGCCGTTATCCGGCTTCGTTGACGGGGCGGGCGTACCGCCCTGGCCACTGTCGCTCGAGCCTGTGTTCGGCCGATCGGGCTGCTCACCCGAATCGACCTCGCCACCGCCCGGCTTCGTGGTCGTATCGTTCGGTGCGCCTGGCGTCGGCGTGGTCGGCGTGGACGGCTTCGGGTTGTTGGTAGCCGGTGGCTTCCCAGGAACGCCCGGCAGCGTGGAAGGCCACTCGGTGGGCAGGGGCGGGAGCTTGATGCCCGGAATCTGCGACTGGTCCGGAAGGTTCTTTGGGGACGTGACGGGGGGCTCTGCGTCCTCCACGATCGTCTGCTGCGGGGAGGGTGCCTGGTAGCCGCCCCGCCAGGTGTCCGGCGGTAGCAGCGGGTCATTACCCAGCGGGGCGAGGTTGCCGCCGTGGGCGGGCGCGTCGATCTTCTCGGTCGGATCCGCCGGGGTTCCGTTGCCGCCTTCATCCTGCTCCGGTGTGGGGGAGGAGGTGGAACGGGTGGCCTTCGAGCTGGAGCTCGTGGCGGTGGACCGGGAAGCCTGATCGCTAGCGAGCTGGCTCGTCGCAGCGGTGCTCGTTTCGTCCAGGTCGGCTGCGGTGTTGGACACCGCGGAATTCCAGGTCCAGGCGGTGATGCCCACAGCGAGGGTCAAACCGGCAGCGACGAAGCTGAGGATGCCCTTGGAACCAGAGCGTGGCTCGTCCGTGTTAGTCACGGCACTATCCTCCTTCGTCGTCTTCGGCTGCGTGTTTATGTTGCGTGATCGTGCAGAGTGCCGATCAACACCATTTATAACGTTTTCATTACGCTATCTGATCTCGGCAGCTCACGCCACCCCCAACCCGGGATTATTTCCGACCGCTCCCGCGCCCAGCTCGGCACCTTATCGGGCGAGAGGGCTAGACTTGGGCGAGTTAAAGCATTCAGTAGCCCAAGGAGAGTATTCGAATATGGCAACCCTGACTCCAGACAGCATCGGAGACCTCGAATTCAAGATCCGCGACCTCAGCCTCGCTGAGTCCGGCCGCCACCAAATCCGCCTGGCGGAACACGAGATGCCGGGTCTGATGGAGTTGCGCCGCGAGTACGCCGACGAGCAGCCCCTGGCCGGCGCCCGCATCGCAGGTTCGATCCACATGACGGTCCAGACTGCCGTCCTCATCGAGACCCTCACCGCCCTGGGCGCGGAGGTTCGCTGGGCTTCCTGCAACATCTTTTCCACGCAGGACGAGGCCGCAGCGGCCATCGTCGTGGGTGACGGCGCCCCGGAGCAGCCTGCGGGCGTGCCCGTCTTCGCCTGGAAGGGGGAGACCCTGGCCGAGTACTGGTGGTGCCTCGAGCAGATTTTCACCTGGGGCACCGACGCCAACGGAGAGCCCGTTTATCCGAACATGATCCTGGACGACGGTGGCGACGCCACCATGGCCGTCATCAAGGGCAAGGAGTTTGAGCAGGCCGGCCTGGTCCCGGAGCCGGGCGAGGGTGACTCCGATGAATACGGCGAGTTCCTGGGCATGCTGAACCGTGTCTTCCAGCGCGATAACACCTTCTGGACCAACAACGCCGAGCAGATCAAGGGTGTCACCGAGGAGACCACCACCGGCGTGCACCGCCTGTACCACTTCGCCGAGCAGGGCACCCTCCCGTTCCCGGCGATGAACGTCAACGACGCGGTCACCAAGTCCAAGTTCGATAACAAGTACGGCACCCGCCACAGCCTCCTGGACGGCATCAACCGCGCCACCGACATGCTCGTCGGCGGCAAGTCCGTTCTGGTCTGCGGCTACGGCGACGTCGGCAAGGGCTGCGCCGAGGCCTTCGCTGGTCAGGGTGCGCGCGTCGTCGTCACCGAGGCGGACCCGATCAACGCGCTGCAGGCGCTGATGGACGGCTTCCCGGTCGTCACCGTCGACGACGCCATCGGTACGGCGGACATCGTCATCACCGCGACGGGCAACCTGGGCATCATCACCTTCGAGCAGATGCAGAAGATGAAGGACCACGCCGTCCTGGGCAACATCGGCCACTTCGACAACGAGATCGACATGGCCAGCCTCCTACACCGCGACGACGTCACCCGCGTAAACATCAAGCCGCAGGTCGACGAGTTCAGCTTCCCTAACGCCGAGGGCGAGCAGATCAGCATCATCGTCCTCTCCGAGGGGCGCCTGCTGAACCTGGGTAACGCCACCGGCCACCCGTCCTTCGTCATGTCCACCTCCTTCGCAGACCAGACCATCGCGCAGATCGAGCTGTTCAAGAACACCGATCAGTACAGCAACGAGGTCTACCGCCTGCCGAAAGTCCTGGACGAGAAGGTCGCCCGCATCCACGTCGAGGCGCTCGGCGGCAAGCTCACGAAGCTGACCAAGGAGCAGGCGGAGTACATCGGCGTGGACGTCGAGGGTCCGTACAAGCCGGAGCACTACCGCTACTAAAGGCACGTCCCCGCCCGTTGCTGGGGCGGCGAACGGTAGGAAAGTAGAGACCGAGAAGAACCCATGATCATCGCTTTTGAGGGCATCGACGGCGCCGGGAAGAACACCCTGGTCACCGCGCTGGAGGCCGAGCTGCTGGCCCGGGAGCTGCCCGTCGCGCGGGTGAGCTTCCCCCGCTACGAGGACTCCGTGCACGCCCAGCTCGCGCAGCGGGCACTGACTGGGAAGATGGGAGACCTCATCGACTCGGTCCACGGCATGGCCACCCTCTTCGCGCTGGACCGCGCGGAGGTCGCCGAGCAGCTCGAGGACCTGGATGCCGATGGCTACATCGTGCTGATGGACCGCTTCGTGGCCTCCAATGCGGCGTACTCCGCGGCCCGGTTGGCTGGCGAGGCGGCCGAGGGCGAGGAGCCTGTGGATCCCGCCGAGCACCCGGTGGTGGAGTGGGTTCGCAGCCTGGAGATCGATGATCTGGGTTCCCCGGTGCCGGATCTGCAGGTGCTGGTGGACGCCAGCGCGGAGGTTGCCGGTGAGCGGGCGAAGTCCCGTGAGCAGCAGGACGCCGCCCGCACCCGCGATGCCTATGAGTCCGACGGCGGGCTGCAGCAGCGCACCCTTGAGGCCTACCGCAGCCTGGCCGCCGCCGAGTGGCTGGGCCCATGGCAGGTCGTGGCCTCGGAGGCCGGGGGCGTGGCTGAGCGGGCCAGCCAGCTCGCCGACCGGATTGAGGCCGGGTACCGGGAGCTGGACTCCTAAACCCCACGGGCGTGTCTGCCCGGCATAGTACAAAGAAGCTAAGACTTTAAACTCAAGAAAAGTGAAGGAAACACTGCGCTCATGACAGCCAAGATTCTGGTGGTCGACGACGATCCGGCGATCTCGGAGATGCTCACCATCGTGCTGCAGAACGAAGGTTTCGACACGGTCGTGGTTGGCGACGGCAACGACGCTGTCACCGCAGCCCGGGAGCACGACCCCGACCTGATTCTGCTGGACGTCATGCTGCCCGGAATGAGTGGGATCGACGTCTGTCGCACGGTGCGCGAGTTCTCCACGGTGCCGATCGTGATGCTCACCGCCCGCACGGACACGGTGGACGTCGTGCTCGGCCTGGAGTCCGGCGCGGATGATTACATCACCAAGCCCTTCAAGCCGAAGGAGCTCATCGCCCGCGTCCGCGCCCGCCTGCGCCGTAGCCCGGAGGAGGCCACTGAGTCCACCACCATCCGCGTGGGAGAGGTGGAGATCGACACCGCCGGTCATGAGATCACCCGGGGCGGGGAGGTCATCAACCTGACCCCCATCGAGTTCGACCTGCTGACCACCCTGGCCTCCCGGCCGGGGCAGGTGTTCAGTCGCGAGGAGCTGCTGGAGAAGGTCTGGGGCTACCGCAAGTCCGGTGACACCCGCCTGGTGAACGTGCATGTCCAGCGCCTGCGCTCCAAGGTGGAGCGCGACCCGGATGACCCACAGGTTGTGCTGACCGTCCGCGGTATCGGCTACAAGTCGGGCGAGTAGCTTATGCCCAACCCCGTCCCGCCGAATGGCCCGGCCGAGCCCGATGCGCTGACTGATACCGAGTCGCGCCGCTCGGCCGGCTCGCCGGTGCGCGCGGACGGGGTTGGCTCGGCGCTGACCGCGGGTGTGGACCGCGTAGCGCAGCCAGGGGAGAGTGCCTCGACGGCAGTGTCCGCTGAGGAGGGCACGCAACCCGCAGATGGGGCTGTTGCGACAGGGGCCGGTGGGGCAGGGCCTTCCCCGGAGCTTGAGGTCGCGCCGGCGTCGGGGCCGGAGAGGCCCACGTGGCGCTCCGCGCTGCGTCACCCTGCCGCCACGGCGAAAAGCCTGTGGTACCGCCTGCTGTTCAAGTGGCGCACCTCGATCCAGGTGCGCGTGATTGGCTCGGTATTCCTCTCCTCGGTGCTGGTCATTCTGGCGCTGGGCTTCGTGCTCATCAGCTTTTTGAACCAGCAGCTGCTGAGTGCGAAGTACTCCTCGGCCACCGAAGAGATCCACCGGGCACGCGCGACCGTGGAGGAACAGATCGCCGCCACGGATACCTCGAACCCGCTGCCCGTGCGGCTCAGTGCAGCCAGAGCGGTGCTAGCGGACTCCGGCTCCACCGCGAAGGCAAATTCCGCGGTCTACGAGCCGGTGCTGATGGCAAGCTCTTCTGCTGGCGACGAGGTCCGGGTGCCGCAGGAGGCGGTGATCCCGCCGAGGCTGCGCAACTTCGTGCAGCAGGGGCAGGTTTCCTACCAGTACACGACGATGACGGAGGGCACGCAGACCTTCAAGGCCCTGGTCATTGGCACGCCCGTGGCCAGCGATGTGTCTGGCATCGAGCTCTACTTGGTGATGCCGCTGGACGCGGAGGAAAACACCTTGAACCTGATGCGCGGTCTGCTGCTGGCGGGCGCGATCGTGCTGCTGGTTCTCTTGGTGGTCATCGCGTGGGTATTCGCCCAGCAGCTCACCGTCCCGGTGCGTTCCGCATCCCGCATCGCGGAGCGTTTCGCGGCCGGTCACCTGCGCGAGCGCATGGTCGTGGATGGCCAAGACGAGGTCGCGCGCCTGTCTATTTCCTTCAACGAGATGGCTGAGTCGCTGTCCGCGCAGATTCGCAACCTGGAGGAGTTTGGCTCCCTGCAGCGCCAGTTCACCTCGGATGTCTCCCACGAGCTGCGCACGCCGCTGACGACCGTGCGCATGGCCGCGGACCTCATCAAGGACAACGCGGAGAACCTCGACCCGTTGACCGCGCGTGCAGCGGACCTGATGGACAAAGAGCTCGATCGTTTCGAGATGCTGTTGGGCGACCTGCTGGAGATCTCGCGCCACGACGCGGGCCAGGCGAATCTCTCGGCGGAGAAGATCGATATGCGTGGTGTGGTCCATTCTGCGCTGGCGCAGGTCCGTGGCCTTGCCGAGGACCTGGGCGTGGAGTTCCACCTGGATCTACCGGAGGAGCCAGTCACCGCGGAGGTGGACTCCCGCCGCGTGGAGCGCATCCTGCGCAACCTGTTGGCCAACGCGGTGGACCACTCTGAGGGGCACCCGGTGGAGGTTGCCTTGGCGGCCACGGAACGCAACGTGGCGATCACCGTCACGGACCACGGCGTGGGACTGAACCCGGGCGAGGAGGAGATGGTGTTCAACCGCTTCTGGCGCTCGGACCCATCCCGCGAGCGCCGGACTGGCGGCACGGGCCTTGGCCTGGCGATTGCCAGGGAAGACGCCAAGCTGCACGGCGGTGTGCTGGACGCCATCGGCGAGCCCGGCGTGGGCTCCTGCTTCCGGCTGACCTTGCCGCGCAAGGCGGGCTCGAAGGCCGGGACCTCGCCGCTGCCGCTGGCCGTCCCAGCGGTGGTCGAGCACGATACCGAGGACGTCCAGACCGATGGCGTCCAGGATGCCGAGCCCCAGGATGCCCAGATCCAGGGCGATGAGCACCAGTCCGAGGGAATAGGGGCAGCTGGAACCCAGACCAATGCGGATCATGAAGTTCAGCCTGTCGACAACGCAGCGGAACGCCGTGACGAGCACGCCGCGCGCCGCGCGTCCGGCGGTTCCAGCGGTGATGAGGACCCGCAGCCGGAAGGGGAGGACTCGTGAGGAAGCTCAAACTGATCGGCACCACGCTGGTGGCCTGTGGCACTCTCGTGGCCACCGGATGCACGACGTTGCCGGGTGATTCCGCACCGGAGGTGATCAGCTCCTATTCGCCCATGCCGGACGTGGAGGACGTCGTCGAACCGAAGGACAACCAGCCCTCGGACCTGCTGCTGCGCGACTTCTTTGCGGCGAGTGCCCACCCGGCCAGCGATTACGCAGCGGCCCGGAAGTTCCTCACCACCGAGCGGGCGGATCAGTGGCGCCCGGAGCGTAAAACGAAGGTGCTGGACCGCGTGTTCATCAATTCTGATGGCGCGGTCCGTGACGGCACGATCACCTACCGCGTGCGCGGCAACGTGCTGGGCACGCTCTCCCCGGGCGGGGTGTTCACCCCGGAGTTCACGGGCTATGAAACCACCTACGAGATGGTGCAGGAGCGGGGCCAGTGGCGGATTTCCAATCTGCGCGACGCGGTAGTGCTGGATCGCGCGGACTTTTTCTCCGCCTACGAGGCTCGGGACCTGTACTTCGTGAACCCGCGTGGTTCGATGCTCGTACCCGACCGGCGGTGGGTATACGCCCGCCAGCAGTCCATCGGGGCCTCGATGGTCTCGCTGCTGAACAATGGTCCGAACCCGCTGCTGGGCGATGCGGTGAACTCGCTGATCCCGCCGATGGCGACGGTGCGAACCCAGCGGACCGGGGAGGGCGAGTTTGAGGTAGAGTTCACCGGCCTGACCGGGCTGAATCCGGAGGCTCGCCGGCTGCTGGGAGCCCAGGTGGTGTGGACGTTGGCGGGTGCGGACGTGCGCGGCCCGTACCGGCTGATCGCGGACGGCACCCTGCTCTCCGAGGAGGTCGGACAGACGTGGCGGGTCAATGACGTCTCCGAGTTCGACCCACGAGCCAGCGCTGCGGGGACGCTGCGCGCGGTCTCCGGTGGCCAGGTGCGTGAACTCAGCGAGTCCGATGCCGATGCCGTGGCGATGGGCGGCTGGTTGGCGTCGAACTACATCGAGTCCTTGGCGGTCTCCGCCCAGGAGAACATGTTCGCCGCCGTCGCGGGAATGGGCGAAAGACCGCGCCGCCTGCTGGTCGGCAAGTCGGAGGGGGCGCCGCAGGAGCTGTTGGAATCGAAGTCTCTGACCCGCCCGACGTGGAGTGGCGACGCCCGCGCCCTGTACACGGTTGCCGACGGGCAGGAAATCAAGCGCTTCGTGCGCTCTGGCCGTACCGGAAACCTCGTGGAGGAGCCGGTGGAGGCCGGGGCGGTGGAGCGCCTGGGGCCGGACGCGCGGATCAGCATGTTCCGGATCTCCCGCGACGGCGTGCGCGCCGCCCTGCTGATCGACGGCAAGGTGTACGTCGCGGTCCTGCACGACCGGGAGCGCGGCGGGGTGCGCCTGGGCAAGCTGGAGGAGATCGGCTATCAGTTGGGGGACACGGCCGTCTCGGTGGGCTGGCAGCACGACGGCACCCTGCTGGTGGGCACCCGCGCCAACGACGCCCCCGTATGGCACCTGGCGGTGGATGGGTCGATGGCCCGGCAGGAGTCCGCGCGTAACATCGCTGCCCCGGTGGTGGCGGTGGCGTCCACGGGACAGGCGCTGTACGCCACGGATGGTCGGGCGCTGGTGATGCTGAACCGGGATGATTCCGACCCGAAGTACTGGCGTGAGGTGCCGGGGCTGGTGGGGCAGCGGGCGATACCGGTGGTCGCCCACTAGCGTTGCGCGATTGCGGGGGTCTCGCGAGCACGTCCTGCAAGAAAATGTTCGATCCCGGGGCTCCCGGGACGACGCCGGGGTAAAACAAGGGGAGTGCGGGGACAAGGGGGCTCTACGTGTCAGCTGGGGGCTGGATCGAGACGGCGGCGGATCTGCTGCTGCGTAACGACTGCATGTGCTGCGGCCGGGTCGCGGAACGGGCCAGCCGGGCAGGCGGCTTGGCCGGGGCAGCGCTGTGCGTGGACTGCGCCCTCGAACTCACGGTGGCTCCGCAGCGGATCGACCCGCGGGTGCCGAGCGTCCCGGTGTTCGCCTGCGGACCCTACGGCGGGGCGCACCGGGCGATTGTTCTCGCGGCCAAGGACCACATGCGAGCACCCGCCACGAAGGTCATCGGTCGGGTCTGGGCCGGGGCGGTGGAGTACCTCGCGGCCGGGGGAGAACTCCCGCACCCAGGGTTGTGCCCGGTCGCGCTCGTCCCAGCGCCCACGCGCCGGGCGGCGGCGAAGGCCCGGGGTGGGGATATCGTCACGGCGGCCGCCCGCGAGCTGGCGCACGCACTGCCTGGGGCGCAAGTGGCAGCCATCGCCGAGCTGGACGACCGCGCCCCGGACGCAGTGGGGTTGAGCAGGCTGCAGCGGCGGGCCTCCCTGGCGGAGAACCTTAGGTTGAGCCGAGGTGACATCCGAAAACTCGCGGAATTCAGCCGTGCGGGAGGGGAGGTGCTGATCGTGGATGACGTCTGCACGACCGGGGCGACGATCGCCCAGTTGGCGCTGGCCCTGGCAGCCCGAGGCGTGCCCGTCCGGGCGGCGCTGACCGCATGCCACGCATAGCCGGAAAAGCTCCACCGGGGGCTTGAAAATCCGCTGCAGCCGGGGTGGCGGATCGGTATAGTTGCGGGTGAAGCATTCGTTACCAGCCAGTGGCAAATCCGCCACTGGTCTGAAGCGAAAGAACCAGGAGGGTGAGCATGTCGACCGACAACAAGAAGGCTGATTTCCAGGCTGAGGAGCGGGCTGTGCCGAACGCTCAGGTCGAGATCACCGGTCGTAATGTCACGGTGCCAGAGCACTTCGCGGAGCGCGTCAACACGAAGTTGGCCAAGATCGAGCGCCTGGACCCGACCCTGACGTACTTCCACGTGGAGCTCAAGCACGAGAACAACCCACGCCGCGCGGATGAGTCCGACCGCATCCAGATCACCGCGTCCGGCAAGGGCCACATCGCCCGCGCCGAGGCGAAGGAGGACTCCTTCTACGCAGCGCTCGAGGTTGCGCTGGCCCGCATGGAGCGCTCCCTGCGCAAGGTGAAGGTGCGCCGCAAGACCCCGAAGTCCGGCCACCGCGCGCCGGTCGGCATGGGCGAGGCGACCGCAGCCCTGGTCGAGGAGGCAAAGCCGCACCAGGAGGAGAAGCCGGGCAAGTACGACGTCGACCCGTACGAGGATCAGTTCCAGCCGGGTCAGGTCGTGCGTTCCAAGACCCACTCCGCGAAGCCGATGAGCGTCGACGAGGCGCTCAGCGAGATGGAGCTGGTGGGCCACGACTTCTACCTCTTCGTCAACGAGGAGAACTCGCAGCCTTCCGTGGTGTACCGCCGCCACGCTTTCGACTACGGCCTCATCACGCTGAAGCCGGAAAACAACTAGCGGATAACTCCTGAACTCGGGGTGGCCACGAAGCCTAGAGCCGTGTGGCCACCCCGAGTTTTTATGTGTTGCCGTCAGCCCCATCCAACAGAGTAGAATGATGGGCTGATTATGCGTCGAAGCTAGACAACGAACGTACGAGACGTAAGAAACGTAGAAAAGGACGAGCAGGACGTGCTAGGACTATCCAAGATTTTGCGCTGGGGCGAAGGCCGCGCCGTCAAGCGGCTCGACAAGATTGCCGATCAGGTAATGGAGCTCGATGACGAGTACTCGGCTCTCAGCGATGAGGATCTCCGGGCGAAGACGGACGAGTTCAAGAAGCGCCTCGAGGACGGCGAGAAGCTCGACGACATCCTGCTCGAGGCCTTCGCTACCGCCCGCGAGGCATCCTGGCGCGTGCTCGGCCAGAAGCACTACAAGGTGCAGATCATGGGCGGTGCCGCCCTGCACTTCGGTTACGTCGCCGAGATGAAGACCGGTGAGGGTAAGACCCTGACCAGTGTGTTGCCAGCCTACCTCAACGCCCTGGAGGGCAAGGGCGTGCACGTCGTTACCGTGAACGACTACCTGGCCAAGCGTGACTCCGAGTGGATGGGCCGTGTCCACCACTTCCTGGGGCTGAGCACCGACGTGATCCTGTCCGAGAAGCGCCCGGCCGAGCGCCGCCGCGCCTACAACGCGGACATCACCTACGGCACGAACAACGAGTTCGGCTTCGACTACCTGCGCGACAACATGGCGCACTCCCTCGACGACCTGGTTCAGCGCGGCCACCACTACGCCATCGTCGATGAGATCGACTCGATCCTCATCGATGAGGCCCGCACCCCGCTGATCATCTCCGGTCCGGTCGAGAGCTCCTCGCAGTGGTTCACCGCCTTCGCGCGCATCGCCCCGCGCCTGACCCGAGACATCCACTACGAGGTCGACGAGCGCAAGAAGACCATCGGCGTCAAGGAGGAGGGCGTGGAGTTCGTCGAGAACCAGCTGGGCATCGACAACCTCTACGCCCCGGAGCACTCGCAGCTGGTCAGCTACCTGAACAACGCCATCAAGGCCAAGGAGCTGTTCATCCGCGACAAGGACTACATCGTCCGCGACGGCGAGGTCATGATCGTCGACGAGTTCACGGGCCGCATCCTGGACGGGCGCCGCTACAACGAGGGCATCCACCAGGCGATCGAGGCGAAGGAAAACGTCGAGATCAAGAACGAGAACCAGACGCTCGCGACGATCACCCTGCAGAACTACTTCCGCCTCTACGACAAGCTGTCCGGCATGACCGGTACCGCGGAGACCGAGGCCGCGGAGCTGAAGCAGACCTACAAGCTCGACGTCGCACCGATCCCGACGAACCGCCCGAACAAGCGCGTGGACCACGTCGACTTGATCTACAAGACCCAGGAGGCGAAGTTCGAGGCGGCCGCCGAGGACATCGCCGAGCGCGTGGAGAAGGGCCAGCCGGTGCTGGTCGGTACCACCTCCGTGGAGCGTTCCGAGTACCTGTCGAAACTACTGCAGAGCCGCGGCATTAAGCACAGCGTCCTCAACGCGAAGTACCACGAGCAGGAGGCGGAGATCATCGCCCGCGCCGGCCTGCCGGGCGCGGTGACCGTCGCGACGAACATGGCGGGTCGCGGTACGGACATCGTGCTGGGTGGTAACCCGGACATCATCGCCGACCAGACCCTCCGCGAGCGCGGTTTCGACCCGGTGGAGGACCCGGAGGCCTACCAGGAGGCCTGGGATGAGGAGATCATCAAGGCCCGCGAGAAGTCGAAGCAGCTGGCCGAGGAGGTCCTCGAGGCCGGTGGCCTGTACGTGCTGGGCACCGAGCGCCACGAGTCCCGCCGCATCGATAACCAGCTGCGCGGCCGTTCCGCGCGCCAGGGCGACCCGGGCGAGACCCGCTTCTACCTGTCCATGCGTGACGACCTCATCACCCGCTTCGTGGGCCAGTCCATGGAGGCGATGATGACTCGCCTGAACATCCCGGACCACGAGGCCATCGACTCGAAGATGGTCACCAACGCCATCAAGGGCGCGCAGTCCCAGGTGGAGGCCGCCAACTTCGAGATGCGCAAGAACGTCCTGAAGTACGACGAGGTCATGAACGAGCAGCGCAAGGTGATCTACGCCGAGCGCCGCCAGATCCTCGAGGGCGAGGACGTGCAGCGTCAGATCCGCGGGATGCTGGAGGACACGATCACCGCGTACGTCACTGCGGCGACCGCCGAGGGTTACGTGGAGGACTGGGACCTAGACGAGCTGTGGCAGGCGCTGCAGTCCCTGTACGGCCCGACCATGAGCTACGAGTCCCTGATCTCCGGCAGCGAGTACGGCAAGCCGGGCGAGCTGAGCTCCTCCCAACTGCTGGAGGCCGTGCTGGCGGACGCGAATGCGCAGTACGACAAGCTGGAGGACGCCGTCATCGAGATGGGCGGCGAGGAGCAGATGCGCGGCATGGAGCGCGGCGTGCTGCTGAACGTCGTGGACCAGAAGTGGCGCGAGCACCTCTACGAGATGGATTACCTCAAGGAGGGCATCGGCCTGCGCGCGATGGCGCAGCGTGACCCGCTGGTGGAGTACCAGCGCGAGGGTGGCGACATGTTTAACCGCATGAAGGAGGGCATTCGCGAGGAGACGATCCGTCAGCTCTTCCTGGTGCGCACGCAGCTCGCCCAGGCGGGTGCCTTCCAGGTGGAGGACCCGGCCGAGGGCCACGGCGACGAGAACGCCAAGCCGGAGCACACCATCGGCGGCTAGGTAGGCAACGGTTGGGTTGGCTACCGGGTCAGCCAGCCGAGCGGCGACCAGCTAGATCAGGTGGATTTGTTCCACCCGCCAGAGGCCGGCACGGAGCTCGCCCCGCGAACGTTGCGGGGATCGGGTACCGTGCCGGCCTTCGCCGTCGTCGAGGAAGCCCGCGATAGCGCGCACGCGACCGTCGTAGAACGCGGAGGCGGAGAAGCGGATCTGCCCGAAGCGGGTTTTCTGGGCGTGCACCCGCAGCAGCCGGGCACCACCCGTGGCCGGGCTGCTGGCGCGGCGCAGATCCTCGATCACGGCCGGGGAGTAGGGCCCACGCCGCAGGCTCATCGGCGCGCGGCGGCCCTCCCGGGCCTCTAGCCACAGCACGATCCAGCGGCCCAGGGTTGCCAGGTCCACGGTGTTCTGTGGGCTGCTCTGCTCGATAATCGTGGCGGTGGCTGCCGGGGTCTGCACCGGGGACGACGCCACCGGCGCGGTTGCCGGGAGGGCTCCCGATTCCCGGTGGTTCTTCTTCGTGCCTGCCTCTACCGGCCCAGCCACCGCCGGTGCTGACCCCGCCGCCGTTGTTGTCGCAGCCACAGCTGCCGGCGCTGCGCTGAGGAAGCGGCCCGCTGGCCCCTCCGCCCGCAGTCCCGCGGGGATGCGTAGGAAGTTATAGCCCGGCTTCGGTATGGACGCCAGCGGCGGGATCTTCTTCGGCTTCTTCGCAGGCGCTTTCTCTCCGCCGAGCTGCACCCCGCCAACATGCTGCTCATCTCGCGCGGTGTCACCTCGCGCGCCCCTTGGAGGCGCGCTGGTTTCAGCCCCGCGGCTACCCGGTCTTGTCAGTGTTGGGCTCGACATCTTTCCCCCTTTGCCCCACGCTGTTGCCCGCGCATCCCCCCGATGCGCGCAGCATGTGCGCCTCAGCGTAGCCGAGTGCTGCGCGCCGCTAGTGGAAAATGGCAGAATATAGGGCATGCGAGGACTAGTTGTTGACCATAATGGTGTGCTCGATGGAGCCGAAGAAGATCGTCGCCGCTGGCGCAAGCTGCTGAGCGCTGTCCGCGAGGAGGGGCTGGCCGTGGCCATCGTCTCCAACGCGCCGGATGATGCCTCCTCCGACCCGATTCGTCAGTGGGAGAAGGACGGCTACGTGGACACCGTCGTCCTCTCCGGCGAGGTTGGCGTCGAGAAGCCGGACGAGAAGATCTTCCAGGAGGTCGCGGACCGCCTGGAGCTGCCGGTGAACGACCTGGTGCTGGTGGATGATTCCATCATCAACGTCAAGGGCGCGGTGGAGGCCGGCATGATCGGCGTGTACTACCAGCAGTTCGACCGGATGATCGTCGAGGTGCAGAACATCTTCGAGCTGGAGGGTGAGTTCTAGGATGCGCGTTTTCATCCCGGCGACCCACTCGATGCTCGCGGATTTCGCCCGCGACCAGGTGCTTCCGATCCGTTCCGGGGTGGTGTTCGGGCTGACCCAGGCGGTGCGCGAGTTCTACACCTCCGGGGATGACGAGGAGCTGGAGTACACGGCCTTCCTGGATGCCGCGCGTGCGTCGTTGCGCCTGTTGGCGACGGAGGACGCCTCCGGTGCCGAGGAGAAGTTCCCGAACCGCAGGGTCGTCTTGGCCGCGGATATTCCGGACGCCAACCTCACCGCCGATCCGACCGGTGGGGATTCGGTGCTGCGCGTTCAGCCTGCTCAGCTGGAGCTGAAGCAGCTGCGGGCGATCCACACCGATGACGAGGATGCGGAGGCGGCCACGCAGCGGGCCAAGGAGTGCATCGATGATGCGGATCTGGGGGATGAGGACGCGGAGCTCGCGCTGGGGGATTGCGAGGATAACCTCATGAGCTGGTACGACAGCAAGGAGCTGGGGGTGCTCGTCGACCTGATGTAGCGGGAGGCTCCTGAAAGGTACGGGAGCTACTGAAGCTACGCGACAAGCTGAAGCCCGCGTGCGCCGCCAATGAGGCAGCCCACGCGGGCTTGTTTCTGTCTACGGCCTTCCCCGGGCTATTCCGTCTCGAAGGGGAGCTCCCACTCGTTGTTGCTGCGCAGCGCGGTCAGCAGGCGGCGCACCGCGGCAGCGCGGCGCCCGGACGCACCCTCCAGGGTGTCGAGCGCGCACTCCGGATCCGCCGGCGGGCCCAGGTGCGTGCAGCCGCGGGGGCAGTCCTGCACGACTTCACGGAGGTCGTCGAAGACCTGCACCACGGTGTCTGGGTCCACGTGGGCGAGCCCGAAGCTGCGGATGCCGGGGGTGTCGATGATCCAGCCGCCACCGGGAAGGGGCAGGGCAACCGACTGGGTGGAGGTGTGGCGGCCCTTGCCGACCCCGGAGACGTCCCCGGTTTCCCGGTCGGCGTCCGGAACTAGCCGGTTGACCATCGTGGACTTACCAACACCCGAATGCCCAACCAGGGCGGAGACTTCGCCGGTGATGACCCCGGTGAGCTCGGCGAGCTCGTTGCTGGTGCCGGTGTAGTGGACGGGCACGTCCAGCTCGCGGAACTCGGCGGCGAAGGCCTCCGGGTCTTCCAGGTCGGTCTTCGTCAGGCACAGCACGGGCTGCAGGCCACCGACGAAGGCGGCGATCAGGGCGCGCTCCACGAACCCGGCCCGCGGTGGCGGGTCGGCGACGGCGGTGACGATCAGCAGGTTCTTTGCATTCGCGACGACGATGCGCTCGTAGGGGTCGGTGTCGTCCGCGGTGCGGCGCAGCACGGTGTCGCGCTCAGCCTGGCGGACGATGCGGGCCAGGGTGTCCTTCCGCCCGGAGGTATCGCCCACCACGCCCACCCGGTCGCCGACGACGATGGGGGTACGCCCCATCTCACGGGCGAGCATGCAGGTGACCTCCACGCCGGTCTCGTCGAGGACCACGCCCCAGCGGCCGCGGTCGCGGGAGATCACCATGCCCCATTTGGCGTCCTTGTGCTTGGGGCGTTGCTTGGTGCGGGGGCGGGAGCCGCGGCGGTTGGGGCGCACGCGAACGTCGGACTCATCCCACTGGTAGCGCGCCATTGCTTAAGCCTCCCCGGGCTCGCCCAGCATCTGGGCCCACATGTGCTCGAAGCCGGGCATGGTCTTGGCGGTGGTGGCGACGTCCTCGACCTCCACGCCGGGGACCAGCAGGCCGATGATGGCGCCGGCGGTGGCCATCCGGTGGTCGGCGTAGGAGCGCCAGCGGGCACCGGCGAGGGGGACTGGGGTGATGTGCAGGCCGTCCTCGGCTTCGGCGACGCTGCCACCGAGCGCGTTGATCTCCGCGGCCAGGGCGTGGAGGCGGTCGGTTTCGTGCCCGCGCAGGTGGGCAATACCTCGCAGGCGGGTCTCGGTGGTGGCCAGGGCTGCCAGGGCTGCGACGGTGGGGGTGAGCTCCCCGATGTCGCCCATGTCCCAGTCCACGCCCTGCAGGGGGCCGGTGGCGCTGGCGGTCAGGGTGCCGTCTGCCAGGGTGACGGTCGCGCCCATTGCTTCGAGGATAGGGCGGATCTGGTCGCCTGGTTGGGTGGTTGCGGCTGGCCAGTGGGGGACGCTCACCGCTCCCTTGGTCAGCGCGCCCGCGGCGAGGAACGGCGTGGCGTTGGAGAGGTCCGGTTCGATGACCCAGTCCACGGCCTTGATCGGGCCGGGGTGGACGGTCCAGGTGGGGTTGCCGGTGACTTCCTCTGTGCCCGTTTCGACGACGACGCCCGCCTGGGCGAGCATGTCGATTGTCATGTCGATGTGGGGCTTGCTGGGCACGGAGGAACCGGTGTGGACGATGCGCACGCCGTCAGAGAAGCGGGCGCCGACCAGCAACAGCCCGGAGACGAACTGGCTGGAGCCAGAGGCGTCGATGCGGACCTTGCCGCCGGTTGGTGCAGCGCCGCCCGCCGCGGGCAGGACGGTAAAGGGCAGGGTGCTGGTGTCCGCGTTGGGCTCGGTGGCGTCTGTGCCCTCGCCGATGCCGGCACCCAGGCCGCGGATGGAGTCCAGGGTCTGGTCCATGGGGCGGCGGCGTGCCTGCGGGTCGCCGTCGAAGCTGACGGGGGCGGTGGCCAGTGCGGCGACGGGCGGGACGAAGCGCATGACGGTGCCCGCAAGGCCGCAGTCGATGTGCCCGCCGGTGAACTGGGTGGGCGGGGTGATGCGCACGGTGGCGGCAGCCCCCTCGGAGCTCAAGATCTCTACACCCACCCCGAGGGTGCGCAGCGCGTCGAGCATGAGGTTCGTGTCGCGGCTGATGAGGGTGTTGGTGATGGTGGCTGGCCCGTCGGCGAGCGCTGCGAGGACGAGCGCGCGGTTGGTGATGGACTTGGAACCGGGGACGGGCACCGTCGCGGTGACGGGGCCAGATGCGGTGGGGGCGGGCCAGGCGGGGTGGGTGCTAGTCGACATGGCTCTAGTCTCTCATTTTTTGGGGATAATGGGTCCCATGTGTGGCCGTTATGTCCTTTACAGCACGCCCGAGCAGCTCGTGGACGCCATACGGCGCCGGAGCGGGCAGCAGCGGGTCGCGATGGTCGGGGAGGGGCCGCGGGAGAACTACAACATCGCGCCCACCCACACGGTACCGGTGCTGCGGCCGTTTCGTGGGGTGCCGACTCTCGGGCCGGCGGTGTGGGGCTATCCGCCGAAGACAGTCTTCAACGCGCGCGGGGAGACGGCCTTCGACAAGCCGACCTTCGCGGGCTCGGAGCCGTGCGTGTTCATCATGGACGGCTGGTACGAGTGGACCGCTGATAAGGACCCCGCGCCGGGGGATCGGCGGAAGCAGCCGTGGTTCACGCACGCGGGCGGGGAGCCGATCTTCATCGCCGGGCTGTGCAAGGCGGTGGACGGGGTGGTGTACGCGACGATGGTGACCACGGCAGCCACCCCGGAGTTGGAGTGGCTGCATCACCGGATGCCGCGGGTGCTCGTGCTGGGTGAGGGGAGCGGCGCTGGCGATGCGGGAGGGCCGGGAGGCGCGGACGACGAGGTGCGCCGCTGGCTCGAGGGGGACGAGGTAATGCTGCGCGCGATAGCGGCGGCACCGCCTCAGCACGGTTTGGGCAGCCTAGTGAGCGAGAAGGCGGATAAGGCAGTCGGCAACGTGGCTAATAATGGGCCGCATTTGATCGGTCGGTAGCCCCCTTCAGAGAGGGGCACAGGCCGTCGTGCGGAAAATCTTGGTATTTTATTGCAATTTTACAACTGAACTTAAGAGTGGAAGGGGGAGGCAGCGCTGCAGTGGGAGGGGAATAGAATGGGTCTACACCACGTTGATGCCATTGACCCAGCAGAGAGGAGAACATGAGTTCCCCCACCCCCCAGCGCGCCGCCACGCTGCGCACCGAGGAGCCCGACGAGGAGCTGCTCGCCCGCTTCGAAAGCGACGCGCTGCCGCTGCTGGACCAGCTCTACGGTGCGGCGTTGCGGATGACTCGCAACCCCGCCGACGCGCAGGATCTCGTGCAGGATGCGTACATCAAGGCCTTCCAGGCCTTCCGCTCCTTCAAGCCCGGCACCAACCTCAAAGCCTGGCTCTACCGCATCCTCACCAACACCTACATCAATGAGTACCGCAAGCAGCAGCGCCGCCCCTATGAATCCTCCGCGGAGGACATGACCGATTGGCAGCAGGCCGACGCGATGTCCCACACCCCGGACGGCCTCGCCTCCGCGGAAATTGAGGCGCTCAAGCGGATCCCCGACCAGCGCATCATCGACGCGCTCATGGATATCAGCGAGGACTACCGCATGGTGGTCTACTACGCCGACGTCGAAGGCTTCGCCTACAAGGAAATCGCGGAGATCCTCGACGTCCCCATCGGCACCGTCATGAGCCGCCTGCACCGGGGCCGGAAAGCACTGCGCAAGAAACTGAAGGACGTCGCCGCGGAACACGGGATCGGCGTCGAAGAAGAAACCAAGGCGAAGGGATAGGCGAGAAGCACAATGAGTGACAACGTTGAGCCGAATGCAGGCACCCCTCAGCGCGACATCGAATGCCGGGACCTTGTGGATGTCCTCTACGAGTACGTCGACGGCGGATGCGATGAGGGACTTCGGGCCCAGCTGCAGCAGCACCTCGACAACTGTCCCAGCTGCGTGGAGAAACTCGGCGTGGAACGCGAAATCCGCGAACTGCTGCGCGTCCGCTGCGCCCAGGCCGCGCCAGTGGAGCTGCGCAGTCGCATCACCACCCAGCTGCGGGTGGTTTACCGCACCTCCCGGGGATAGCAAGCATTCCGGGTAGGGGTTCGGCGAGGAGAGTTGAGTCTCGGGGGCTCCGTCGATTCAGCGCTAAGCCGATGCGGGAGTATCCGGTGAGATAAAGAAACGAAAAACGGGCCCGGGGAAACTCCCGGACCCGTTCAGCGGCACCCCAGCGCGGGGTGATCGGCATTATGCGTTTGGACGCTTGCCGTGGTTCGCCTTGTTCTTGCGACGGTCCTTGCGCTTACGGCCACGCTTGCTCATGAATTCTCCTTAAAGCATGTGCACCAGCGTTCCCAGGGGAGTAGCCGGCGCAGCGATCGGGCAATGAAATTATTTAACCGCTATAGTCTATCCGCCCAGCAGTGGGCAGCGGAAATCAGGGGCAGCGGGAACTATTAAGCGTTCGCGCGGGCGCGGGTTCGAGCGCGGTTGTTGCGGCGCTTCAGCACGCGACGCTCGTCCTCAGACATGCCACCCCACACGCCGGCGTCCTGGCCGGAGCTGATTGCCCACGCGAGGCAATCCGTGGTCACTGGGCAGCGGTTGCACACCAGCTTTGCCTTCGCGGTCTGGGCGAGAGCCGGGCCGGAGTTCCCGACGGGGAAAAACAGCTCGGGGTCTTCCTGGCGGCATACAGCCTTGTGGCGCCAATCCATGATCAAGTCCTTTCATGCCTATCGGGCGGTCGTAGCGGTCCGTCACGCCACGGGGGTGGCCTGGCGGGGTTTTCTGCCAGCAGGGGACCGGCAGAAAGGTTAACGGGCGGTTAACTGCGAAACTTTCGGGCGTCCCAATGGCTGCTGGCTTCGGCTGCCTGCGAGCAGCCAGTGCGCGGGGGCCGATGATGTCGTCGATAGCGCTCCGGGGGAGGAGCGAATACGGCCTCGCGGCGCCTTGGTGCAACGCAGTGGGATGCGAAGAATCGCGGGTAAGGGCAGATCAGGCGGTGCGGAACGAACATGCGCGCCGGGAAAGCGGCACTGCAATACCCGCGCCATGGCGTGGCTAAAACGCCACAACATAAACGTGAGTAGGCTGTTGTTCCCCCACCGCCTTCGCGGTTACATCAAGGAGTATGACATGTATTTCCCAGGTTGCCTAGAGTTAACCCAGAAAATGTAACCAAGCTCACATTGTTTCGATTTGGGTAATGACGCCGAGTGACGTAGGAGCCCCTTATTTGCCTGGTTGGTGCGGCGTGGCTGCGCCCACCGTCCTGCTTCTCACCCGCGGTTTACTGGTCCGTCCATGAGGGCGGAGTGGTCAGAAATGGGAAGCGAGCCCGCTAAGGCTAGACTCATCGGCATGAGCTCCCCGAAGAACTACTCCAAGCCACCCACAGTGATCCAATACGCCGGCATCTACGGCCTGATCCAGGGCCTCATCGGCATCGCCTTCGGCATCTTCCTCGTCGTCCGCGAAGCCCAGGGCTTCCACGACCCCACCGCGAAAATCAGCGGCTACGGCACCGCCCTGTGGTTCTTCTTCATCTTCGGGGCCGTCGCCGTATGCGGTTACTTCCTCTACCGGGGACGCTCCTGGGGGCGCGGTCCAGTGGTCATGCTGCAGATCTGCCTGGTTCCCGTGGCTTATTACATGTTCCGTTCCGGACGTCCCGAGTTGGCCGTGCCCACCACACTGGTCCTGATTCTTGGGCTCGCGCTGCTGTTCAACCCCACCGCCGTCAATTGGTGGACGATGGACCACTACCGCGACTAGGAACCGAGCACTACGAGCTCGTCGCCGCGCTGCTCCACCACGAAGCCACCACTGACCCGGAGGTGCACCGGCGCGCCAGCTGCGAGGCCGTCGCGGCGAACAGGGAGTGTCCGCTCGGTCTTCTTGTGTTCCGTGTCGAAGACCCGGATGCCGCCCTCGATGGGCACCAGCAGGCGGTCGGCCATGTTCGCGCCTGCGCCCAGCGCGCCGCGCACCGTGAACTCCGGGGCCAGGCTCGTCGGGTGGAACCCGACGACGGCATCACCCGTCCACCACGTCATATTGTGCGGCAGGTCCGCCGTGACCGGCAGGACCGGGGCTTTTTGAGAAGCGCCAGCCAGCGCCGAGGCAGCGGGCATCGGGTGGTGGCTGACTTCACCGGTATCGCTGGCCACAATCAGCTGTGGCTTCCCATCGCCGCGGGCGCCCTTCGGCGCGTACACCGCCGCGTGGTGCTGCGCGATCGCCACCAACTGCCCATCCCGGGGCACGTAGAAAGTGTGGAGATCCTCCGGCACATCCGAACGCTCCGGCTTCGTCTTGAGTAACCGCAGCAGCATCTTGTCCTCGCTCTCGCAGTGTTGGGTGGTCGCCAGCAGCTCGGTGCGGGTCAGGGCAGAGGTAAACGGGCAGTCCGCGTAGCGCTGCTCCTCCTTCTTCACCGGGGTTTCCTGGCGGCCCACCTCCGTGGTGCGCACCAGGTCGCTGCGCCACAGCTCCACTCGGTGTGGGGAGACGATACCCGTGGAGTCATTCGAACGCAGTGCCGTGGCGGAATCCTCCGCCAGGGCCGAGCGGGTATGGGCGTACTCGCCGGTACCAGCGGTCAGGCTCACCACATCCCCGCAGCCCTTCGGGCCACGGTAGACCGCGACAATCCGCTCGTTGCTAAAGGTCACATCGCACAGCGGCAACCCGCGGTCGTAGGTCCACGCCACCTCGCCCGAGCGCAGATCGCGCATGGAAAGCACATCGTCCTCGGCGGTGAGCACGCCACCAGAAAGCAGGATCGGGGCGACCGTCTGCGGAGAAGTTCCCCGCCACAGCTCCCGCAGCTTTGTCGGCGCGGTCTCGGCCGCAGCCGGGGCGGAAAGAGTGGAGGCCTGGGTGTGCTCCACCCGGCGGGCGTCCGAACCCCACCAGCTGGCGACCAGCACCACGACGAGAACCACGGCGATCGCGCCCACCGCCAAAAAATCCTTGTGGCTAGCCCGCTCCGGGCGGGGCCAACGGCGCGGCGTTGGCGTGGGTGGCGCAGGCTGAGCGGGGGAGTGAGGAGCCATTAGTTCTTTGCCCCGCCATTCCCACCGCGGGAGCGACCACCCCGACCGCGGCCGCCACGGCCCCGACCATGCGAGCCCTGACCGCGGCCACGAGAGCCCTGGCCACGTGAGCCAGCCCCGGAGCCGCGCTCACCGCGAGCACCACGGGAACGCCGAGCCGGCGCCGTCACCGCTGCCGAACCAGCAACCCGACGATTCGGTCCCACCCGGTCGCTCAGCTCCTCGTCCGTGGGCAGCCCCAGGACCTCCAGCAACTCAGGGGACTGGGAGAACCACTGCGGCGGGTTCTCCAGGCCCAGCCCCAGCGCCTCGCTGATGTGGTCCCACCGGGGCACCTCATCCCAACCGACCAGGGTGATCGCGGTGCCGTCCTTACCCGCGCGCGCCGTGCGACCAATCCGGTGCACATACGTCCGCTCGTCCTCCGGGACCTGGTAGTTGACCACATGGGTGACATCCGTGACGTCGATGCCGCGGGCAGCCACGTCCGTGGCGACCATGACGTCCACCACCCCGTCCCGGAACAGCTGCAGGGACTGCTCACGGTCCGCCTGGCGCATATCGCCATGCACCGCGCCGACCCTAAAACCCCACGCGGCGAGATCCTCGGCGACCATCGCGGCCTGCCGCTTCGTCGGGGTGAACACAATCGTCCGGCCCCGGCCCGGGCTCTGCAGAATACGGGAGAGCGTGGACATCCGATCCAGCTTGTGGGACTGGAACGCGATCTGGGTGACGCGCTCGTGCGTATCCGCCGCGGCCGTGGAATCCGCCTGGATCATCACCGGCTGCTTCATGAACTCCCGCGACAGGCTCAGGATCGGCCCCGGCATCGTTGCGGAAAACAGCATCGTCTGCCGGTCCGTCCTGGTCAGCGACATGATCTGCCGAACATCATCCAGGAAGCCCTGATCCAGCATCTCATCGGCCTCATCCAGCACCAGCACCTCCACCCCGGCAAGCTCCAGCTCGCCCCGGCGGTGCAGATCCAACAGGCGGCCCGGCGTGCCCACCACCACATCCGTGCCCCGGTTCAGTGCTCGAATCTGCTGGTTGAAACCCACCCCGCCATAGATCGGCGTGACCGCCACCCGGTGCTTCGTCGCGGGAATCACGAGGTTCGCCGCAGCCAGAGTCAGATCCTCGGCCACCTGCAGGCACAGCTCACGGGTGGGAACCACCACGAGGCCGCGAACGCTGCCATCAAGTTCGGTGATGCCGGCGTCGTCGAAAACCCGGTCCAACAACGGCACGCCGAAACCCAAGGTCTTGCCCATCCCCGTGCGAGCCTGACCGATCAGATCATCGCCCCGCAACGCGATCGGCAGGGTCAGCTCCTGGATCGCAAACGCCGTCGGCATGCCCGCCTGCTCCAACGCTTCGGCGATCTCGGCCGCCACCCCCAAGGAACGGAACGTCGGTCCAGGGGTCGCCCCCGAGTGATCATCGGAGGAGAGATGGGGCGATGGCACGGTCGGAACCTCCCTAAAACAAGGCAGTACTATAATGGTCACATTAGCGCACCGACGAGTGCGCCAGATCTTTCAAGAACCAACGGACGGAGATCGAAAAGCATGCAACTGAAGATTGGCTTCATTAACTCCCAGCGCGAGCTCGCCATCGACCTCGACAAGAACGAGGTCAAGCAGGCGGAACTCGTCGATGAGCTGCAGAACTTCCTGACCGACGGCACCGCCACCACCACCGTGGTCGAGGATGCCCGCGGCACCAAGACCGTCCTGCTGCGCGAGCAGATCGCCTACATTCAGGTCGGCGCCGAGAAGCCACGCTCCGTGGGCTTCATCTGATCCGTCTTTAGGGCAGATAGAGGTTGAGCGAGGTGAGTAACCCCCAGGGCACGGGTAGCGAGAACACACAGGGCGGGCCGCGCCACCGGCGTGCGCGCCGCGAGGAGTTCGCGCTGCCCGAACCCGAACACGCCCGCACCCCGCCCCGCATCGACCGGCGCTCCCAGGGGCAGGGTGCCAACTGGCTCAACTTCAGCGACCCCCACGTCCGCATCGGGATCGTCGCGGTTCTCGCGCTGGTCAGCGTGCTCGTCCTCGTCGATGCCTTCCGCGGGGCAGGGGAGGACGCCGCCACCGACGTGGCAGCCACCAGCAACAGCGACGACCCCGCCGACGGCGCTGCCGGTCCCGTCCCCGGTTCGGGCTACGGGGATCTGCCGACCGGGCAGCTTCCGCCCGGCGGACCAGTGACCGAAAACAGCAGCGGCAAATTCCGCACCGTCGGTGCCCCGGGACCGAAGGTCGGCGGCGGGAAACTCTTCACCTACACCATCGAGATCGAGGACACGATCAACACCGCCGCCTTCGGCGGGGACGACGCCTTCGCCGCGACGGTGGACGCGATCCTCTCCGACCCGCGCGGCTGGATCGGGCGCGGCAAGTTCGCCTTCCAGCACGTCGCCGCCGGTGAGCTGCCGGAGGGCAAGGAACCCGACCTGCGGATCCAACTGGCCTCCCAGGACCACACTCACGAGGTCTGCGGCAACACCTTCAAGCTGGAGACCAGCTGCTTCTACTCCGACGGCAACCGGGTCGTCATCAACGAATCCCGCTGGATCCGCGGCGCGATCCCATTCCAGGGGGACCTCGGCGCCTACCGCCAGTACGTCATCAACCACGAGGTCGGCCACGGCATCGGATTCGCCGCGCACCAGCCCTGCCCGAAGGATGGGCAGCTCGCGCCGATCATGATGCAGCAGACCTTGAGCGTGGATAACCGCGTGCTCCGGGACATCAGCAACGAGGATATCTACGGGGAGAGCGACTCCACCTGTCGCGCGAACCCCTGGCCGTACCCGGTTGCGGAAGAACAATAAGAGGTGACTCGCCGTGAATGACGCCCGCTCTGCTAGTGACGGTGCCCGCTCGGCCGGTGCTGCTAGCTCCGGTGCAGCTGGCCCTGCTGGCGCGCTGAGGACCCCGCCGCCGGCCCATATCCTCAACGGCTTCCACGCGCACGTGGATAACCCCGTCCAGCTTGACCAGCTGTGGTCCTATGGCTGGCGTTGCGACCGCGCGGTGATCTCCCTGGCCGAGGAGCCGATGCGGGCGTCCTGGATCGCCAAAACCACCGCCAAGATGCGGCCCGCGGGGGTGGGTGTATCGCGCCCCATGCTCTCCACCGATGGCCGGTACACGGTCTCCGGGTGGCGGGCGCGGACCTTCCTCTCCGGGCACCGCGCGCCGCGTTTCGACGAGATGGCCGCCGCCGCACTGCGCATCAACGAATCCCTCCGCGGCCTGCCACGACCGGAGTTCCTGGCACCCCCGGAGCTCACGGGCACCTGGGGACAGACGGAGATCTTCGCCGCCGCGGATGCCGCCGCCTTCGCCGAGCAACCCCAAGAGTGGATCGCCCCGGCCATGGACGCCACCGCCGTGCCCCGCAAGGACATCGCCGAGGCCCTGGCCAAGGCCGTGGAAATCACCGCACTGCGTACCGAGATCATGGCGGAAGACCAGCTGGTCCACGGCGACGTCATTGGTTGCATGATCTTCGACGGTGCCGCCGACCCCGCGATCACCGACCTGGTGCCCGCATGGCACCCCACCGGCTGGTCCGTTGCGCTGCTCGTCGTCGACGCGATGGCCTGGGGCAACGGGGACGACGCCCTGTTGGACCGCTGGTCCCACATCCCGGACTTCATGCAGCTCGCCCTGCGCGCCGTGCTCTACCGGCTCGCGCTGCACGCCATGCTGCCCAACTCACGGCCGGAAGCCTGGCCGGGGCTGTCGCGCACCGCGGACGTCATCGCCGCGCGCGAGCAGCAGAACGAGGCACGGCAGGAGTGGGAAGACGAGGGCGAGGCCGCCGGAGAAGGCGGGGACGACGCTGGCGACGACGCCGTGGAAACGGCGGGTGACTCGGCGGGGGAACAGGACAGCGACGAGGACAGCGAGGATGCCGACGAGCGTGGCGGCGCGGACGTCGAAAAACGTCCTGAGCAGGGGCGATAGTAAGAAAATCGAACACCGCGGACGGACGCGGCGGGGCGTGTCTGCACCGGGTGCCATACTGTTGGCATGACGGACACAGCCAAGAATCAACAGCCGACCGCCGTGGCCTCCCCGAGCGCGCCGGAGGACCGCTTGGGGGCGCGCGAGGCCGCGAAGGTCGTGCTGCAGCCGCCACGCCGGGTGGGGGAGGAAGGCCACGAGTGGGACGGGCTCGCCGGGGCTATCGTCACGGGTGATGAGCGCATCGATAGTTCCGCGCCGTGGGCAGTGCTGGGTGGCCCGGGGACGGGAAAGACGAGCCTGCTCGTCGACACGCTGGTCCACTTCCTCGCCGCGGGTGGTTCGGCGGACGAGGTCATGGTGGTCACCCCCACCAAGGACGCCGCTACGGCGGTGAACACCCAGCTGGTGGCGCGGCTGGCAAGCATGAGCAGCTTCGCGGCGACGCGCACGCCGGTGCGCTCTGTGCACTCCTGGGCCTTCGCGGCACTGCGCAGCATGCTGCTGGCCAGCGACCGGGAAGCGCCGCGCCTGCTCACCGGTGCCGAACACGATGCGGATGTCCGCCTGCTTCTGGCCGGGCACGCCGAGGACGGGGCGGGGGCCTGGCCGGAGCACATCCGCCCAGCGCTGGGCTACGTGGGGTTTGCCCGCCAGCTGCGCGACCTGCTGCTGCGTGCCGAGGAGCGCGGGGTAGGGCCGGGCGAGCTCACCGCGCTGGGGGAGAAGTACGACCAGCCGATGTGGGTGGGGGCGGGGCAGTTCCTCGATGAGTACCGGCAGACGAGGCGGTTGGCCCAGTCCATCAGCCTGAACGCCTCCGAGCTGCTGCACAGCACGCTGCAGGAGATGGAGGGTGGGCCAGGGCGGGCACAGCTCGACCGGTGGCGGGAGAAGCTGCGGCTGATCCTCATCGATGATGCCCACAACCTGGACCCCGCGGCCGCCGAGTTCCTGGAGCAGTTCTTCACCCCGGACACGCGGGTGGTGCTCGCCGGGGACCCCGACCAGTGCGTATTCCACTTCCGCGGTGCGGATGAAAAGCTGCTCAGCAAGTACGCCGCCGACGAGAATCATCGCGTGGTGCTCAGCGGCTCCCAGCGCTTCGGGGTGCCAACCGCGCGTGCCATCAACGCGCTGACCGGGCACCTGCCGCACGTGGATACCCGCATCCCGCTGCGCGTGGCCGAGGACGCCGCGGCCCAGGGCGTCGAGGCAGCGGCAGGGGAGAAGACCACGCGGGATGCCGGGGCCAAGGGGATCGATGCCGACACCGCGGGGGAGCGGAACCAGCCAATCCGGGTGTTGCGGGCGAACTCCGGGACCGCGGAGCGGCTGCACATCACCGATACTCTGCGCCGCGCCCACGTCCGCGACGGTGTGGCCTGGCAGGACATGGCCGTCATCGTCCGCTCCGTCGGGGAGATCGCGCCCATCCGGCGCGCCCTGCTGACCCACGGGGTGCCCGTGCGGGTGAACCAGACTTCCATCATCCTCGCGGAACAGCCCCTGATCCGGCTGCTGCTCACCGCCCTGGAAGCCACCTACCGGCCGCTGGAGAACTCGGAGGTCCGCGTGCTCATGGAATCCATGGTTGGCGGAGCCGACCCCATCATGGTGCGCCGCCTCGAGCGCGTGCTGGCCCAGGCGCTGGCCCGCCAACGCCTGCAGGGCAAGCCCGTGCCGGAGAATGCCGCGGGCCTGCCGTACCAATCCAGCGACGCACTCAGTGCCCTGCTCAACGGCACCGCCGATGCGGAAGATGCCACCGAGTGGACCGCGGGCTTCAACAACCGCGAGCTGCAGATCCTGCAGGGCATGAACGACGTCCTCACCGCGGGCAGGGAAGCACTACGAGCAGGACAGTCCGTGGAGATGGTGCTCTGGGAGATCTGGAAGGCCACCGGGCTGGACACCCGGCTGCAGGAACGCGCCCTGCGCGGCGGGACTTTCGGCTCCCAGGCGGACCAGGACCTCGACTCGGTGATGATACTCTTCGACATGGCCGGGGACTTCGTCGAGCGCCACCCCAACGCCTCGATCCGAACCTTCTGCGAGGAAGTTCGCGCCCAGGAGCTGCCCACCGGTGGCCGTGAGCGCGGGATCGCCAGCAACGCCGTGGAGATCCTGCCCGCCCACGCCGCGGTGGGGCGCCAGTGGCACACCGTGGTCGTCTCCCGCGTGCAGGAGGGCAGCTGGCCCGCCGGGCCGACCGTGGGCGGGCTCTTCGGCCAGCTAGAGCTCGTTGACCTGCTGGACCGGGGCATTGAGCCCGGCACGCGGGTCTCGCGAGTGGCGAGCGCTGTCCACGAGGAGCGGAGGCTCTTCCTCGTCGCCATCTCGCGGGCGACCCACAACACCCTGGTGACCTGCATCGACAACGCCAGCGTGGAAAATGGCGTGCCCTCCCGCTTCATTGATGAGATCACCGACGCGCCGGGTGCTGTTGTTCCGCTGGGTGCCGTGGAGCAGGTCGAGCAGGAAGAGCTGGAAGCCGCGCCGGGCGAGCCCGTGCAAGGGGAACTTGGGCTGGGCCTGGGCCTGGCGGAACCCGCACAGCAGGGAGGGGTTGCAGTTCAGGCCAGCGTGACCGAGCAGATGAATCCAGCGGGGCAGATCACCCCAGCGGAACAGCTCAGCGCCCTGCCGCGGGTGCTCGCCCTCGAGCCACTCATCGCCGAGCTGCGCGACGTGGTCACCGACCCTACCCAGCGACACCACCGCCGCGTCGCCGCCGCCCGTAACCTCGCTGCGATGGCTGATGCCGGCATCTTCGGCAGTCACCCCGTCGACTGGTGGGGCATGGCCGAACCCACCACCATGGACCGGATCACCGACCGGCGGGGAGGGGTCTCCTTGAGCCCCTCCAAGCTGGACAATATCGATAATTGCGCGCTCAAAACCTTTTTCGATGACCACCGCGGGGCGCAGGAGGAAACCAACGCCATGCGGGTGGGCATCGTCGTTCACGCCATTGCCCAGGCGATCATCCAACAAGACCTCAGTCTCGAGGACGCGCGCTACGCCGCACGGGCCGCGCTTCGCTGGGCGGTCGTGGGACCAGAGTTCGAAGTCAACGCAACACTCGAGCGTTGGGAGCGAGGCATCGAAAACCTCCACAGCTGGATCACGGGCACCCGCGGCGATTCTGAGGGCACAGAATGGGAGGTCGAGCAGCAGCTCTCAACCTCCCTGGGAACCCTTCCCACCGGGGAGGAGGTCACCCTCCGCGGCCGAATCGACCTCATGGCCACCGATGAGGACGGCCGGGTGATTGTCTACGACTTTAAAACCGGGAAAAGCCCCAAAAGCTCGGCCGATGCCCAGGCCAGCCGCCAGCTCGGCGCCTACCAATTCCTCGTGCACGCGGATCGTGGCAAGCAGCCTTATGGTGCGCACCTGATCTACCCCGCCACCAATGATGGGAAGCTCAAGAAAGCCAGCCAACCGGACTTCTCGCCCGAACAGCTCGCCGAGACCAAGCAGAATCTGCTCGCCGCCGCCGAGCAGATCAGTGAGCCCGTGCAGATAGCCACCCCAGGTGACGCGCAGTGCACCTACTGTAGCTACCACCTGATCTGTCCGGCCAAAGACGCCGGCCGACACGTGGTGAGCTCATGAGCCAACCGCACCATCCACACGACGTGGGCACACCGAACGCCCAGCACACGACCTCGCATAGCGCGCAGCAGCGAAAGGCAACAATGCAGGAACCAGCCGGTGGAATCATCAGCCCCGAGGAGCTCGCCACCCGGTGGCTCAAGCAGCCCTACCCGCCCACCCCGCAACAATCCGCGGTCATCAGCGCGCCACCGCAGGGTAGCTATATCGTCGTCGCCGGTGCCGGGGCCGGCAAGACCGAGACGATGGCCGCGCGCGTGGTCTGGCTCGTCGCCAACGGCTACGTCCTGCCCGAACACGTCCTCGGCCTGACCTTCACCCGCAAGGCCGCCAACGAGCTCGGCCAGCGCATCCGCGGCCGGCTGGAAACGCTCGCCCGCAGTGGCTTCCGCGACCAGCTGCCGGCCGACGACCCGCGCCATGAAGCGCTGCGCAATATCTCGCCCGCGGTCTCCACCTACGACTCCTACGCCGGCAACATCGTCGGGGAATACGGCCTGCTCGCCCCCGTGGAACCCAGCGGGCGGATCATCAACAATGCCGAGAAGTGGATGATCACCCGCCAGCTGCTCATCGATCACGACCGAGAGCTGAGAACCTCACGCTCGATGGGCCGCATGATCGACTTCATCCACACCCTCTCCGAGGAGATGGATAACCACCTCGCTGGCCTCGATGACGTCCGCGGCGAAACCGAAGCTCTGATCGACACCTTCCAGCAGGTCGAACACGGCGTGGGCAAGCCCCTCTCCCTTAAGGCATACGAGCTGCGGGACGCCAATCAGGAACGCCTGGATCTTCTGCCCTGGGTACAGAAGTACTGGGAGCGGCTGAAGGAGCTCGACGTGCGCACCTTCGGCCAGCAGATGACGCTCGCGGCCAAGTTGGCCTCCGAACATGCGATCGTCGGCCAGTCCCAACGCGAACGCTTCCGCGTGGTCATGTTGGACGAATACCAGGACACCTCGCACGCCCAGCGTGTGCTGCTGCGCTCCCTCTTCGGGGACGGGAAGGACGACGAGCTCGCCGTCACTGCGGTCGGCGACCCCATGCAGGCGATCTACGGTTTCCGCGGGGCAACTTCCTCCAACCTCGGGAACTTCGAAGCCGACTTCCCCTTCCGCGGGCAGCCCGCCCAGAAGCTCGAGCTGACCACCTCCTGGCGTAACCCCGCCTCCGTGCTGGAACTCGCGAACACCGTTTCCTCCCGCACCCTGGGGGAGAACCGCACCGTCTCCGAGCTGAAACCCCGCAAGGGCGCCGACGACGGGGAGATCCAGGTGGCCTTCTTCGACGAGGAGGACCAGGAACTCGAATGGCTCACCGACCAGCTGCAACAGCGCTGGGAGAACTTCAAGAAGCGTAAGGAAGTCGCCGCGGTATCGGGGGAGAAGATCGACCCATTCAGCGCGGCCGTGCTCGTGCGGAAGAACAAGGAAGCCCTACCGATCTTCGAGCTCCTGCGCGACAAGGGCGTGCCCGTGGATCTCACCGGCGGGGCGGGGCTGCTGGACATCCCCGAAGTCGCGGATGTCTACGCCACGCTGCGCGCCCTCGTTGACCCGGAGGACGACCCAGCCATGCTCCGCCTGCTCACCGGCCCGCGCTTCAACCTCGGGGCCCGCGACCTACAGATCCTCGCGCGTCGCGCCCAGCAGCTCCAGCGCCGCGCCAAGGGGGACACCGACCCAGGGGCGATGAGCCGCAACGCAGCCAGCGCTGCCACCAGTGCCGGGGCGGAGGATCCCTGGATCCACAACCCCGCCTACGAGGATCTGAAGAGCCTCGAATCTCCGCTGCGTGAGCAGCTCCTCGAAGCGATCCCCAACCCTGCGGACGCCACCGTGGGGCTGGCAGACGCCATCGCGGACTTCGCCGATGCCGAAGAGCAGGGGATGAGCCCGCGGGGCGTGCGAGCCATCGCCGAACTCTCCCGCGAGCTCGGCCACCTGCGCCGCAACTGCCTCACCAAGCCGCTGCCGGACCTCATTGCGGACATCGAGGACATGATCGGCATCCGCACCGAGGTGCTCACTCGCTGGCACCGCAACCCCGATGACTCGATCGGCACCAGCCACCTTGACAAGTTCGCGGAGATCGTCCAGGATTTCTCCCGGATGAGCGGCAGCAGTGCGTCTGACCTGGTGGAGTACTTGCGCGCCGCCCACGATCACGACGCCGGCCTGGAGCCGGGCGAGATCGAGGCGAAAACCGATACCGTCCAGATTCTCACTGTCCACCGCTCCAAGGGGCTGGAGTGGGACATCGTGGCCGTGCCCTACGCACACCGCAAGAACTTCTTCGACGCCGAGGCGCCGGGGATCACGATTGACCGGTGGATCTCGAATGCCGAGCTCCTGCCCTCCAGCCTGCGCGGCGACGCGGAAACCGAAGGCGAACCGGGCGGCTACCCGATCTACGACATCAGCCACGCCGAGAAGAGCGTGGACCTTACCAAGGCCGCTGAGGCCTTCCGGACCCAGCTGCTCGCGACCGAGGCGCAGGAGAGCGAAAGGTTGTTCTACGTGGGCATCACCCGTACCGAGCGGGTGCTGCTGGTGAGTGGGGCCGCGTACAGCCCCGGCAACGATACCGCCCTGGACCCCTCGCTGAACTTGGTGCTGCTGAAAAACCGCATCACCGACTCCCGTGCGCCCCTGCCCGGGGCGAGCGTCCACACCTGGTCCGACCTGGGGCGCACCCCGAGCAGCAAGGATACCGCGAGGGTGGAGAAGGGCAACGCCACAGAGATCGACCACTACCTCTATCCGACCCCTGAACAGATCATCGCCCGGGAGGAATACGCCGCTACCCGCCGCAACACCACTGCCGCCGAGGAGCAGGCCAGCTGGCCGCAGCCCGCGCCACTGGCCAGCCGGCCTGGTGCGGTCGAGGGCGCGGGCATGGTCGTCGACGCACTCGGCGCGGCAACCACCGGCGACCCCGCAAGCGAATCCGCCGCCAACCAGGACATGCTGACCCGGCAGTGGGATGAGGAAACCCGCCTGCTGATCCAAGAGCACCAGCAGCGCACCCTCACCGCCGTGGAGGTCCCGCTCGACCCGATGCTCACCGCAACCCAAGCGGTCGCGATGAACAAGGACCCGGAACAGTTCGCGCGGCGTCGTCGTCGCCCCATCCCGATGCAGCCCCAGCCCTACGCCAAGCGCGGAACGGCCTTCCACAACTGGGTGGAGCAGCACTACAACCAGGCCATGCTCTTCGACGAGGATGAAATGCCCGGTGCCTCCGACGCCACGCTCCAGGATCCGCAGCTGGAGGAGCTGAAGAACAAGTTCCTCGGCTCCGAGTGGGCCCAGCGCACCCCGGAGTCGGTTGAGGGCTCCTACCTGGTCAACATCGGCGGCTTCGTCTTCAACGGCCGCATGGATGCGGTCTTCCACGAAGGCGATGACCCCGCCGCAGGCTGGCTCGTCGTCGACTGGAAGACCGGGCAGATGCCCACCGGCCGAGATATGAGGAATGCCGAGCTCCAGCTCGCCGCCTACCGGCTGGCCTGGGCGAAAATCCTGAGCCGCCAGCTGGGTGTGGAGGTCCCGGTGGACAACGTGCGCACCGCGTTCTTCTATGTCCGCACCCAACACACCCACTACGTGCAAGACTTGCCGAACGAAGAGGAACTCATCGCCCGGCTAGGCTTGGACAAGTCCTAAGCCCTAGGATTTGATGGTTCACTACAACCCGCCCCGGGCCTCGGGGCAGGGGTCGGGCCCACCGACGGGTAGGGCACGAACCCACCCCACGCACCCACCTCAGGATAGGAAGTCATGCGGTTTAGAATGCGGGAACGCTTCCAGACGGAAGGCGAACTTGACGGTCTCCCGCCGCACGCGCTGCTCAACATCCTCCGCCTGCCGGAGGAGGAATACCGCAGCCCCTGGCGGCTCATCGGCCGCCGCATGCTCTACGCCCTAGGCCTCATCCTCGGGGTGGCGCTCCTGACCTACCGGGGTAGGGCGGGGTACGTCGGCATCGAAACCTTCATCGACGCGCTGTACTACTCGACGATTACCCTGTCGACCACCGGTTACGGCGACGTCACCCCGGTCAGCCAGCAGGAACGCCTCATCACGGCGCTGATCGTCACCCCCTTAAGAATCGTCTTTCTCGCCCTGCTGGTCGGCACGACGCTGACCGTGCTGACGAAGGAATCCCGCCAAACCTTCATGATCCGCCGCTGGAGGAAAAGAATGCGCAACCACACCATCGTCATCGGCTACGGCACGAAGGGCCGATCCGCCGTGGCAGCCCTCCTCGCCGACGGCGTCTCCCCATCGCAGATCGTGGTCGTGGACCTCGACCGGGAAGCCCTCGACCTTGCCAACGCCCAGGGTCTGGTCACCGTCCACGGCTCGGCGACGCGCTCCGACGTGTTGAAACTCGCCGGCGTGAACCGCGCCCGAGCCGTCGTCGTCGCCCCGAACCAGGACGACACCGCCGTGCTGGTCACCCTCTCCGTCCGAGAGATCGCGCCCTCGGCCACCATCATCGCCAGCGTGCGCGAATCCGATAACTCCCACCTGCTGCGCCAATCCGGCGCGGACTCGGTGGTCGTGTCCAGTGAAACCGCCGGCCGCCTCATGGGCCTGGCGACCGTCACCCCATCCGTGACCGAAATGATGGAGGACCTGCTCTCCCCGGACGAGGGCTTCTCCATCGCCGAGCGCCCCGCCAAGGAGGAGGAAGTCGGCGGCAACCCGCGCGTGCTGGAGGACATCGTCCTCGGCATCGTCCGCTCCGGGGCGCTGTACCGCATCGACTCCGCCGAGGCCGAGACCGTCGAACCGGGCGACCGCATCCTCTACGTCCGCGGCATGAGCAACCTCGAGGAGGGAGAGTAATTGGAGACCAGGGACCACCTGGATCCGGAACAACTTCGCGCAGCAACCGCCCCCCGCGGGCCGGTCGCGATCATCGCGGGCGCAGGCACCGGCAAGACCCGCACCATCACCCACCGCATCGCCCACCTCGTGGACGGCGGCTTCGTCAACCCCGACCAGGTGCTCGCCGTGACCTTCACCTCGCGGGCAGCCTCCGAGATGCGGGAACGCCTCGCGATGATGAACGTCGCGCGCGTCCAAGCCCGCACCTTCCACGCCTCCGCCATGCGCCAGCTGGGCTACTTCTGGCCGAAATACGCCGGCGACCTGCCGTGGAAGCTCGTGGACTCCAAGTTCCCCCTCATGAGCCGTGCCGCCCGTGGTGCCGGCCTGGAGCCCACCACCACGCTGCTCAAAGACCTGATCGGTGAGGTGGAGTGGTGCAAGTCCTCGCTCATCGTCGCGGAGGACTACCCGAAGGTCATGGTGCCGGAGCGCCGCGACTGCCCCGTGAGCCCCGAGCAGTTCATCAAGGTCTTCAAGAACTACGAGCAGCTCAAGGCCACGCCCGAGGGCATGCTGCTGGACTTCGACGACCTGCTGCTGAATATGGCCGCCGCCATCGAGTCCAACGTCGGTATCGCCGAAGAGTTCCGCTCCCAGTACCGCACCTTCGTGGTCGACGAGTATCAGGACGTCACCCCGCTGCAGCAGCGCCTGCTTGATGCCTGGCTCGGCGAGCGTGACGACCTCACCGTCGTGGGCGACGCCAACCAGACCATTTACTCCTTCAACGGAGCCAGCCCCAGCTACCTGCTGGACTTCACCACGAAGTTCCCCGAGGCCACGACCGTGCGCCTGCACCGGGACTACCGCTCCACCCCGCAGGTCGTGGAACTAGCCAACGAGGTGATCGGCAAGGCCAAGGACCGGGCCGCCGGGACCCGCCTGAAGCTGGAGGGCCAGCGCCCCGACGGCCCGGAGCCGGAATTCGTGGAATACCCCGACGAGGCCGCCGAGGCCAAGGGGGTAGCGGAGAAGATCGCCCAGCTGATCAAGCAGGGCGTTCAGCCCGCGGAGATTGCGGTGTTGTACCGCATCAACGCCCAGGCCGGTGCTCTGGAATACGCACTGGAAGAGGCTGGGATTCCGTACCAGGTCAAGGGCGGGGAGGGCTTCTTCTCCCGCGCCGAGATCCGGCAGGGCCTGGGCGCGCTGGCTAAAAGCGCGCGGAACTTCGGCGGCCAGCCGGACGGTGACGGCGGCGCAGCTGGAGCAGATAGCACCGGCCCGGAGACCCGGGAGGAGATCCTCAACGCCGCGAAGGCAGCACTCGCCCCGGTGGGACTGACCGCCACCGAGCCTAGCGGTGCGCAGGAACGCCAGCGCTGGCAGTCCCTCAACGCACTGGTGGAGCTGATCGAGGAGATCCTTACCGCGAACCCGCAGATCAGCTACCTCGGGGTCATCGGCATGCTGCAGGAACGGGTGCGCTCCAAGAACCCGCCGAAGGTGCAGGGCGTGACCCTGGTCAGCGTCCACATGGCCAAGGGCCTGGAGTGGGACGCCGTCTTCCTCGTCGGCCTCTACGAGGGCATGTTCCCGATCCACCACGCCCTCAAGGGCGCAGGTGCTGCCGACGCGATCGAGGAGGAGCGCCGCCTGCTCTACGTCGGCGTCACCCGGGCTCGCGAGCACCTCCACCTCTCCTGGGCGCTGGCCCGGCAGGAGGGCGGCAAACAGTCCCGCGTCCGCACCCGCTTCCTCGACGACCTGGTGCCGTGGGAGAACGAGGACGACGGCGAGCTGGCCATCGACCTGGACCAGGCGCGACGTCGACGGAAAACGGGCGCCCCGAAGAACGCCTGCGCCGTCTGCGGCACGCCCCTGTCCACCCCGGAGGCGAAGATCCTCGGCCGCTGCGGGCAGCACTCGCTGGAGACCGACCAGGTGGTCATCGGGGAGCTGCGGCAGTGGCGGCTGGAGACCGCGAAGTCCATGGGTGTTCCGGCGTACGTGGTGTTCACGGACGCCACGCTGCTCGCCATCGCGCAGCGCATGCCCGCCAGCCCCGAGGAGCTCATCCAGGTTCCGGGCGTGGGGCCGATGAAGATCGAGCAGTTCGGGGAGGACGTCCTCGCTATCACCGCGAACTACGACGCGGGATAATGGCACCCGCGGGGGAGCAGGCCTAGCGGGCCACGTCCAGCCCGAGCCCAGCCTCGGCCATGCGACACAGCACGCACTCCGGTTCGCGCCGCACCTCCTCGGGCTGAATGGCGAAACTCGCAGGATCGAAGAACTGGCGCTGGGTGAGCAGTGGTGGGAGCGCGGCTGGGTCCGAGCCTGCGTCGCGCCACGGGATGATGTGCTCCCGGATGATCTGGGTGGTGACCTCCGCCAGTAGGCCGTGCTCCGCGGTGGTGTAGCTGACCGGCCGGGCAGTGGCCTGCGCCCGGGTGCTGCGCCACAGCGCGTCGCGCTCCAGGTAGGCCTGGTCGATGCAGCTCAAGCAGGCGGTGCGCCCGGGGATGATCAGTGGGCCGAAGGTAAGGCGCCCGTCGATCACCCCGGTGGGGTAGTGGGGAATGAGCTTCTCGTGCAGCCAGAACTGCACATCCGGTGGCGGGAAGAGCCCGCCCGGCAGGATCAGGACGTCTTTCCGGGCGGTGCGCCCCTGGCTGGTGATGACCTGCCCGGCCCGGGCCTCGTTGGTGGTGCGTGGCGCCTCCAACCAGTCCACCTTCACGCCGTGGGTGAACAGGGCGTCGGCGAGGGCCAGGGAGGGCTTGCCGAAACGCAGCAGCGGGATGGCCTGCTCCTCGGTGGCGACCAGCACCCCGGCTCGCGCGAGCTCCTCGGCGATGGAGCCCGCCTCCACAGAGGTGAAGCCGCAGTAGCCCAGGGTGGCCGCGAGATCCTCCGCGGTGAGACCTGCGCGGGCCTGCATCATCACCTGCAGCACCTGGCCGGGGTCCACGGAGGCCGGCACCGGGAGGACCACTGCGTTGCCGGGGTGGATACCGAACTGGATGCTGCGGTCCGGCCGCAGCAGCACCGCCGTACCCGGGCGGAGCACCATCCGCGCAGGCGGATTGGACCTGGCTGTGGCATTCGCAGTCTGCGGGCCCTGTGGCCTGGTCTTCTCGGCGGTTGCGTGCACCATGATTCCCCCTCGGATCTGCAGCTCCCCTGAGGCGCGGCCCCATCCGCGCCCGGGCGGCCCCCGCCGCCCGTGTGCTGTATCTGCGCAGAATTCTAGCCACGCGGGCTCTGGGGCGTGGACAAAGCGCGAAACCGCGAAGGATTCAGCGACAAGCGCGGCGGCTAACATGTGCTTCCATGACCAGAGCCCAGCCCACCGCCACGCAACGCAAGGCCCAGCAGGCCGCCGCGCGGCTCAGCACCCCGGCCCGCCCGGTGGACGTGCGGCTCTCGGCGCGGCGGAAGAAGACCATCACCGCCCGCTGGGAAGGGCGAACAATCGTGATGCTGGCTCCAGCCGCGATGGGCCTGGAGCGGCTGGTTGCCGCAGGAGAGGGGCTCATTGCCCGGCTGGAGAAGAAAGCCACTCGCGCCACGAACCACAAGCGCAGCGACGAGCAACTCCAGGCCCTGGCCGAGACCCTGAATGACAAATACCTAGGCGGCCGGGCGGAATGGACGTCCATCACCTGGGTGGAGAACATGACCACCCGCTGGGGCAGCTGCACACCCAGCACCGGGAGGATCCGTATCTCCCACCGGCTTAAACAGGTGCCGGATTACGTTCTGAACTCCGTGATCATCCACGAGCTCGTGCACACGTGGGTCCCCAACCACGGTGCGGACTTCTGGCATTGGGCTAGCCGCGCCCCGCAGCTCGAGCGGGCACGTGGTTACCTCGAGGCCTATCAGCGCTGGGGCTGCCCGGGTGACGGCCCGGAGCCGCAGCTCTAGCGCTCGCCGTCGCCGTTCTCGTCAACGTCGGCCTCGTCGTCCTTCGACTCCGAGCCCTCGTCCCGCTTCTCGTCCTGCTCCGGGCGGCGGCGATTGGTGCGTTCCTCGCGCGGCCCGCCCTGGCGGTTCAGCTCCGCCTCCAGCTTCTCGATCTCGCTGATCGGGTCGAAGTCCTCGTCCTCGCCATCGAAGGCCACCTTGCCGATGAACCCAGCTGGGTTGTCCAGGTCCTTCGCCGTCGGCAGCAGGTCCGGGTGGTCCCAGATACCGTCGCGCTTCTCCGCGCCCACGGCCTCGTCCAGCTTGTGCCACAGACCAGCGGCATCGTTGGCGCGCGACGCGAGCAGGGAAATGCCCACCGTCTTGCTCAGCGCCTCCATCTCCGGGGACTCGGTGTTGCGGTAGGAGGACCACGCCGCCGTCAGGATGGAAGCATTCGGCATCCGGTCCGCCAGCGCCTGGCCGACCACGTAATCCACCCAGCCCTCCACGAGGCTCAGGCTGGTCTCCAACCGCTCGCGGGCGTGCGCATTCGCGGACACGACCTTGGGGGAGAGGTCCTGACCCTGCATCTGGGCCATCATCTCCTGCATCTTCCAGGGATCATTCATGGACTCCGGGTTGAACTCCCGCATCGCCTCCTCCATCGCGGAGGTGTCCAGCGCCAACCCGCGGGCGAACTCCTCAACATCCAGGATGAGGCGCTCGGCCAGCCACGGGACGTGCTTGAACAGGCGGTGGTGTGCGGCCTCGCGGGTCGCCAGGTAAATCAGCGCCTCGCGCTTATCCGTGCCCAGCTTCTCGGCCATGGACTCCAGCTGCGCGGTCGCCACCGCCGCCACGTTGCCACCGGCCAGTGGCATGCCCCACTGCGTGGAGTGGCTGACACCCGTCGCCAGCTCGCCCAGGGTGTGACCCAACTGCATGGAGAAGTTCATCGCGTTGACCTGGCGCATCACGCCGGCCAGCGGGCCCATCTGATCCCGCATCTCCTCCGGGATCTCGCCCATCGCGGCCTCGCCGAGCTTCTCCGCCAGAGGGGTGAAGATGCGCTTCCAGGTCTCCAGCGTCTCCTCCAGCCACTGCTCCGGGCCGAAGGCGACGGAGCCGGTCGCGCCCGCAGGCAGCGTGGTCGCCCCGTCCAGCCACAGCTCCGCGAGCCGCACGGACTCCGCCACGGCCTGGGAATCCGACTGGCTCGGCGCGCTGGACTCCGCACCGCGCTGGGGGCCTGCACCAAAGCCGAAGAACAAACCACCGAACGGGTGCTGCCCACCCTCGCTGGCCTGCTGCTTGCTGCGGATGTGCTGGCGGGCGGTGCGCTCCACCATCGAATAGTTCACGGCATCATCGGCGCCCTGGCTATTCAGATCCGCGCCGAAGCCGCTAAACATCGAGCCGAACTGGTTCAGCAGATCACCGAGGTTCCCGCCGCCGAAGGGGTTCGACTGCTCAGAGCCACCCGAACCACCCGAACCGCCGAAGAGGAATTCGAAAGGGTTATTGCCTCGACCGTCGCCCTGGCCTCCGCGGCCCTCGTCGCCGTTCTGGCCATCGTTGTGGTCATCATCGTCGCGGCCGTTGTCGTCGCCGTTGCCACCGTTGTTATTGGGGTGCATGCCGAAGCCGAAATTACTCATGCTCACAACCTTACTGATCGCAGCGGACAGCCCCCATCAAAATCTGCTCCGTTCCGTGTGCTGTGAGCGAACGGCCCCGCCGTCTCCGGCCGTCGCCCTTTCATATTGACGACGTCACCCGCCGGCCTCTCCCCGGCCTCGCCTGAACCCAGCAGTCCCCACGAGCAGGTAGGGTATGAACGATGAAAATCTGGAACCGTCGCAACCGAACGATCGCGCTGGGCGCCGCCCCGGTCGTCGTCCTGGTGACCCTGCTTGGCCTGCCGAGCATCCCGGGCACCGATATCGACCTGACGGTTCCCTACGCGGCAGAGGGCAAGGGCCCGACCTTCAACACCCTCGGTGAGGAGGGCGGCAAGCAGGTCGTCGAGATCACCGGTGCGGAGACCAGTAAACCCGCCGGTCACCTCAACATGACCACCGTCTCCGTGCACACCAAGCTCACCCTCGGCCAGGCGATCGCCCGGTGGCTGACCACCGACGACACCCTCGTCCCGATCGGGCAGATCTTCCCCGCGAATAAGTCTCCCGAGGAAGTCCAGCAGCAGAACCAGGCGGCTTTTGCTGCCTCGGAATCCAACGCCACCACCGCGGCGATGAACTTCCTCAACAAGCCGCTGGAAACCGCCGTCATCGACGTCCTAGACGACGCACCGGCAGCGGGGAAGATCAAGGTCAACGACGTCATCCGCGAGGTCGGTGGGCGCCCCATCACCACTCCCGACGAGCTCGCCCGCGTAGTCGGCGAGCACGCGCCGGGCGACGAAATCGACGTCCTGGTCGACCGGCAGGGCAAGGAGGAGACGGTGACCGTCACGCTCGGCGAGCCACCGAAGCACCTCCAGCAGGCTGGCCAGGGCTCCGCCTTCCTGGGCGTGACCTCCCTGTCCCAGCCCGCGGGGGAGATCCGCGTGCGCTATAACCTGCAGGACGTCGGTGGCCCTTCCGCGGGGCTGATGTTCTCGCTCGCCGTCGTGGACAAGCTCACCCCACAAGATCTGACGGGTGGCGCGTTCGTCGCGGGCACCGGCTCCATCGACGCTGCCGGCCAGGTCGGCGCGATCGGCGGGATCACCCACAAGATCCGCGCGGCCGCTGATGCCGGGGCCGAGTACTTCCTGGTCCCCGCTGGCAACTGTGCTGAGGCGCTCACGGTGGAGGACGCCGGGCCGAAGCTGGTGAAGGTCGACTCCCTCGATGATGCGGTCAAGGATCTGGAGGGCATCCGCTCCGGCGGCGGCTTCGACACCTGCGGCTAGGGCTTAGCCAGGCCCTAGTCCACGAAGGTGGCGCGCAGCGTGGCGATCACGCCCGG
Organism: Corynebacterium sp.; assembly: GCF_030152825.1. GTDB lineage: Bacteria > Actinomycetota > Actinomycetes > Mycobacteriales > Mycobacteriaceae > Corynebacterium. The sequence continues at coordinate 143,828 of NZ_JASLIP010000006.1, forward strand.
CGCGATATCCTCCCCGCCCCGCAGCTCCACGCGGTCCTGCCCGAAGGGATCGGCCGCGAGCTCCTCCTCGGTCGGGCGCAGCTGCAGCAAGGTGCGCTCGGAACCATCGCCCGCCGCCGCGGCGCCATCCCGGGCGCCCGCGTCCAAGATGCCGCTGAACAGGCGGGCCTGCTGCGGCGCCGCGTCCTCGCCCAGGGAGGAATCCACGAAGGAGATTTCCTGGGCCAGGATCGCGCCCACCACCTGCGCAGGCCAGCGGATGGAGGCGACGAACTCGCCCAGCTCCTCCGAGCCGGGGCGGATGTGCTCCGGCAGGTCGTCCTGCACGATCAGGGAGAGCGGGTTGCGGTCCTCGGTGAGCTCCAGGGCGTCGGCGACCAGCTCCGTCGGGACGAGGGCGAACAGGGTAGCGGGGCGATCCCAACCCTCGGCCTGGATGAAGTCCACGGCCTCCATGAGGGCGGCGTTCAAGATGCGGTCATCGTTGAAGTTCATGGCCGAGAGTTTAGCCCGCCGGCCCATACGCGGCGGAAGCCCGCATCGGTAGGGGCAAAAACTCATTTCGCGAGGGAAGTTTTACTACGTATCCTGGACTGTTAGATCTGATTCTGCGTAGGAAGTAGTGAACCCTTGAGTATGTCGGCACAGCCTCCATCTGGCGCCTCATCTGCAAATTTCAGGCCCTCGCGCCGTTCCAAGATTATCGCCGGCCTGGTCATGGCGCTGGGTGTGGCGTTCTTCTTGGTGCCCATCGTGGTTGGTGCGTACACGGACTGGCAGTGGTTCCGTGACCTGGAATATCAGGGCGTATTCTTCAGCGTCATCGTTACCCGTGTGATTCTGTTCCTGATCTTCGGGCTGGTCGCGGGGGTGATCGTCTGGCTCGCGGCCTTCGCCGCCTACCGCAACGGGCCGACCAGCCTCGAATCTCTCGGTTCGGCCTCGCCGCTGGCCACGAACCGCCCGGCGATCCGGCAGACTGTCCGCCCGATGCTGGTGTGGCTGCCGATCCTGGCGGGCGTCGTCGTCGGCCTGGTCTCGCAGGGCAACTGGCGCCGCGCGATGCTGTTCTGGAATTCCTCTTCCTTCGGGGTGGAGGATCCGCAGTTCGGCAAGGACCTGAGCTTCTACGCGTTCAACCTGCCGATGCTGAACCTCATCCTGGGGATGCTCAGCTTCATCATCATCATCGCCTTCTTCGTCAACGGCATTGGCCACTACCTGCTGGGTTCCATCACCACCGGTAACCCGCGGGTGGGGGAGAAGGCCAAGGTCGCCCCGGTGGCCCGCCGCCAGCTGGCGATCATCGCCGGTATCTGGATGATCGTGAAGGCTGTGGGCTACTGGTTTGACCGCTACGACCTGCTCAACCGCCAGCACGACACCTTCACCGGTGGCTCCTACACGGACATCAACGCCGTCCTGCCGGCGAAGATCGTCCTGCTCGTGGTCGCCATCTTCGTCGCCGCCCTGTTCTTCCTCACCATCGTGATGAAGGACCTGCGCATCCCGGCGCTCGCCGTGGCCCTGATGCTGCTGACCTCCCTGGTCGCCGGCGTGGCCTGGCCAGCGATCCTGGAGCAGTTCTCCGTCGCACCGAACCGCGCGGAGAAGGAGCGCGAGTACATCGCCCGCAACATCGACGCTACCCGCCACGCCTACAGCCTCGGGGACGATAACGTCACCTACGAGCGCAACTGGGGCACCAAGCAGGGTGGCGAGCAGGCGGAGCGCTCCATCGCCCAGGACGACGTCACCCTCTCCAACATCCGTCTCCTGGACCCGCAGGTTTTGTCCCCGACGTTCACTCAGCAACAGCAGCTGCGTAACTTCTACGGTTTCTCCGACGAGCTCGCTGTGGACCGTTACGAGGTCGACGGCAAGATGCGCGACTTCGTCGTCGCCGCTCGTGAGCTGAACCCGAACACCCTGGAAGGCAACCAGCAGGACTGGATCAACCGCCACACCGTCTACACCCACGGCAACGGCTTCATCGCCGCCCCGGCCCGCAAGGTCGACGAGGTGGCCCGCGATGTCGGTTCCGCCCGTGGTGGCTACCCGGTCTACACCGTCGCCGACCTGCAGTCCCTAGAGCGGCGCCGTCAGGGTGGCGAGCTGGAGCTGGACCTGAAGCAGCCGCGTATTTACTTCGGCCCGCTGATCGCCTCTAACCCGACGCCGAACTCGGATTACGCCATCGTCGGCCGTACCGGCGGCAACCCGCTGGAGTACGACACCGAGGACAGCAACTACACCTACACCGGTAAGGGCGGAGTGGACGTCAATAATCCATTCAACCGCCTGATGTACGCCGCGCACTTCGAGTCGATGAACCTGCTGCTCACCGACCGCATTGGCGAGAACTCCCGCATCTTGTACAACCGCGACCCTCGCGAGCGTGTGCACAAGGTTGCACCGTGGCTGACTACGGATTCGAAGACCTATCCGACCGTCATCGACGGCCGCATCAAGTGGGTCGTGGACGGCTACACCACCCTGACGGACCTGCCGTACTCCGAGCGCACCAGCCTGACGGAGACCACGACGGACACCACCAACCCTGAGGGTGTCCGCCGTGAGCAGCTGGTCACCGACAAGGTCAGCTACATCCGTAACTCCGTCAAGGCCACTGTCGACGCCTACGACGGCACCGTCGAGCTCTACGAGTTCGACGAGAAGGACCCCGTCCTGAAGGCGTGGCGCGGCGCGTTCCCGGACGTCGTGAAGCCGAAGTCCGAGATCAGCGACGAGCTGATGGAGCACATGCGCTACCCGGGCGACATGTTCAAGGTGCAGCGTGAGCTCATCGCCCGCTACCACGTCAGCGACCCGGGCGTGTTCTTCCAGAACGACGCCTTCTGGTCCGTGCCTTCCGACCCGACCGCCCAGGAGAACAAGGGTGAGCTGGCGCAGCCGCCGTACTACGTGGTCGCCGCCGACCCGGAGACCGGCAAGCCGAGCTTCCAGCTGATCACCCCGTTCCGTGGCCTGCGCCGTGAGTTCCTGGCCGCGCACATGACCGTCTCCTCCGACCCGGAGAACTACGGCAAGATCCACGTGCGCGTGCTGCCGACCCAGACGCAGACCCAGGGCCCGAAGCAGGCGCAGGACACGATGATGTCCTCCGACGAGGTGGCCCGCGAGCGCACTCTGCTTGAGGGCACCAACGACGTCATCAACGGCAACCTGCTGACCCTGCCGGTGGGCGACGGCCAGGTGCTCTACGTGGAGCCGGTGTACTCCAAGCGCAAGGACCAGGAGTCCGCGTTCCCGAAGTTGCTGCGCGTGCTGGTGTCCTACAACGGTCAGGTCGGTTACGCGCCGACGATCGCCGAGGCCCTGGAGCAGGTTGGCATCGACCCGGCCGCTGCCACGGACCTGGAGGAAGTCGACGGCAGCGTCGTGGCTCCGGGTAAGGGCGATAAGAAGGACGAAGGCGAGTCCGATAAGGACGAAAATAAGGGCCAGGAGCAGGGCTCTGGGGCGGCCGGTCAGCTGCCACAGGGCGACGCTGCTGACAAGGTCCGGGATGCGATGGACAAGGTCAACCGCACCCGCCAGTCCGGCTCCTTCGAGGAGTTTGGTAAGGCCCTCGACGAGCTGGACAAGGCAGTCCGCGAGCTGCAGTCCCAGCAGTAGGGGTGGGCTGGGTGGCCGCGTGGCCGCCCAGTGACTAGCCCGCTGATCGCCCGTTGGTCGCAGCGCTCGATGGAAGAGCGCAGGCCAGCGGGCGATTTTGCTTTTGTATAGAGACTTGTTAGGCTAGTCGATGTTGCAGACAGAGGTCAGCCAAGGAATTGGTTGAGTCTGTACTCGCAAGCGTCGCGGGGTGGAGCAGCTCGGTAGCTCGCTGGGCTCATAACCCAGAGGTCGTAGGTTCGAATCCTGCCCCCGCTACTAAGAGCAAGGCCCCCTCACTGGAAACGGTGAGGGGGCCTTCGTCATACCTGAGGTGGCAATTATGTGGAAGCATGGGGCCATGAGCGCGAATAACGACACCTCCACGAAGCAGCCCTACAATTCCGCTGGCGAAGGCTGGGTGCACCTCACCCAGCTGGACGCAGAACACAGCCAGTCCCAGGGGGAGGGCCGTGCCGTCCCCGAGGTTCGCATCCAGGAAAAGCTTGGGCACGCGTCCGTCGTCCGTATCAGCTTCCGAAAGGGGGACGTCATGGCGGACCACCATGCGCCAGCGCCGATCATGGTTCTTGGCCAGACCGGTGAGGTCGAGTTCGACGTCGGTGGGGAGACACTTCTCATCAAGCCTGGCACCGCAATCTCTGTGGCGGCGAACGTCTCCCACGAGCTGCGGGCGGTCGACGGACCCGCCACGGTGACCTTGATGCTGATCACCGGACCCGAGGCTTAACACTCCGCCACGACACGAAAGGCAAAACAGTGCCAGAATGGAAGTATGGCTGATTTTGAGAACCCCATTGAGACCCTAAAAGATGACGAGGCACTGGAGCTGATGGGCAACCAGCAGCTCGGGCGCCTGGTCGTTCGCATCAAGGACGACTTTGACCTCTACCCGGTGAATTTCGTGGTGAGCGAAGGCAAGATTTACTTCCGCACCGCGGAGGGCTCCAAGCTTTTCACAGTGTCCATCAATGATCGGGTGCTTTTCGAAGCCGATGATCACACCGAGGACAAGGCATGGTCCGTCATCGTGAAGGGACGCGCTCGCATCCTGGAGAGGACCGACGAGATCCAGCAGGCCGACGAGCTGCCGCTGAAGCCGTGGCTGCCGACCCTGAAGTACAACTACGTGGAGATCACCCCAGAGGAGATCTCCGGCCGGCGCTTCCAGCTCGGCGAGGAGCCCGAGCGCTACTAGCACCAGCAAAAGTCCCCCATCCGGTGAGTGCGCTATTGGGGAGGGGAGAGGACGCTAGTCGCGGGGCTCGGTGCTGTGAGCCGGAGCTGTGGCTTCGGCGTCCGACTCTGCATCGGCAGCTGCCGACTCCCCAGAAGCCTCCTCCTTGGGGTCGGTGAGCCCCCTCGTTGTCCCCGGCTTCCGTAGCTCATAGGCCTCGCCGAGCGCGGGAAACATGTCATTGCCGCGCAGATAGCGCACCACCGAGTTCACCAGTGCGGCCACCGGCACCGCGAAGACCGCGCCCGCCAGGCCGAAGAGGTACGTGCCCGCGGCGACCACCACGATCACCGCCAGCGGGTGCAGCGCCACCGCGTGCCCCATCAGGAAGGGCTGCAGCACGTGGGTTTCGATCTGGTGTACCGCCGTCACGATGATCACCATGACGATCGCGGTGAACACGCCCTGATCCACTAGTCCGATCAGCGCGGGCACCGCACCGGAAATCAGCGCGCCCACGATCGGGACGAAGGAAGCGATAAAAACCAGCACCGAAATCGGAATCGCGAACGGCACCTTCATCACCCAACAGCCAATGCCGACCGACACCGCGTTCAACGCGGCGACCAACACCTGCACGTGGGCGAAGGTTCCGAGCGAGACCCAACCGCGGCGGAAGGCCTCATCCATCGGCACCTGGGATGCCTGGGGAGCCAGTGACACTAGCCACAGCCAGATCCGCCGTCCCTCGTAGAGGAAGAAGAACAGGGTGATCAGGAAGATCAGCAGGGCAGCCCCCGAGTTGACCGCCGTCGTGCCCGTGCGTACCGCGCCGTCCGCGATTGTTTTCGAGTTCTCGGACAGCGCGCCCTGCACGTGGCTGACCATGTCGGAGAGCTTCGCCTGGGTGAGTTTAAAAGGGCCGGTCTCCAGCCAATTGACGATCTGATTCACGCCCTGACGGGCGGAATCCCGCATTGCCGGCACGCCAGAGATCAGCTGGGTGGTAAACAGCGTCACACCCGCCGAGATGATCCCGATCAGCCCTAGAACCGTCAGCAAGGATGCCAGGGAGCGGGGGAGGCGCAGCTTGGCGTCGAGAAAATTGACGACCGGGGTGAGCATCGCGGAAAACAACACCGCGATGGCCAGCGGCGCCACAACGACCGCGAGCTTCTCCACAAAGCGGGCGCCGACGATCGCCCCGCCCGCGATCAGCAGCAGGCATGCGCTCCACCAGGCGGCGAGCACCAGCCCGTACGGCAGATGGGCGCGAGAGGGCAGAATCCGCTGCCTCTGCTCGGGGATAGTTTTAGCCATGTATCAAATAATAAGCCCGCGGGCGGCCTGCCACCCACCCCAGTGGGATAAAACGGTGACGGGCACACCAGGGGAGGAGCTCTAGCGCTTCAGCCCCGCGATCATGGTCTTCAAGTTGCTGCGCAGGAAGTCCTCGTAGGTCCCGGCGACCGTGCCCGGCTTGCCGAGCTCATCGGAGTGCAGCGGCTCGTCGAAGATTGGGATCCCGGCCTCACGCGAGACGGTCTGCATCGAACGCGTATCCACGTTCGACTCCACGAACAGGTGCTTCGGGCGCTTGTCCTTCAGCTGGCGCACGAGGTTACCGATCTGCGCGGGGGAGCCGTTTTCATCCGTATCGATCTCCCAGATGTAGAGCTGCTCCATGCCGTAGGTGTCCACCATGTACTGGAAGGCGTGTTCGCTGGCCACGAGCACACGATCCTCCTTCGGCAGCGTGCCAATCTGCTCGCGGTAGTCGGCGTCGATGCCCGCCAGCATGGCCTTGTACGCCGCGCCCTTCTCCTCGATCTGCTCGGCGCGCTCGGGCAGGGCTTCGGCCAGCGCTGCGGTGACGTTCTCCGCCATCGCGATGCCGACGGTCGGGTCCAGGAAGGCGTGCGGGTTGATCTCCTGATTGCCCGCCTCGTCCTTGAGGTATTTCGGCTGCACGCCCTTGGTGGTCTCGACCATCTGCGATTCATCCAGGCCCGCGGTGTTCTTTAGCTTCGCCAGCCATCCGTGCTCCCCGCCCTCGAGGTTCAGCCCGTTGTAGAACAGCAGGTCGGCGTCGCTCGTCGCATCCAGGTCCGCGGGCAGGGGATCGTAGTCGTGCGGGTCGGTGCCTGTTGGCACGAGGTTATGGACGTTCACCGCGTCGTCGCCGATCTCCTCCACTAGGTCCGCTAGCAGCGTGAAGGTGGTGACGACGTTCAGCTGCTCAGCGTCTGCCTTCTCCTCCGAGGAGAGGGTCACGGCGCCGAACACGAGGGCACCGCCCACCAGGAGGGCCAGCAGTGCGGCCAGCGGCTTGTTGCCCTGCGAGCGGGCAACCAGGCCCTTGCCTGGTGCGAAGAGGAAGGCCAGCAGGAATAGGGCGCTGGCGGTCAGCACGATCGTCACGCCGGAGGAGACGTTGTAGCTGTAGCTCAGGAATAGCCCCACCACGGAGCTGAACGCCGAGATCGCCACCGAAAGCCCGATCATCGCGCCCAGCCGGTTTGTCAGCAGGTACGCCGCCGACGCCGGAGTGATCAGCAGGGAGACTACCAGGATCACGCCCACCGTCTGCAGGGAAATGACCGTCACCAGCGTGAGCACCACCATCAGCCCGTAGTGGATCGCCCGCACTGGCACGCCAGCCGACTGGGCCATCACGGGGTCGAAGGTGCTGAGCTTCAGCTCCTTGTAAAAGACCAGCGTGAGAATCAGCACGGCAGCGGCAATACCGATCGAGAGGTTGCGGTCGGCGTCCTGAACGGTCAGGACGTTGCCGAAAAGGATCTCCGTCAGGTCCGTCGCCGTCTGCGCTTTCGCCATGAGCAGCACGCCGATCGCGAAGAAGGTGGAAAAGACGATGCCGATCGCCGAATCGTTTTTCACCGTTGAGCGTTCGCTGATCAGCCCGATCGCGAGTGTGGCGAGAAGCCCCGCGACCACCGCCCCGAGGAAGAGGTTCGTCCCCAGCAGGTAGGAGGCCGCGACCCCCGGCAGCACCGCGTGCGAGATGGCGTCGCCGATCAGGGCCATGCCGCGCAGCACGATGAAGCTGCCGACGATGCCGCAGGCCACGCCCACGATTACCGAGGTGATCAGCGCTTTTTGCAGGTAGCCGTGGCTGAGTAGTGAGTCGAGGAACTCCGCGATCATGCTTTCTCCTCCTGAAGTTCGGCCTGGCGTGGCGTGGGGTGCTCTGGCGCCGCCGGCTCGCGGATGACGAGCGCGCCGAAGGCCTTTTGCAGTACGTCGGGGACGAAGACCTCCTCGGAGGGGCCCGCCGCGACGAGCTCGCCGTTGAGGACGATGAGGTCGTCGTAGTAGTCGCGGACGGTGTTCATGTCGTGGTGTACGACGACGACGTGCTTGCCGGCATCCGCCATCTGCCGCAACAGGGTCACGATTGTCTTCTCGCTGGGGACGTCGATGCCGACGAAGGGCTCGTCCAGGAAGATGTACTCCGCGTCCTGCACGATGGCGCGGGCGAAGAGCACGCGCTGGAACTGTCCACCCGAGAGCGCGCTGATGTGGCGGTGGCGGAAATCCCACATGTCGACGTCCTTGAGGGCCTGGGTGGCTGCGTCGCGTTCGGCCTTGCCGGGTCGGTGGAACAGTCCCAGGCGTGGGTAGGTGCCCATCAGGACGGTATCGAAAACACTGGTGGGGAAGTTGCGGTCCAGGTCCGAACGCTGCTCGATATAGGCGATTGCCCGGCGCTGCTCGGCGGGGGTCTTGCCGTCGAGGGTGACGGGGTAGCCAGTAGAGGTCCCGGTCGTGCTTGTGCCGTGGACGTGGTGCTTGTCCAGGATCTGAAGCATTGCCTTCATGAGGGTGGACTTGCCCGAGCCGTTCGGGCCGATGATGCCGTGCATGCCGGCGGAGTCGAGGGTGAAGCTGATGTTCCGAATCGCGGTATTCGCGCCGTAGCTCACGCTTAAGTTGTGGACGCTAATGCTCATGGCAGCAAAGAATAGTGTTCAGCTACCTGAATTGCCAAGTTCAACACGTTGAACTTTGGGGGTGGGGGTGGTGTGGTGTAGCGCCGGGGCTGCCATGCGCGTTGGCATAGGTGGTGTCTGGCGCGGGCGCTATGGTGAGAGTGGATCACCCCCCACCTGTCACAGAAGGAACGCCCCATGCAGCGCACCACCCCGACCCATGCCCGCCACCACCGCACCCTGCGCGGGCGCATCTTGCGAGGTGCTGCGGGACTGCTGGCCAGCCTCGGGATGGCTGCCGGGCTGGGCGTTGGGGTGGCCGGGCAGGCGGCAGCCAACCCGATGGGGTCCCTCGACGCGGCACTTACTGCCACCGGCCAGCCAGGCCCACACCGCGTGCCGGGGCACTACTTCACCTCGCCCACCGCGCCGGCTGCTCAGCAGCGCATCCAGCCCCAGGCCCTCCTGGGACCATCCACCCCGATCATGGTGGGCGATAGCATCTGCACCCTGTCTGTGACAGGTATTGATGCTGCGGGAAACAAGGTGGGCGTTACCGCCGCTCACTGTGGTGTGCCGGGTAGTCCGGTGCGCTCCCTCGATGCCCCCGAGGCCGGTGTGATCGGCAAGGTCGTGAAGTTCGGCAACCTGGACTATTCCGTCATCCGGCTGCGCCCCGACGTGCAGCTGACCCGGAACTACGGTCGCGTGGCGCTGAACCGAATCGGTGGCCCGGCGCCTGCTGTGCCGAATGGGGCATGCAAGACCGGCGTAGCCACCGGCACCAAGTGTGGGCCGGTGCTGGGGCATCTTGGCCAGACCTTCGTGAGCCACATCTGCGCCTCCCTCGGGGATTCCGGCGCACCCGTCTACGCGGGTGGTCGCCTGGTGGGCATCCTCAACGGTGGTTTCCAGCCGCTGCCAAGCTGCACCACCCCGCTGCAGGGGCCACTGCACTCCCCGGCGGTGTCCACCACCTGGGATGCCATTGCTGCGGACATGAACGCGCTCGGCGGTTCCGGCGCGGATTTCCGCCTGCCCTAGCGGGTAGCGTTCGCGGAAAACGCTAGTGCACAGCACTGGCGTACCGGCGCACACCAAAACCGCTAACACCCAAGCACGAGCGCAGAACTCTCAGTCATAAAGCTGCCCCCGACGACACATCGTCGGGGGCAGCTGCGCGTTGGGGCGGGTTTCGCAAGGTCTCAGTGATCGAAAGCAGTGGCTAGCCCAACCGGCCTCGGCCGAGCTGCAGCAGCGCCTTGGCGATCTCTACGCCCTCGGAGCCGAACTCCTCGCGGAACTGGTTAATGATCGCCACCTCGCGGGTGTAGACCAGGCGGGTACCGCCGGAGCCCAGGCGGGTCTTGCCGATGGCCTTCGAGACGGCGGAGCGGCGATGGATCGCATCAATGATCGTTCGATCCATCCGGTTGATCTCCTGGCGATACTTCTGAATCTCCTCATCGGAGAGCGGATCATCGGTACCCGAGGGCATGCGCACCTCGAAGTCCTTAGCCGGAACCTCCGGCCCATCCCCGATGCCGGGGCTCATCGCTGCGCCATCTTCGCTAGTCATAGCTTTGATTGTACGTCGCGCAGCCGTGTCTGGGGCATCTACTAGCCTGGTAGACGATGAACACTCCTGATGAGCAAGACAGCCTCTTTCCCATGACCCCTGGTACCGCACGTCCGGCGGACCAGGCGGCCAGCCACGTCGGCGATCAGCCCGCCGCCGGTGCGGGTGGGCCGGAGGCAGAACAAGCCGAGGAACTGCCGCTGCCAGAGCCGGAGTTCGACCCTGAGTTCGATGCAGTTCCGCCCCCGGAGGATGCCCCGCCCGCGGGCTACGAGGAGCTGGTCGCGCTCATGA